>CAYPIM010000277.1:5025-6573 GCA_964410795.1 uncultured Lewinella sp. | reverse complement strand
ATTGATTAACACAAAGTTCTAACCATTTATCGCCCTGTAGAGCTACATGATGATGTGGATGGACAATTAGGGAATCTTGAAGAACCTGCAATTGACGGATAATAGCCCACCTCCCATCTAATTGTAATTGTCGCATACTTACGTTTATATGCGTTTAAAAACGGATAAGCCCGTCAGGAAAACCACTTCCTCATCCGGAGGAGCATTGCCCTAAAAACCCGCCATGCACCTGCGACCGCGCTAGAAATAGTCTGGCAGACAAATAACCCCTAAGCGGTGAAGGAAGTACATCTGTGCCGCCAATACTAAAGTCCGCGCAACTCCTCCCGCGAGACAATGTGCAACCGCTCCCGAATCAACGTACCTACTGAGTCGGGGAGGTGGAGCAAGGTTCTGTCCGCAACGTCCGTACTCTTTAGGCGGTCCTCAAACTGCTTTCGGAACGGGACGAAAGCACTGAACTTTGCTTCGCGCAGTTGGTCCCGGTCGATCACTAAGTAATCGATGTCCCACTTGTCCATAAAGGCGACGGTGCTGGCAAGGTCGTCATCAGTATTGGTCATGGTGGCGATGTAGTCTTCGTAGCGCGGAATTATGTAGTTGTGGTAGTTCTGAAAGTAAAGCGCGTGGGCGGATTCAAAGCTGATGAAAACGTTGCGCTGGGCAAAGACGGGTACCTGATTGGCTAAATGAGGCGGCATAGCGATCAGGGCATCCTCCGGTAATTCCGCAAGGGCGTCAAAGATGTACGTACGTCCGGAGGCATTGTGACGGGGCATCTTCTCCGGAGGCTGCCGGTAATAGCCCAATCCGAGCAGCAAGGCAGCCAGTAGGGCAGCCAGCCAGGTCCGTGGGTGGTAAGACCAGGCCGCTGCTAACAGAAAGGTGAAGAGTAGCGGTACCCAAAGTCGCCAGGGGTAGACCAGGTAACGGCTCGGCAAAAACAGTAGCGGGAATTCGCTGCGGGCAAAATAAAACAGGACTACGGAAGCCAGTCCAAAGGCAATAAGCCAGCCGCCCAGCCTTCCTAGTTTTCGGAAACGCAGGCCGGAAAAAAGCACAACCAACACCAGGGTCAGGTTAGCGAACCAGCGCCCGAAGGGCGTTTTAGCATCGTTGTAGAAATAGTGGGCCAGTCGTCGGGAAGGTGTTGCCTTTAGCGCACTGCTAACCTCTACCCTACCGCCAACGCCAAACTCCGGCAAGCTCATCAGTTCGCTGTTCGGCAGATAGCCACCAAGGGTAGGATGGGTCTCAACCCTTCGGGCATGCGACAAAACCACCAGCAGGGCCAGGCCAAAGCCCAAAAGGTAGATGTACCAGTGTTGGAAGGGAGGGGTAGGTGATTCTCGATTCTCGATTCTTGATGCTCGATTCTTGATTTCTTGCGTGGATGCTCGCTCCGCTCGTTCCCTCTCCCCCGGTCCCAACCTAGCCGAGGAAGACGTGGTAGATGATGGAGGTATGGCAGGAGGGGTAGGTGATTCTCGATGCTCGATTCTTGATGCTCGATTCTTGATTTCTTGCGTGGATGCTCGCTCCGCTCGT
>CAYPIM010000277.1:0-4925 GCA_964410795.1 uncultured Lewinella sp. | reverse complement strand
CTCGATTCTTGATGCTCGATTCTTGATTTCTTGCGTGGATGCTCGCTCCGCTCGTCCCCTCTCCCCCGGTCCCAACCTAGCCGAGGAAGACGTGGCAGGCGTTAGGTTTTCTCTTTCAACCTTTCTTTGCATCCTGCGGCCGCGCCCCCAAAGCCATTGTGCCAATTCGCCCACTTTCCACAGGCCAAAGATTCCGCCGTTCAGCAGTAGCGCCGGAGGGTAAAACAAGGCCGAAGCCACCGCAACCAACGCTACCCCCCAGGGGCGGTCTCCGCGCAAAAGGTAGTAACCGAACGCCAGCACAAGTGGCATCAAAAACGAACGCGCCAGAAAGCCAACACTCGTATGAAAGCCAAGATGTACAGCCAGTAAACTACCCGCGACGGCAATGAATACATGCGTGTACTGCCGTAAAAGCAACACCCCGTAGCCCACCGTAAGCAGTGAGATTAGAAAAGGTCCGCCCCGTGAAATAGTGAGCGGCTCGAATACCCGGCCCAGCCCCCACAAAAGCCAGTAAAATCCGCGCGGTTGAATAGCCGCCGAAGCATCGGCGTAAAAAGTATCCTTCCAGTTCAGGTTAAAATGATCAACGAACAGCCATAGGTAGTGCTGCACCATATCATCGTTGAGCACGTAGGGGCCAGCCAACATTTCCCGGTAATAGTACCAGGTATAAGCCAAAGCTACTGCTGCGATTATGAGCCAGTGCCACAGGAGGAGCCTTGTTCCTTTTGGTGCGTGCATTAATGCGAAGGTAGTATTTAGCGTTTAGGATTTAGCTTAAAGCATTTAGGCTACCGCAAGTAACTGCGGTAGCCTAAATGCTAATAATTAAATGTATGCTGTTCCGTTCGCTGGTAATAGTCCGGCACATTTTTTGGCCTTGTCCCCAGCCATGACTTGCTCCCTTCTCCCCCGGAGAAGGGCTGGGGATGAGGTTACGAGCGGAGCGAGCAGAGCCGTTCGATATCCGACGTGGATAGCCCCAGCCAAATGGAACACCCTACAACTAAACGCTCTACTCCACCGGCACGTACAAGCCCCCCTTGAGCAATCCACGGCTGATGACGATCTTTTGGACTTCGCTGGTGCCTTCGTAAATCTGGGTGATCTTGGCGTCGCGCATCAGGCGCTCTACGTGGTATTCCTTAACGAAGCCATAGCCACCGTGAACCTGGACGGCCTCAACGGTGTGTTTCATGGCAACGGAACTCGCGAAGAGTTTGGCCATAGCTCCCGCCTGGTTGTAGTCTTTGCCTGCGTCTTTGAGCCATGCGGCCCGGTAAACAAGCATTTTGGCGGCTTCAATATCTGTTGCCATATCCGCCAGCTTGAAGGCAATTGCCTGGTGCTTGCTGATGGCTTTGCCGAAAGCTTCGCGTTCGTGGCTGTAAGCGGTGGCCAGCTCGTAAGCTCCTCCAGCGATGCCGAGGGCTTGGGCTGCAATTCCGATGCGGCCACCCGCCAGGGTTTTCATCGCGAACTTGAAGCCGAAGCCATCGTCTCCGATGCGGTTTTCTTTGGGTACCTTCACGTCGGTATACATGATGGTGTGGGTATCTGAGCTGCGGATGCCGAGCTTGTCTTCTTTCGCTCCAACGGTCACGCCTTCCCAGTCCGCTTCCACGATGAGGCAGTTGATGCCGCGGTGGCCTTTCTCGGCGTCCGTTTGTGCCATCACCATGTGCACACTGCTGGTGCCTCCGTTGGTGATCCAGTTTTTGGTGCCGTTCAGGAGGTAATGATCTCCCATATCAACAGCCGTGGTGCGTTGGCTGGTTGCGTCAGAGCCGGCTTCCGGCTCGCTGAGGCAGAAAGCACCGATCCACTCGCCGGTCGCCAGTTTACGGAGGTACTTGTCTTTTTGCATATCCGTACCGTAGGCTTCCAGGCCGTAGCAGACCAGGCTGTTGTTGACGGACATGATGACCGAGCAGCTGTTGTCTACCTTAGAAATTTCCTCAATGGCAATTACGTAGCTGAGGGCATCCATACCGCCACCGCCGTATTCCGGACTAACCATCATGCCCATGAAGCCGAGCTCGGCCATCTGGCGTACCTCGTCGGTTGGGTACGTCATGTGCTTATCGCGCTCGATCACCCCAGGCTTAAGGACGCGCTGCGCAAAATCACGGGCAGCTTCCTGTACTGCTAACTGTTCTTCGTTGAGAGAAAAATTCATGGTTGCTTAATTTGACGCGAAGTTAGCGAAATTTCGCTATTTTTGTCTTGCTTGTCAGAACTGGTTTAAACTTTTCTGAACTGGCCGCTCCGCAGACCTGATGATTACTGGCAAGGCGCGAAAACCGGAGTTTAGCCTTAGCTAACTGAGGATTTTTGCAACGAAGCTAGTGATCATCAGGGCGCGGATAAGGTCGTGAACGAAAAGTTTAAACCAGTTCTTAGAATGAAATTCAACAACTCCGATCATGTACAGAGACCTAAAATATCTGCTTGCTTACCTTCTTCCTTTTGCGGGCTATTTAGGGTTGTACTACGGCGGCGTTTGGTCTTACGGCAGCATCTACGTTGCGTTTGTTGTGTTGCCATTACTGGAATTTGTTTTGCCCGGCACATCCGAGAACCATACGCCTGAAGAGGAGCCGGCGCGCGCAGCGCGCCCGATCTTCAACTGGTTACTCTACCTGAACTTCCCGATTCTTGCCGGAGCCGTAGTTTACCTTCTTTACCTGGTTAACGCCCGGGAGCTGGCTACTTACGAGCTTGTAGGCATGATTCTTAACGTCGGTCTCCTGATCGGCACAATCGGCATCAACGTTGGTCACGAATTAGGCCATCGGAGTAATAAGGCAGAGCAATTCCTGGCCAAGGTGCTGTTGATGTTTGGTCTTTACATGCACTTCTTCATTGAGCACAACCGGGGCCACCACCGCCACGTCGCCACTCCGCTCGATCCGGCCACTAGCCGTAAAGGACAAACCATCTACGCTTTCTGGATCCGCAGTACGGTGCTAAGCTGGTGGCACGCATGGGAGTTGGAAGCGGAGCGATTACGCCGGAGCGACCAGCCCGTTTTCAGTTTTCAGAACGAGATGTTGCGCTTTCAACTCATCCAGCTTGCTTACCTAACGGTTACTTTTTTGTTCTTCGGCCTTACTGGCCTATGGGTTGCAATTGCTGCGGCAATATTCGGCTTCCTGATGCTGGAGACGGTGAACTACATTGAGCACTACGGGCTACTGCGCAGCAAAAATGCTGCTGGCCGCTACGAGCCGGTGCTGCCCATTCACAGCTGGAACAGCAACCACGAGCTCGGCCGTATTTTCCTCTACGAATTAACCCGCCACAGCGATCACCACTACCGGGCTTCCCGGAAATACCAGATTCTGCGGGCTTACGAAGAATCTCCGCAGTTGCCGATGGGCTACCCTGCATGTATGATTATGGCGCTCGTGCCGCCGCTTTGGTTCGGGGTGATGGACCCCAGGGTGGAGAAAAGAGAACGACAGGCAGCAGCATAATACAGTGCGACGAGGGATTATTCTTACCTCCCGCTGACCGTACCTTCTTTGCTAATGGCAGACCTTTGCGGTATGGAAGATTTACTACGCGACCAACTCGGCCGCTTGCGCGTACTCGGCTTCATCGAAGGCGTTTCTTTTTTGCTCATCCTATTTATCACCATGCCACTCAAATACTATTTTGATACGCCCGGGCCGAATAAGGCCATCGGGATGGTACACGGCGTACTGTTCATCGGCTACTGCATCATGGTACTTGTTGTGGGTCTAAGGCGAGAATGGAGTTTTGGGAAAATCGGTTTGGGCTTACTTGCTTCCATTATTCCGTTTGGCACCTTTTGGGCAGACGTTAAATTGTTTCGGGAGTAGGTGTTTTTGTCCTTACGGCTGATTACGCGGATGCTCGCTCCGCTCGTAACCTCATCCCCAGCCTTTCTCCAAAGAAGAAGGGAGCCAATTACCGCTGCGGCTACCGCCTTCGCTTGATGGAGAGGTGCTATTGCTCCTATTATTTATTGACATCGTTCGTCAACCTTACCGGTTATGGTCCAAACCGCATACTGCTGTCACAAATCCATTTAAATCATTGAACCGGTTCGGGAAGGTGCAGAAAAATCAATGGTTATGCCCACTATGATCTACTTCAGACTGCTGCTCCACGCGCTTTAAGAAATCGTCCATTCCAATTCGTTCTACTAGTCTTCCACCTAGAGTAGCGCCAACGCTTAGCGTTCTCTCGTACTGCACCATTCCAAGCCCTTTCGCGTAGATTTCAAAGCCGGAAAACTGGGGGCTGATGTCTCCGAGGTCAGTATCCCGTTCGCTTACTTCTCCCGCGAGGTCAAAAACGAGGGCGGGATAATCTTTGCCCTCTACGTTGATGGTGGTATCTCCCCGAAAGGAGCGATTTAAAGAAACATAGGTAGTTCTTGCTTCGTCAGAAGGGTTAACGAAACGGAGGCGGTAGCCGTTGGCTGCTTGGTCATTGACGTCGTTCAGGTAAAAAGGGAACGCCCGGTTGTACAGCAGTTCGGTAGCCGTCGGAATGGCAACGCCCGAGCTGTCGGATTGCAGAAGCATCAGATCACGTACATAAGCACCATCGTTTTCAATTTCCTGGCGGGTTTGCTGGCGGGGGCTGAAGTTTCCGTCGTACTGGGTAATACTCAGGTACAAGGCCGTATCCTGATCTACCCCAAGATAATAAGCAAACTCCTGGTCTGCCCCTGGTAAGGATCCAGTATTATCGTAGATATAGACCATGCCTTTTTCGGCCAGATCGCGGGCGGGGAAGTAGAAGTTGCGAATGTCCCGCGGGGCGGGATCACAGGAAAAACAACAAGTGATAAGAAAAATCAGGGCGAGGCCGCGGGTGCAGGGTGAGGTCATAGTCAGATAGTCAGATAGTCAGATAGTCAGATAGTCAGATAGTCAGATAGT
>CAYPIM010000276.1:0-6630 GCA_964410795.1 uncultured Lewinella sp. | reverse complement strand
GAAAATAAATTCTTCCATTTTTTTCTTCCCTCTTGTCACATCTGGCGCGGCCGCAGGATACAAGGTGGTGAACAGGGCTTGTGGACGCACGGCCGGCTTTCAACCATCCATCCGGTAAACCACCGGATTTCCCATCGCTCAAAATACAACCAACCTTTACAGATGAAAAAGTATTTCACTTCCCTTCCCGGTCTGCTTATGCTGGCCCTAGTCCTCATCTTCGCTTCCTGTAGCATATTTGAAGCCGACGAAATCGAACTTACACCAGTATTCGATTGCCCCGATCTGGAGCTAAACTTCCAAGATACTTGCCAAGCCCCCAATGGATTTTTAGGGTTCGTAACCCAAGACTGCTTATGTAACACTGGAGAACCTACCCCCTTCGACTGCCCTGACCTGATGCTCAATTTCCGCGACACCTGTTTGCGGGCGGACGGAAGCCTCGGCCTGATTTCCGGCGAATGCGAATGCTTAGGCAATGGCTCCAGTTTCGATTGCCCAGACCTAATGCTCAATATTCGCGACTCATGTATTGCCGCAGACGGCACGCTCGGCGAAATTGATGGCAACTGTAACTGCATCAGTGGCAACGCTACTTTCGACTGCCCCGACTTATCCCTGAACATTCAAGACACTTGCTTTGCGGCCAATGGAGATTTAGGAATCGTAACCCAAGACTGCTCATGCGATACTGGATCAAGTACCTTCGACTGCCCCGGCTTGTCCTTGAACTTTCGGGATACTTGTGTTGCCGCTAACGGAGACTTGGGCATAGTAACCCAAGATTGCAACTGCGACACTGGAGATCCTATAACTAATGATTGTGAGGACCTCCAGGCCAACTTCAATGATCCCTGCATCTACGACTACATCCCAGCTACACAGGATACCATCTTTGGCTTCATCAGCACAGATTGTATGTGCGAAGAAGAAACGCCTTCCTTCGACTGCCCCGATCTACGCCTCAACGTAGGTGACGATTGCATCAAACAAGACAGCACCCTCGGTACGATCACCCAAGAGTGCCTTTGCCTATAACCCCGGGATCGAACCAAATTCGCGTTACCTTAGTACCTGAGTAGGTAACCGTTCTTTCCCCTCCCAGGGCGGGTAGATCAACAACCGGTCTGCCCGCCCTTTTTCCCTATCCGGAACGTAAATTGATGAAAGAAAAAATTGATCAAAGACTTATTTCCGCTTGCATCGCCAACGAAAGACCGGCGCAACGGGAGCTCTATGATCGGTGTCTTCCTTACTTTGGTCTCGTTGCCCGCCGCTACCTCAGCCAGGAAGCTGAAACCAAGGACGTACTTCAGGATTCTTTCCTTCAAATTTTTCAAAAGCTTCACCAATTTGACCCCACTCGCGCCAGCTTTAAAACCTGGTCTACCCGTGTAATCATCAATAATTGCCTGAAGCGCAACGCTAAAAACCGACGCTTAGCCACCGAAGAACTTAATTCCGAGGCGCACACCCAGGCCATCGCTCCGGAGGTCCTCACGGCATTCGACAATAAAGAGTTAACCGACTGGCTGAAAACAATGCCTTCCGAGTTCTACGAAGTATTCAGCCTGAGTGTCGTAGAAGGCTACAGCCACGCAGAGATCGCAAATCTGCTCGGTATTGACGCGGCCCTATCTCGACAACGACTGTCCCGGGCCAGGAAATGGCTAGCTAAAGCCTGCGAAATTGACGGAACTTCTCCTCTACGTGCAGAATTTGTCAACCGTAACCGGCTCAAGATTATCCCGCTTGCACTAACCATTTTGGCTTTCATTGAAACCCTAAACCCGTGAACGACATCCACCAAATCACTTTCTATAGGCTCCAGATTTATACCGCATGAAATCTATCGAACACTACATCAGGGAAAAGCTCAACCTGCCGGATGCTCCGGCAGAGGTTGATGCTAATGACCTATGGGAAAGTATCGAGACTAACCTGCCACCAACTAGAAAAAGACCTAAGGCGCTTTGGCCCTGGAAGCATCTTTTCTTCACGCTATTGTTCGTAGTCATTAGCCTAGTGGGCGGATGGTTCCTGCTCTACAAACCAGAATTGCCTACCCCAAAGGTTTCTCCTAACGCAGAGATAGCAGCAGCGCCCGCCCAAACTCAAACCACAACCAAAGCCCCCCGACCTCAGGATAATAATATTTCCGATACCTATTCGGAACGCGAGGCCTTAACAACGAATGCCCAAAAAAGTGGGCTATCTGGGAAAAACAATTCAGAAAAGAAGACAGCTCAACAGGTCCAGGCTTTACCAAAAACCTCCCCTGCACCTGCGTCTGCGACAAAAAATAAAACCCTTCGTACGCTGCCAGAGTCTACGCCTTCACCCAAGGAGGAAGGTGATTCACAAGAGACCTTACCGGAGCAAAGGATCGCCCTACAAAATACTCGACTTCCTATACCTGATACCGAAGCACCTCTTGCCAATAATGAGAAGAAATCAGGTAAAGCCAAAGACATAAAAACGGAGCAACCTCAAGAGTCTCTCTATACTCAAAGCAAGACACAGCAACAAGCCGAAGCAATCTCAGCTTCTATTACACCAGAAGACAACACTAAGAATACTGACGATGAGAAAAGTATTGGGCTAACTGGAGAGGGTAAGGCCATATCAGACCGTAGCCCGATCGTTCAAGAAACTGGAAAGAGGAGTCCTGAGCCCTCTACAGTCTTGGTCGCTACGTCCAAGCTCCCCACGTTCAAGCTACGGCCACTTTCCGTACCTCCCTTGGCCCTAAGACCTTCAGCCGTTACAGGGACTTCAATCAAAACGCCGCGCCTCAGAAGTACCGTTCCTGACCGTTTAAGCCTTGGTGTTAACGTAGGCACCAGTCTTCTTTTCACTAATTACAACAGCTCGAGAGACGGCACCGAACAAGCCCTGAACGCCGCCGTAAAACCCGCTACCGGCAGCTCTTTCGGCCTAAACCTCCGTTACAGCATCAATAAGAACATTGCCCTTAGTACCGGTCTTGAATACCACCGCACACTGAATACTTTTGAGCACACCATCGAGCAGGACACAACGATCGAACATCCTTCTCCATTCAATAGTGGACCGATCCGCGCCATACGTCGTCACCGCATTGCGGACAATCTCAGAACGCGCTTCTTCACCGTCCCTGTTCTTATCCACTGGACCCAGTCCAGGGGGAGTTTCAACTTCGGCATCGGTGCTGGTGTAGGGCTCAATTTCCGCCAGTTCGCGAACGGAACTACGCTCAGCCCAACCGGTGATTTTGTTTCGTTCGACGCCACAACTGGCCCCTCCCCTACCCCAAAGTTTTTTACTTCTTACCGGCTAAGTCCTTCGGTAGCTTACCGCCTAAAACCAAAAAGTCAGCTTTCGCTGCAAGCAAAAGCTGACTTTAGTTACCTCCCCTTCGGGGCGGATGAGCTGTCTGGCTTGCAGCGAAACAGCTTTATTTCCGGACTAAGCATTGGGCTACGGTACGGCTTCTGACCCGGCCGAGGCTACGGTTGAGGAGTTATACTCCAACGCTACCCACGTAGAGCCCCAATAAACGGCTGATCATAGACCCGCTCGCCCTTAGCGGAGCTGAGGGCATTGGCCAGTGCGCCCATGATGGGCGGCAACGAAGGCTCTCCTAATCCGGTAGGCTTAACACCATTATCGACGAAATGGACATCAATAGCGCTCGGCGCTTCCGGGTGGCGGATGAGGCGATAAGTATCGAAGTTCTGCTGATCGGGCTTACCGTCCGTAAAGGTAATCCGGCCGTAGAGCGCGTGGCCGATGCCGTCCACAATACCGCCCTCGATCTGGTTGATGGCGCCTTCGGGGTTAACCACAATGCCACAGTCTACCGCACAACATACACGGCTGACTTTAGGCTTATCACCGTCTAGCGTAAGATCCAGCACCTGAGCCACGTAGGAGTTGTGGCAGTAATAAGCGGCAAAGCCCCGGTGCGTTCCACCGTTATTGCCGGTACCTTTCCAGTCAGATTTATCGCGGGCCAGTTTGATGACACCGGCGTAGCGCTCAGCGTCGTAGTCGTTCTTCTCCCCTACCGGATTTTCTATCGCGCGGTCGAAGAGTGCGAGGCGGAAGTCAATCGGGTCTTTTCCTGCGGCTGCGGCTACTTCGTCGAGAAAAGCCTGTTCGGCGCCAGCGATGAAGTTGGAGCGCGGCGCCCGCCAGGCGCCGGTGGTGATATTTGAATCCAGGCTGATGTTTTCGGCCAGGTAATTGTCCACCGATCCGGCGGGAAAACGGTTGGCAAAGACCGGACTACCACTGGTTCCGGTTCCACGAACGTGGAAAGCGATCAGGTTCCCATCAGCATCGAGGCCAGCGCGGTAGGTCACGAGGTAATCCGGACGGTAGGTCCCCTGGGTCATATCGTCTTCACGGGTGTATACGAGCTTTACCGGAGCATTTACAGCTTTGGAAATCATAGCTGCCTCAACGGCAAAACTTCCGTAGAGGCGACGGCCGAAGCCTCCGCCCATGCGGGTCATCCCAACATCAATGTTGGCGGGGTCCAAATCGAAAAGGGTTGCGATGGATTTCTCGAGAAACTCCGGAGTTTGAACTGGTCCGTGCAGGTCCGCCTTTTCGTCGGTGACGTGGGCGAAGAAGTTCATCGGCTCCATCGTATTGTGGGGCAGGAAAGGCGCGGAGTAGGTAGACTCCACGATCTGCGCGGCGTTCTTGAAGGCCTCTTCGGGGTTACCATCACGGCGCGCTTCGTCAACCTTTCCGGTTTCGAGCAGGCTGGCCATTTTGTTGCGGTGTCCCTCAGAGCTTTCGGCGGGTGAGACACGCTTCCATTCTACCTTAACGGCCTTCTTGGCCTGCATCACCTGCCAAGTAGATTTGCCCACAACGGCGATTGACTTGCGGACGGTTCCGGAATCCGACCATTGCATTTCTTTTCCTTCCGGAGCACAGTCGAGCTCAATCACATCAACGATACCCGGCATATCACGAGCTGCATCAGCATCGAAGGAGGCCAGTTCCATACCGAAGGCAGGCGGGTGGATGATGCCTGCATGCAACATTCCTTCACGCTGCACATCGATTCCGA
Source organism: uncultured Lewinella sp. (assembly GCA_964410795.1). Taxonomy (GTDB): domain Bacteria; phylum Bacteroidota; class Bacteroidia; order Chitinophagales; family Saprospiraceae; genus Neolewinella. The sequence continues at coordinate 1,562 of CAYPIM010000276.1, read as the reverse complement.
AGAGTGGTTTACCGGTCACAATCTTGCGGGCATCAACGTTCTTGGTGCTTTTACCAATGATCTTAAAATCCTTAGGGTCTTTCAGTTCAACTTCTTCCGGCACAGCCAGCGTAGCGGCAAGTTCGGCGACTTCTCCGTAGCTGATTTCTTTTTCTCCGGGGCCGTAAATCATTCCTTTTTCGGTACGCAATTCAGCCACGTCCACTTCCAGTTTTTGGGCGGCGGCTGCCAAGAGCATAGCACGGGCTTTGGCACCAGTGGTGCGCAGCGGCACCCAGCCGTGGCGGATACTTTGGCTTCCTCCGGCAATTTGGCGAGTGAAGTGCTCAGTATCCAGTTTGCCCTGTTCTACAATAACCTTGTCCCAGTCAACGTCCAACTCTTCAGCGATGAGCATTGGCATGGAGGTTTTTACGTTCTGGCCGATCTCCGGGTTAGGGTTCATGATTGTCACTATGCCGTTCTCAGCGATCTTAATGAAGCCGCTGAATTCAGCAAACTGCTCCGGCATAACCAGCTCTGGAGCCATCATGGCCACAGCGGGTTTTGGTTCACAGGACGTGAGGATGGAAAAGCCAAGCATAAATCCGCCACCGGCGGCAGCGGAGACTTTCAGAAAATTTCTTCGGGTGGATTGGGTAGACATATTTTAGCTTGATAGAAGTGATAGAGTGGTAGATTGATAGAAGCTAAAAAGTGATGATTTCTAAGCCTATAGGATGGCTTATCAATCTATCATACTATTAATCTATCAATCTAAAAGGGGGCGAGGGCGCAGGTGCAAGGTGAGTTGGGGAAAATAGGAGTAGTGAATTATCTCTCGTACCGCTCGCGTGGGCTTCGCTTGTTCGCCTAAGGTGAATGAGCGAAGCGAAATGAGCGGCAACAGCGGTAGCCACTCAGCAACTCACTAACTCAGCTTGGAGGCGGCAGTCTTCACCGCAGCGTGGATCCTGGTATAGGTGCCGCAGCGGCAGATGTTGCCCGCCATACCCGTGCTGATGTCTTCATCCGTCGGGTTGGGGATGTTGTTGAGCAGCGAAGCGGCACTCATCATTTGTCCGGACTGGCAGTAGCCGCACTGCGGCACGTCGTGCTCCAGCCATGCTTGCTGCACGGGGTGCTCTCCGTTTTCGGACAAGCCTTCGATGGTTGTGATGGCGCTGTTGCGTTCTGCGATGGTCTCGACGGTCATCTGACAGGAGCGCATCGCGACACCGTCTACGTGAACCGTGCAGGCGCCACACTGGCCAATACCGCAACCGAATTTGGTACCTACGTAACCCAGCTCGTCACGGATAGCCCAAAGAAGCGGCATTTTAGGATCGACGTCCACCGCGTGGGCTTTGCCGTTTATGTTTATGGAGAAGTTAGCCATGAGTAAGGGGGGAAAGGAGTAAAGGATAAAGGGAAAGGAGTAAATGGAAGCTAAAGTTAGGGGTTGCGGGGGAGATTGCAAACTTAAATTACACTTGTAGTAGCTTATTTTAGGGTTGCTTAAAGTAGCGAGGGGCCAAGGTGTGCTAAAACTGAACGGTCACTACAACCCCACGATAAGTCGC
>CAYPIM010000275.1:0-6636 GCA_964410795.1 uncultured Lewinella sp. | reverse complement strand
GGTAAGCTGATTTAGGGACGCGGTATGAATAACTTACGCTTTTTGACTGCCTTTTTTGCCCGCGCTGCCTTTAATAATTATTTTTGTAGGGTAAGGCTATGTCAAGAAATTTAAAGACAATTAGAACAAAACATTAGGTGAAAAAAACGATAAGTTTTTTAATCGGCGTTCATAAAGGTGTTGTAAGGCGGCGCGGGCGCAGGTGCAAAAAAAAGTTTTTTAAACGGCGTCCTTGAAGCCGGAAACATTGCCCGAAACCATTACCTTACCTCTTCACACCAAGAACTCGTTTAAGGTTTCCGTTCGCGACCTTATCCTTGGCCTGATGATCTCTACCGTCGTTACGAAATTCCTCACTTAGCTATGGCTAAGTTCCGGATTTCGCGCCTAGGTAGAGACCATCAGGCCTGCGAAGCGGCCAGCTCAGAAAACTTTAAACGAGTTCCAAGCAGTAAAAACCGACCCACCCATGCATGAGTCTTTAATCGATTTCTACAGTCACCATCTTGGCCACAACGTTAAGATCCACATCACCGGCACCAGGGGCTATCCGTTGATCATTTTCCCGACTACGCTCGGGAGTTACCGGGAAGCCAAAGACCGCGGCATGATCGAGAGTATTAGGTGGTTCGTAGAACGAGGATTTGTGCAAGTTTTTTGTCCGGATAGCATCAATGACAGCAGTTGGTACGGAGACATTCACCCGAAGCACCGTGTGGAACGCCATATCCAGTACGATCGCTTCCTGGCCGAAGAATGGATTCCGCAAATCCGAAACAATGCGGGCACTAACCGGGTCGCCTGTTGTGGGATTAGTTTTGGTGGCTTCAGCGCAAGCAACTTCGCCTTCCGCCATCCAGACATGGTGAGTCATTTGTTCTGCCTCAGTGGAGCTTATGACATCAAGTCATTCATGCACGGCTACTACGACGACAACGTCTACTTCAACAACCCGATTGATTTCATGCCCAACGCCGACAACCCCGAGCTGTGGAACATGAAAATCATCCTTGGCACCTCCAACTGGGACATCTGCCTCGACGGAAACCTTAAATTCAGCGAAGTACTACGTAAGAAAAACATCCAGCACTGGCTAGACGTGCGCGGAGACGTTGAGCACGACTGGCCGCTGTGGCTAGAGATGATGCCGCATTATGTCAGCATGCTATAGATATTAGAGTTTAGGTTTTAATGGTTAAATTCAAGGACTGGAATTTGGATAATTCCAGAATGTCAATTTTTTCCAGACTCCAGACTCCAGACTCCAGACTCCATATGCTCTCTTCTTACCAAAAACAATTCGCCTATTACCGTCACCTTGGCGAAGGCACGATGGCACAACTTACCGAAGAGGAACTCTTTCGGGACGATGCAGCTGGCTCCAACTCCATCGCCGTCATTGTAAAACACATGGCTGGCAACATGAAAAGCCGCTGGACGGACTTCCTGACTACCGACGGCGAAAAACCCTGGCGCAACCGCGATGATGAATTCGTTGCTGATTTCGCGGACCGCGCCGCACTGGAAGCTGCCTGGAAAGAAGGCTGGTCCGTACTTGAAGCGGCGGTAAACGGCCTGAAGCCAAATCAACTAGAGGACATCATTTATATCCGCAATGAAGGCCACACCGTTGCTGCGGCGTTTAATCGCCAGCTTGCGCACTACTGCTACCATATTGGCCAGATGGTACTGCTTGGGAAACAGATGAAGGGGGCGGAATGGCAGTCATTATCTATCCCCAAAGGGAAATCTGAGAACTTCAACTCGGGTAAATTTGCGGAAGAAAAGGGCATCCGGCACTTTACGGACGGTTTAATGAAGTGATGGATGATCTCGAAAACCTTCCTTGCACCTGCGCTCGCGCCACCTTCTACACGCCTGCCGGAGCACGCCTCCTAAACTCCGCCAGCATGCAGCAGTGATGAAAAGCCCAACCTACTAGTAAAACTCCACCTGAACCATATCCTCCACCAGGATGCTGAGCAGCGTAGCGGCCTTGCCTAAATTGATGGCAACTTCAAGCAAACCGTCGGAATTGAAGCGGCAGAGTGGCTCCCCCTCCGGAACGTCATGATATTTAAAGCTGAGCCCGTCAATAGGCTCCATTCGCTTGATGAGGAGTTTGAAACCCCGGCCCCGGCCTACTTCTTCAAATCGTTCACGGCTGATGTTCGTCGTCACGTTGTCGAAGCGGTCGATAAAGACGACGGTTCCACGGATGTAGTTTGGCCCAATTACTGGCTGAAAAGCCAGCCGCTCGGTCAAGCGCGTTGCGGGTAAGCCGATCTCCAGAAAAGGCTTTTCGCGTGCGATATGAGCTACAGCCCGTGCGTAGATTGTAGAAAGGGCATCCGCCTTTTTATAACCATCAAGCACGAAGACTTCTGCCGGCATTTTTCCGAAGATGAGGCTAAAAATGCCATTGTCTGGCCCGATGAAGTACTGTCTTTCATGACGGATAGCCAGGAACCGACCTCGTGGCTGGTAGTAGTCGTTAACGCTAATTAGGTGTATTGTTCCCTCCGGATAGTGGCGCCATACCCGGTTGAAAATAAAGGCGGCACGGACGATGTCGTAGGTTGGTACTTCGTGGCTGACATCAACAATCTGGAGGTCTCGATGCTCAGCGAAGAGGTGCGCCTTCAGACGAGGAAGATGGAAATCTTCGCGGCCGAAATCGGTGGTGAGGGTAAGTAGAGGGGTGGGCAAGGGATTTCTGTTTTACTGCGGTAAAGATAAGTCAGCCCGTAACACTACCCATTTTCAAAATATTAAGGCTCAAATAACACCTCTCTTAACTCATTTTAACAGCCCTTACGCAATTCATCCCCCAACTTTGCCGCTAATTAACCGAACTGACTAACCCCACATCCCTTTTTATCATGACACGCTCCTTCTTTTCTGTTTTTGCTTTCTTATTTCTGTTCTCCGCTACTGCTTTCGCTCAGATCGAATTTGGCCTCAAGGCTGGCCTAGGTACCGAGGCCTTGCAGGAAGAACGCTTTGACCTATCCCAAACGGGCCGCGAAGACCTTGCTCTCGCCCTTAGTGATGCCTCCTATGGTTTTCAGTTTGGCGCCATGCTCCGCGTTCCGTTTTCTGATCGCTTCGGGCTACAAACTGAACTTACGCTCAATACGGCTACAAATGAATTTCGCTTCGATGACCCGAACCAGAATGGTACCCAGGTCTTCCGGGAACGCTATACCAACATTCAGTTTCCGGTACTGGCCAGTTGGAGACTTGCCTTCCTGCGTTTAAACGTCGGCCCCGTCGGCCACTTCAAAGTAGACAGTGCTAGTGACCTGGTGGATGCTGACGGTCGTGAACGCGCCTTTGATTCCTTTAACCTCGGCTATGCTCTGGGCGGTGCCATTGATATTGGCCCGCTGACCTTCGACGTTCGCTACGACGGCAACTTCGCCCGCTACGGTGAAGATTTCTCCATCGCCGGTGAGAACTTCCGCGTTGACCAAGCGGCTAAGCGCTGGGTCGGATCAATCGCATACAGGTTCTAACCTGGAGCGAGCTGCCTCCGGCAGCGAGACTGGAGTAAGTCGCCTCCGGCGACGAAACTCTCTTTGCCGGAGGCAAATCGCACCGGTCTCGCTGCCGGAGGCCGCTCGCTCCAGAAAAAACGCCCAGGTCATCATCATTGATGGCCTGGGCATTTCAATTTTCACTAAGCTGCCACTTAGAAATCCTTCAGCTTCCGCTTAGTTGCCTCAATCCGCTCAATCTGAGCTTCGATCTCTGAGCCTTTATTCTCTTGATCACCAAGGTTCTTTTCGATGTTTTCCCGGGCTTCCTGGATGGCCCGCTCGGCGTCGGCGATGTCTTTTTCGAAGCTGTCCTTCTCTTTGCGCATCTTTTCAAGTTCCTTTTCTAGGCTTTTGAGTTCCTTTTCTTGCTCTTTGATTTCGAGTTCAATTTGGGCACGGCTTACGGCAAGGGCGAAGCGCATGAGCATCTTTTCGGATTCAACGTAGCGGGCGCTGCCAAGCTCGGGGCTCATGTAGCCATCGGTAGTGGCTATCCAGACCATAAGCTCGGAACCGCCGCCTGAAGTGCGTATGCTGCTGTACATATCTACTTTACCACCCGTGCTTACGCCAGGAATGGAGAAGTTGAGAGATTGTAATTCACCTTTGGTTTTGCGGACCTTCTTGGTCTTTACTTTGTAATTGTCTTTCAGCCAGTCGGGCCAAAGACCGCTTACCAGTTTTTCGTCAGCAGTAGGGAGTTCTAGAATCATGGCATCGTTGTTGCCACGGCTCATGGCCATGCGCTGGCTGGTCACCTGTGCGGTTAGTACCTCATTTCCGGCAAAGACAAGCAGCACCAGAAAGGAAAGAGAGAAAATAAGATCTTTCATTTTCATAATAGGTTGGTTTAGTTTCGGATATCCCGGTTGGTTTATCGGTTGTCAATTGATTAGACGCTTCAATAGGAATAGGTCACCAAGATAGGTAAAGTTTAAACCAGTTCATATAGGGGTTGAGCGTGTTGTGCTAGAATTATCAGGTAGCAATTAGAAGACTACTTTCATGTACACGCGTACGGGTTCTTCCCCTTGCATAATCTCCCAGACGGAGGTCTGCACCAGGGTTTTACCGATGTAATCCATTGTCGCCCGGTCGGGTTTGCCACGGAATTCAAAATCGGTCAGCGTACCGTCGGTATTGACGGTGAAACTGAATTTTACTTTTCCTTTTGGAACATCAGCGGGCTTGCCAGCCTCCACGCGTTTGCGGAGTGTTCCGTAGCCTTCCAGCGGTGCAGCGTAGCCTGGTTTTTTGTCCAAAATGATTACGGAGCTTGCTGCTCCTTGAGTCATTTTGCGCCGGGCCTCATCGGATTGCCATTCTTTGCGGTCCAGGCTTATTTGCAGGCTTTCGTCCTGGTTACGGAGGTCTACCGTTTCGTCTTCGTAGTCTGGATGGCTAACTTCGAAGCGGGTGGCGACGGCATCAGCCGGGAGGCGGAAAAAGCCGCTGCTATCGGTTCGCTCTCCGATGGGCAAGCCGGTCAGGCGAACGAGCGCATTAGGAATGGGGACGCCGTTTTCGTTGGTGATGCGGCCTTCCAGGTAGTTGGCCTGTTTCCTGTTTTCCATCACGGCATCATCAACCATGCCTACTCCTGATTCGAATAAATCCGTAGTTTGATCGGCCTTAACGGAAGGTTTAGGTCGTTCTAATGGTGCGGTAGCTACTGCTGGAGAGGCTGGAGGCGCAGCTTCGATGGCAGCTTCTTCTTCGGCAAGTATTTCTTCGTCTCTTCGTTCTTTTTCCGCTGCTACTACGGCGGCCCTACGGTCTTTTTTTGCGCTTTCAAGGCGTGCGCTTTGGGCGCGTTTGGCTTGCTCTAGGGCACGTTGGCGGGCCTTGGCTTCAGTTGCTGACTCAGTATTGATTGGTGCAGCTGATTCCCTTTTTGGGCGCGGCCGCAGGTTCGGGGTAGGGGATGAAGGAGCAGTGGAAGTGGGGGCAGTTTTTGGTTCAGGAGAGGCAACTATTGCCCCGGCACTTTCTTCCAGATTGGTTTCAGGAGAAGAGACTGCCTCTTCGGAGATGGGAGCTTTTGTAGGCGTTTTCATCGCCATGTCTCCGGGGGCCATTTCGATCCACTGCGGAAGGAACCAGAGCGCACAGGAAACGAACAGGAGTAAGACCGAAGCGGCCGCGGCAAAACGGGCGTAGTTGCGACGGAGCGGTCTTACCCTGGCTCCTCCAACCTTTCCTGGCACCTGCGCCTGCGCCCCTTGAAGCATGCGGGCCACGCGAGAGGCATGATCTGCTTCCGGATGGGACTGTAGGCCCCGCATAGCCTCTGCCAGCGGCTCGTCTGTGCGAGCACGCCGTTCCAACTCGGCCTCCTCTGGGGCCGTGAGCGCACCATTCAGGTAGCGGCGCAGCAGGTTATCGGTAGAGCGTTTGTTCGGTGACACGGTTATTCGGTTGAGTTGGCCTGCCCTTCCAGGCAGATTTTAAGATTTCGGCGACCATTCTGTAAATGAGAACGTACGGTACCGACGGATAGGTTCATCTCCTCGGCAATGCTTTGGTAACTTCCACCCTCGCTCAGGTAAAACAGTTGGACGCAGCGGCGTTGTTCTTCTTTTAGACGCTTGATGCAGTGATAAAGCGGGCGAGTATCTTCGTTTTGATGATTTGATTCGTCCTTTAGATGCAGCAGGCGATCGGATTGCATAAAAACACTGTCGGATTGTTGAAGAGGGTCGCGTTTCTCGCGCCGTAGTTGCATCAGGCAATGATTGCGCACGGTCGTTTGGAGCCATGAGCGAAAATTGCTGATCTCGTGTTTTGGTAACTTCTCCATAAGGACTGCCCATATTTCCATGCCGGCATCTTCAGCCCTTTGGGGAGTGCCTAAATAACGGAGGCAAAGAGCATAGATCAACTCCGCATGGCGCTCATAGAGGGGCAATAAGTCTTCCGCACCACCACTGCTTTGGAAGCGGGCCAAAAGGTCGGCGTCGGAGGCTTCCTTGCTGGGGGCAGTTTTTTTGCGGAGTAGGCGTAGCATTGATGCGCTAAGATAGTAAAGGAGTAAGGGAAGAAGAGAGTAAGGGAAGAAGGAAGAAGGTGTTTCATTGTGGAGAAACAGACTGAC
>CAYPIM010000274.1:0-6722 GCA_964410795.1 uncultured Lewinella sp. | reverse complement strand
TTCTTTTAGGCTTTGGTGCCTTCGTTCTCCGATCAACCAGCAGTACAGCATGGCACCTTTTTTGCGAAAAAGAAGGCCTCCGGCAGGAAAGGTTAGAAAAGGTGAATAATGCATTGACCCCAGGGTTTGGGTAGAGGGTTTCATGACACAGTAAACTTGTGCGTTCACCGTAGAGCACAGCTCTACGACCGTTTCTTTGTGTGCATTTCGCTATTCACAGCAAGTGTCTTTTCAGGGTACTAGTGTGAAAACGAAGTTAAATTTGTCTGTAGTTAGCGAACACAGCATCTAAAAATGTGTAATCAAGTCTTTACCCTCATCAGTATGATGTGACGTTGCACCGTTGCCACTGTCTAAGTCTTGTACGCCTCAAGCTTTAGCCTAACGAAAAAACCAACCATGAAAATCATCAAACGTATTCTCATTGCCCTAGTATTACTGGTCGTTGTCGGCGTAGTCTTTCTACTCGCTGCTCCCATCATTTTTGAGGACAAGATCGTTTCGAACGTAAAGTCGAGCGTGAATCAGGCCCTGGATGCAGAAGTTGACTTTAAGGACGTTAGCTTGAGCTTCCTTCGCAGTTTCCCCGACGTCTCCCTTGTGGTAAACAATGTGGAAGTGATGGGAATAGATACTTTTGCCGGTTTACCACTGATGACCGCTAAGCGGGCACAAGTGGACGTTGGCTTCCTATCCGTAGTAGGCGGAGATGGCAATTATAATATCGATGAGATCATTCTCGACGAACCCTTCATCAACCTGCTGGTACTAACCCCCGAGCTGGCCAACTATCTTATCGTGCCCGAAGGCGACGAGCCCATCGAAGAAACTTCCACTGCACCTGCGTCCGCGCAAATAAACCTATCGCACTATGAAGTAAACAACGGCACCTTTATCTATGACGACCGAACCACAGAGACTTATATGAAAATTGAAGGCCTCACGACCACGGGAGATGGTGACTTCACGGCTTCTGTTTTTGATCTTGACACCTACTCTGAAGCAGATGCATTGACGCTTCAACAAAGCGGCGTGACCTACCTGAACAAGGTAAAAACCGTGGCCGATGCGATGGTAAACGTAGACCTGGCAAACGCTCGCTACACCTTCCTGGACAATAAAGTAACCCTCAACGCCCTGGACCTGATCTTCAGTGGCAGCATCGACATGGAGGACAACGACGACATCGTTTTCGACCTTGAATATGAGGCCCCTGTGAATGATTTTCGTCAGCTATGGAGCCTCATTCCTTCCGCCTACACTACTGGTTATGAAGACGTAAAAACGACCGGAAACTTCAGTCTTAATGGCACTGTAAGTGGCCCCTTCAACGGAGAAAAGGAGGTTTACCCGGCCTTCACCGTGAATACAAATATTTCCGCAGGTAGTGTCCAGTACCCGGGGCGTACCGCAGGCATTACTGGCATTGACGCCAAGATCGGCATTAATAGCCCCAGTGCCGACCTCAATCAGATGGTAATCGATATTCCCCGTTTCAATTTCGACCTTGGTGGAGACCCATTCCGGGGACGACTAAAACTGTCCACTCCCCTTTCCGATCCTAATGTAGACGCACGGGTAAAGGGTAACCTCGATCTAGCTAAATGGGCCGAAGCAATGCCCCTCGAAGGCGTTCGTGAGCTCGGTGGCAAGATCATCGCAGACATCACGCTGGACCGTGTCCGGCAAAGCCTACTCGATGCCGGGCGCTACCAGGACCTCAATATGCTGGGCGACCTAGCCATCAGCAACTTCGTCTACGTTACTGACGAGCTCCCTCCGGTACGTATTGCCAGCGCAAACGCAGATTTCACGCCGCAGGCGGTGAACATTCCAACCTTCGCCATGACCCTTGGCCGTAGCGACCTTAGTGGCGGCGGAAAAGTTGATAATCCACTAGCGTATTTTACCGCTGACCAAACAATGAAGGGCAATTTCAACCTGCGCTCCAACTTCTTCGACGCCGATGAGTGGATGCCCGCAGAAGAGGCAGACTCCCCCACCCTCAGTCCGGCAGAATTGGAGAATGCCGGACAACTAACAAACGATAATGGACAAGCAACAGCTGCCGTTTTTGACCGCTTCGACTTTGACGTTGACGCCGACATCCGGGAGCTAAAGTACGCGACTTACCGCCCGAAGGGGCTCAAGGCCGTTGGGAACGTCAAGCCAAACCGAATGGAGATTTCCTCGGCCGCAGGAACGCTAGGCAGCAGCTCCTTTACCGGTTCCGGTACCGTTATTGACCTGTTTGACTACACCTTCGGTGAAGGCATCCTGGCCGGAGACCTAGCCGTTCGTTCTGGCTTCATTGATCTGGCCGACTTCATGTCCGAAGAAGAAGTAGCTGCCGCCACAAACGCTACGACCGAAGAAGCATCTACTGCGGTTGTACCCATCCCTTCCAACATCAATCTAAACGTAGCCCTCGACGCCGACCGCGTTAAATACGACAACATCAACCTGGACCAGATGCTGGGTAAACTGGTGATGCAGGGCGGTCAGGCCGTCATTGAAGACGGCAGCGCCGAACTCCTGGGTGGCCGTATGAAATTTGCCGGCGCCTACGATACTTCTGAGCCCGGAGACCCTGGCTTTCGTTTTCACTACGACCTCCAGTCCTTGGATTTTAGCCAGTCCTTCAGCACCCTGAATACCTTTGCGGCCCTTGCGCCCATCGGTAAGTTTCTCCAGGGGCAGTTCAGCACCGACCTGGTGCTGGAAGGCAAGCTCGGCGAAGACCTCTTCCCGAAGCTCGGTACCATTGACGCAAAAGGCCTCTTCAAGACCGCCGAAGCAAATCTTACCGGCTTTACCCCTGCCCGTAAAATTGGCCAGGCGCTGAACGTTGAAGAGCTGAAAAACAGCACGACTTTCAAGAATCTGGTCACCTTCTTCCTGGTGGAAGACGGTCAGGTGAAGATCGAGCCGTTCGACTTCAAGCTGGCGGGTATTCCGCTAAAGGTGCAGGGCAAGCATGGTCTGGAACAAGATATGGATTACACCATTCGTGCCGCCATTCCCCGCACCATGATCAAAGGCAACATCGTAACGGGCACGGCCCTTTCCGCCCTCGATCAACTTGCGGGTCAGGCGTCTAACCTCGGACTTGACATTAGCCCCGGTGACACGCTTAACGTTGACATCAACCTCCTCGGCAGCATCGGTGACCCGAAATTCAAGTTCAACCTACTAGGCAGCAAAGATGGTGAGGGAAGTTCGGTACAGGAAGCCGTAGTTGATGCCGTAAAGGATCGGGTAACCACGGAAGTAGAAGATCGCAAAGAAGAGGTAGAAGCTGAAGTAACCGAGCAGGTAAACGACGTAAAGGAAGAGGCTCAGCGTCGGATCGACAGCCTGCGCAACGTCGCTGGCGAACGTGCGCAGCAGGTTCGGGACAGCATTTCCCGCGCCGCCCAGGCGGAAACCGATCGGCTAAAGGCCCAGGCCGCCGCCGAGCTTCGTAACCGTCTCAGGCTTGACTCGCTGCGCGCCGACTCCTTACTCAACAAAATTCCCGGAGTCAATTCGATTAAGGAGGAGTTGGAGCAGTTTAATCCGTTTAAGAAGAAGAAAAAGAAGAAGACTGGGGGTGGGGAGTGAGACCGTTTATGCAGTACTCCCCCTCCCGATCAATAAGTCAATCAATTCTTACGCTGCAAACCTCTTTATCGGCAAGTAACTTTATCCATTCCGCCCTTAAATTCTTGTCCCCATATCTGACATCCAGCCCATCGATTAAAAAGCAATATTCGTCGTCCAAGTGAATCAACTCCACAAAATGAGAAGCATCTTGATAGAAATTAATCATTGTTTGCTTTGGGTGTTCTGTTATCGATTTCAAATTATTATCGAAGTAAAAATTTAGGAGAGCATCACTTTCTGATGCTAGAACTTTACTTGTTGCAACAGCCCCATTACTAGCCCAATCGGACATTGAAATTTTGCATTCAAAATGAACACCCTTATCTATCCAAAAAATCTTTCCATATCCATTAAAGGAGCCCACCGACTCCCAATGTCTATATATCAGAACCGTATCAACATTTTCTTTCTGTAAAGAATCTTTAAACTGAACGATTCTCATGTCCACTGGATGATATGAATTCTTATCATCACAAATTACAACTTGCCCACACAATTGACAAGTTACAATTACCAACATTAAGCCTATCATTAGTCTTAATCTCATTGTTTTATATTTTTTACAAAAAAAGCTAGTTCCGTAGCTAATGAATTACACTTGAATATATTCCACCTTTTAAAATACGAATTTATCCCTAATCATTTGCGCAACCTCATCAGGCGCAAGGCTGGTATTGTCTATTTTAATATAATTTTCTTCTTTGATTTCGCCCTCTTTAGAATTAAGTCGGTATTTGTCCATACTCTTCCTTAAGTTTTTCTCTGACCTTTCGACGTTTCTTTTAGTCGGCTTATGTTCTAGTCTATGTGGGTGCCTATTGCGTTTGATTCTTTCTTCAAGCGTAGTTTCGAGTTCTACCAAGTAGACTTCGCCTCCATTCGATCTAAAAATATCACAAGTCTCTTCAACGTATTGCCAATCTTCTTTAAAGTTTAGGGCCCAAACATAGGTAAAGATCATGCCTTCTAAATCACTCTTAGCTGCCTCCTTAAAAATTTCTTTGCGGAACAAATTAGATAATCTCCGTACGGCTTTGTTACCATAACCAAAGATCGGTGTTAGTAACTCAAGCGTTACATGATTATGGAAAAGCTTTAAATTCGTAATCTTTTCTAATTCATGCCCGACTGTCATTTTTCCAACTGCCTGTGGGCCAAATATTATGATGAACTTCATTGTACTATTATTTTTCAGGTAAAGTAATCTACTTGTGATCTTCCTTCTGTTTTACTTTAACTATGCTTTTTTTTGCTGAAGCAGAATGGCTTCCCCTCTAACAGTTGGCCCATTTTCGGGGCAATTGACTAGCAGCTATGCACCTTGCATTTGCTTCTATTTATATCCAACCCAATTTCTCTCGCTGTCAAACTTCCATTCTTTTGGTATATCCTCTAATTGTAAAAGTCTTATATGATTTGACTCATAGATCAATTGAGCTTCTTCAGTTTCTGGGATATTTACCGTCATATAGTAATACTTCCGACTTGCCTCATCCTTGTCGCTTGCCAAGCTAGTATTGCCTTCTTTTGGATTCAAAACAAAAAGACGATCGTACTTTTTTAAGTCATTGCTATTAAAGGAGGTAATAAGACTAGCTTTTGTTCCTAGAAACCAATTGCTTATGTGTTCGGCACCATGCCTGGTGAGAATCAAGTCATTACTTTTAAAAGCAATGGCCTTCTTCATTTCCATCAAATCTGTATATACTTCATTCTTATTCTTATTTAGAAAGAACAAGGTAGAGATATTAGCAGATGCAAGAAGAACAACACCAATAATTACCCCCCCTAGTACTACTCTTTTTACCCACTGCTTTGATATAACGTATTGCACTGTATACGTCAGCACAAAAATCAAGGGCAAGCTTAGGTAAAGAATAAATCTTGACATTAGAGTTGCATCATAAATCGGTAACATCAATAGGTAAAAAAAAATAATATTAGCCAGCCAGAAAACACTATTATGGTAATCGATTACCTTTTTACACTTCCTAAAACAACCATAGAAAAACACAGTAAGTCCTAACGGAATCAGAATAACAAGGATTGATGTGAATGCCTCCGTCCAACCTGAAGAAAAAATGGAAACAATGCTTGAACTGTCAAATACTCTATTCAAGTAATAGCCTATTCTTTCAAGCCTTTGAGCATCTAATAAATAGAGAACGAGAATTGAAAACCCAAGGCCGATGACCAAACCTAATGCAAGCTTTAACACTGACGCCCTATTATGATACAAATAAGACAACACCAATGAAGCTAAATATAATAGAGCTACGGCTGTAGTCCCGAAATGGGTAAAAACAATAAGCACAAATAAAAAAAGCACTATACCGATACGCTTATTCTCCTTTTTTTCAACCGCTAAAAAAGATTGTTGTATCAAAACTGTAAGAAGCAATAGCCCCATAACGTTTTTCTGCAAAAACTCCGTCATGTTAACTATGCTAAAAGGGTAAAAAGCACTTGCGAACAGAAAAATCCAAATCCATCCGGGGAAAGATTGTTCTTTGTAAATGCCCATAAAAACCACATAAACTGGTATAGGCAACAGTGATGGTATTAGACACATCCAAAACCTAGTAGCATTTATGATAGATGCATTCATTTCTATACCAAACCAATTGAGGAGTTGAGCGGTAAATGAATAAACATAAAAAAGCAATGGCATTTCGGGAAAAGGCAGGGTTCCATTTTCAATTAAACCACGAGTTTGCACATAGTAATAGTAAGTATGATTAAACCAGCCAACAAATTCGGGCCTTGTTAACCAGATAAAAGCTACCCTTATTGCGAATGCAATCGAGACTAGTATGAATACTCTTTTTATTTGACTTTGCTTCATCTTTAACTTTTACGACACGCAAGACGGCCAGCAACGCATTACGTTATTACCAAAGACCTAAGTACTGTAGTCTTCGTGAATTCTGCGTATTCATCCGAAAAGAGCTGTGTTGTTACCGATTTCCGGGCAAAACAAGTTGATGTTCCCACTCGAATATACAGAAACAACGGCACTTAATTTGGCGGTGTATCAAATGTAAGGATAAGAGGCTAGATTCCGTTGCCATAGAAAA
>CAYPIM010000273.1:0-6773 GCA_964410795.1 uncultured Lewinella sp. | reverse complement strand
AGCTAATGTTCGGTGAAGATGATCATGTTGCGAACGAAATCGTATCATTTTTAATGGTCTGTAAGCGGCATTCAGGAAAAATAGGGTTGAATCTAGCCCAATGACCGGTTTTAGGTGGCAAATATTGGGTAGCAAGCGTGTGAACGTTCTAAAAACGTTGCTCAAAACCTGAGGTCACTCGTGTTTTTTAGAGCGGTAGCCAGAATAGCTGTAGGAGACTTAGTTATCCGCAAAAACATTGGAGCTAAGCGATAGATGCCTCCCAATGAGCTGTTTAGGTCACTTATTGATCTACTGATCCATAAGCGGAGTAATAATAACATTGCTTGTTTTAATAGGGTGTAATCAAAAAATTAAGAGACAAAACACGCCACTTAACGTATATTGCAGCCGTTCACCGGGCCTTTAATCCTCCCAGTTACATGTTCCTTCCCAGGTGGACAAGCTGTCACTTTATAGTTTTTAAGTCTTTCTGATAAAAATCTCATTTCTGACGACCTTTCCTTTGCTTTTTTGGAACTGCTTCTGGGCTGCAAGATATTCTTCTTGAACAAACTTATTGATCATACCTACCTAGCGCCAGACTGTACGTCGGCTACTGTAGATCGCATTTGCGCCGAGGCTATTGCTCATGGATTCTATGCCGTGTGCATCCCCCCCTTTTTTGTAGGGCATGCTGCAAGGGCATTAGCAGAATCCAATGTTAAGCTAGCTACAGTGGTTGCTTTTCCATATGGCTATGCTGAAACGGCAGTTAAAGTGCAGGAGATACGCCGTGCGATGGATGAGGGGGCGGACGAACTTGACATCGTTATTAATCTGTCTGCTGTTAAGTCTCAAGACTGGGCCTATGTCGTGCAAGACCTTACCGTCGTCGCTACTACCGCAAGATTAAGGGGTAAAGTCAGCAAAATTATCATTGAAATTAGCGAACTCAACGACGCCGAAAGAGAACGTATCGTTGCTATTTGTAACGATATCAAGCCAACTTTTGTGAAGACCTCCACGGGGACAAAAGGCGGAGCGACCATAGACGACGTTAGCTACCTACGTGCTAACTTGCATCCTGATATTAAAATAAAGGCCAGCGGCGGCATTCGGAACAAGAAGAGTGCAAAGGCGTTGGTAGAGGCGGGGGCAGATCGTATTGGTACCTCCTCCGGCTTGGCTATTGTACAATAAAATGATTCTCGCTATGCAGCGTTTCCCCGCTCTTCTTCTCTTTCCCGTATTACTCTGCTTATCCGGTGGTTTGGTGGCCCAATCTATAACCGTGAAAAATGGACCGGGCATTGATGCGCTACTGGAACTTTTCCAAACGGAGAATGAGTCAGAAAATAAAGTGGATGGCTGGCGCGTCCAAATCTTGGCCACTACTGATCGGAACCGGTTAAACACGGTTGAAAATCAATTTAAAGTTAATTATCCCAGTGTTCCGGTAGATTGGGTACATAAGAAACCTTATTACAAGCTCCGGGCGGGAGCCTTTCAGACCAAACAGGAAGCCGAACGGCTAAAATATACCCTGGGCAGACAGTTTGAAGGGGTCTACTTGGTTAAAGACAAGGTGGGGGAAAACGAATTATTAAGGATGTACTAAAGGCTATGTGTTCAAGGTTGTTATGCTCAACCTACTGCAACCTGCAAATAGAAACCTGGCTTCCCCATGTCCCTTAAAATAGTTCGGAACGATGTTCCTACCGTAGTGCTATACGTCTTTCTCGTCACGATGGGAATGTTGATGCTCTATTCTGTAGGCCGACCGCCAGAGGGGTATAACTGGGATATTCCGGAGATGATGAAGTCCTTCATGGGCAAACAGTTTATTTGGCTTGTAATCTCTGCCGCAGCTTGGTTTATTATCCATCATTTCATTGACCGGGACTTTTGGATAAAGGGCTCGTACCCGATTTATGGAGCAACTATACTAATGTTGCTTCTGGTTTTGGTATTTGGTAAAGAGATAAATAATGCCCGCTCCTGGTTCAGTATAGCTGGCTTTACTTTTCAGCCAAGTGAATTGGCGAAGTTTGGCGCGGCCCTCGCAATGGCTGCTTTTCTTAGCCAGTGGAGCGAAAAACTGAACAGTTTGGGAACCATTGGTAGTGGACTACTAATCATGGCGATTCCGGCTGGCTTGATTATACTACAACCAGACCCTGGTTCTGCCCTGGTGTTTGGGTCGTTTTTATTGGTAATGTACCGCGAAGGGCTATCTCCCCTGATTTTGGTTTTTGGCATTTTTACTGCGACAATGTTCCTGCTGGGGATTTTGCAACCAACCGCCCTGTTGACCGGAGGGCTAATGGGAGTGCTACTAGTTGTCTTGGCGCTATCGGTTCCCCGTAGATTACGTTGGTGGCTGGCGGGTACAGCCGTCGTTTTAGCGGCATCTGCTTATGCTTATACACTTGGTGTGGGGTGGCCAATCTTACTGGGGATGTTTGGTGTGCTTTGCGCGGCATCAACTTATCACTTATTGCGACAAAACGGACGACTGGTCTTGCTGTCCTTTGGTGCTCTTTTTTGGGGAGTATTGATTGCCTTTGCGGCAAACTTTACCTTTTATAACGTGCTGAAAACGCACCAACAAGAGCGAATCAATGCCTGGCTACGACCAACCGGGATGAGTGAGCAAGGAGCACTGTACAATATTACCCAGTCCAAGCTTGCTATTGCTGCAGGGGGGCTTTCTGGTAAAGGGCTGGAGGACGGAACAATCACTAAATACGATTATGTTCCGGAACAGGAAACGGATTTTATCTTCAGTGCAGTCGGGGAGTCTCAGGGCTTTGTTGGCTCAGCAGTCATCATCCTGGCGTTCATGGCTTTGCTTTGGCGTATTAGCACCATTGCCGAACGACAAAAACGGACCTTCTCCCGGGCGTACGCCTATGGGGTGGCTGGTATTATATTGATCCACATGCTTATCAATATTGGGATGACGATGGGGCT
Source organism: uncultured Lewinella sp. (assembly GCA_964410795.1). Classification (GTDB taxonomy): domain Bacteria; phylum Bacteroidota; class Bacteroidia; order Chitinophagales; family Saprospiraceae; genus Neolewinella. Next base: position 3,818 of record CAYPIM010000273.1, on the reverse strand, counting down.
AATGCCAGTTATTGGCATCCCGCTTCCTTTCATCTCTAAAGGCGGTTCTTCGCTGCTTAGCTTCACAATCATGATCGCAGTGCTGGTCAAGTTGGATCGGCACCGGGTGGATGTTTAGATTGATCGATGTGGTAATTTTGTAGATTGATAGAGCTACCGCAAGTTTATGCTCACGTCGTTCGTATTTCCTTCGGGGCGAATAAGCAAAGCGTAGTGAATAGGAGCTGCAGAAGCTCTATCAATCTGCTCTCTATCTCATCTATCAATCTATACAAGGGCGCGGCCGCAGGATGCAAAGAAAGTTTTTCAACAATCAATGTACTAACGTGCAACCTTCATTCATTACTTTCGTCTATACCCATGAACCAAGCAATGAATAAGTCCCCGTGGGAGCACAGCCAATCATACTAACCATGCCAACCGCCGCCGATTATCGCGACACACACCGCGAACTCGTCTTGGGCTGCCAGCGCAAAGACCGGGTTTCTCAACGGAAACTCTATGGTCATTACGCCAAGCCGATGTACAACGTCTGTCTAAGAATGTTGCGCCACGCCCACGATGCTGAAGACGTACTACAGGTCGCCTTTGTCGACATCTTCGGTAAGATTGAAAGCTTCAATTTCGAGGCATCCATCTCCGCCTGGATCAAGCGAATTGTTGTTAACCGTTGCATTGATCACCTCAAGAAGCGTCGTTTACTGACAACGGACCTGGACACTAATCGCCACGACGCGGCCGTTGAAGATGCGCCCATTGCACCTGCGTTTAGCGACCAAAAAATAAGCGTTGAGCGAATTAAACAGGCCACAAGGCAACTGAGTGAAGGCTACCGTGTCGTCCTTTCTCTATACTTGTTTGAGGGCTATGACCACGAAGAAATTTCGCAAATCCTTGGCATCAGTGTCGGGACGAGCAAAAGCCAGTACTCCCGCGCACGTAAGCGCCTGGCTGCATTGTTAAACGATCAAAAATAATCCTCCCATGCCTACCGACAAGCTCGAGGATTTCATCCTCAACAACCGAGAAAGTTTCGACGACGAAACACCACCAACGGACCTCTGGGACCGCATTGCCGAAGTCATTGGATCCAGTGACGACGACAATGATCCACTCGAAAATTTTGTGGCTACCAATCGTGATGCCTTTGATGATGTAACACCACCGCCACGCCTGGAAGGCCGCATCTTCGCTGCTATTGATCAGGTCGGGGCTACCCCAATGGCTCCGGCATCAGAAGCCCGAACACCTCGCCTGAAAGCTATTAGCGGTCGTAGACGAACACTCCGTGTTCTTGGCATCGCCGCTTCTTTCCTCCTCTTGATTTTTGCCGCCTTTACCATCGGTAATAAACAAGGATACCGTAGTGCTGAGGAAGATGCTATGGCCACCGAACTTCGCCAAATCAATCCCGAATTGGCCGAAACGGAAACTTACTACCGGGCAGAAATCGCTGCTCAGTTTACAAAAGTGGACCTGGTCAATGATGACCCTCAACTCCGCGAAGACCTTGCCGCGATCGATGCGGCAACCGAAGAAATCCGGGCAAGCTTGCTCGAAGTACCTGTTTCTCAGCGTGCGGCACTCGTTGATCGACTCATCGAAACCTACCGCACCAAGCTTGATATTTTATTACGTATTCAGGAGCACCTTCCAACTACCGATGCTCCGTCTTCTACTACTCAACAACCAAACAATGAACTTTAATTTCATCACCTCCCTCTTACCGGTGCTAGCCTTTATGCTGCCGGTAACCCTGGGCGCAGCTGGCCATCCACCAACTCCGGATCAGGACTTCGAAAAGACCTATTCCGAAACCTTCTCCGTAGATGGAAGTGGAGACGTACGCCTGACCAACCGCTACGGAGACATCCGGGTCGAAACCTGGGACCGTGATGAGGTGCAGATCGATGTACGCGTCAAAGTCTCCGCTGATGACCAGGACGATGCCGATCGAACCTTCGATCGCATAGAAATTAGTTTCTCAAGCGGAGCAAACTCTGCCTCGGCCACTACCAGTATTGGCTCATCAAGCAAAAAAGCAAAGGGCATCATTCGCTCCCTACTGGATGGAGAGTGGCCATCTTGGGACGGCGTAGGCGGTTCTAATGACTTCAAAGTACATTATACCGTTAAGATGCCTGCATCAGCTAATTTGGAAACCGAAGCCAAGTATTGCGACGTAATGCTGCCCAACTTAAGCGGTAATAACCGCCTAACCGTAGGCTACGGAGACCTAGTGGCCGGAGACCTGACCGGACGAAACGAAATAAGCGTCAGCTATGGTTCTGCCAGGGTTGACCAACTGGGAGAGGATAGTTCCTTCCGTGTCCGCTATTGTGATGGCAATAGCATCCGCAACGCGGCGGACCTACGCTACGACGGACGCTACAGCGAAACCGAAATAGGTACCGTAGATCGGCTTCGTGTAGATGCCGGATATGAGGAAGTTGAAGTTCGCCAAGCCCGAGAAATTCGGTTCGATGGTAACTATAATGACATTGTTATAGACCAGGTGGAACGCATCTTTTTGGACGGCAACTACTCCGACGTAGAGATCAACGAAGTAAGTAAAGAGCTGGAAGTCGATGCTTCTTATGGCGACCTGGAAATTGACCACCTTAGTGTCGGATTTGAACGCGTATACATCCGGGTTAACTACATCGATGTAGACCTGGACATCGACGACGAAGCTGGCTACGAATTGGAACTACGCACCCGTTACGGCAGTATTGATTTTAGCGGTAAAAACGTTGACATCAATGAAGATAAAAGCGGCAGCTCAAAAAGTTTGCGCGGCACCAAGAAAGGCAAGGGCTCCGGCAGAGTGGATATCTCTACAAGTTACGGAGATATTGACATCCACTAGTTGGTCGTTTGTAGTGGATAGTACTACCGCAAGCTCCGTTCACTGCGCTCCGCTTATTTTTCCATCCTGGTTCGAACGGAAGTGAGCAATAAACCTGCGGTAGCTCTATCAATCTATAAAGCTACTATACTATCAATCTAAGAAAGACCTAGTCTCATATGGTTAAGGATGCTCCGGGAATTCCGGGGTGTCCTTGTTTTATACACATCTGGTTCAGGGCAGGGGCGCGCACGCAGGTGCAAGGCAAGGTACTTCACGTCGGATAGCCGGTTTGGGCAATCATTTTGCGTAAAATGAACCCTTGGCCCAGAAAACGCTTTCTTAAGGGAAAACCAATAAAGTTATGCGTTACCTCACACTACTATTCGTTTTTGCCCTTGCCCTTACCTCTTGTGGTGAAGACACTGCAGCAGCAGAAAAAGCTGCTATGGAAGCGGCTCATGCATCACAACAAACAGCTTACGATGCCATGATGGCTGGTCACGATCGGGTGATGCCAATGATGGGCAAAATCACCGCCGCTCGGAAAGCCATCGTAGCTCAGCTTGGAGCTGAAGACTTAGACCCTGATAAGAAAGAGCTTCTGGAAGCCTCCAACGAACAACTTGAAGATGCTGACGATGGTATGATGGACTGGATGAGCGGCCTGAAATCTCTCGATGACCTGCGCGGAAGTATGGACAATGAAGCCATCATCACCTATATTAAGCAAGAAGCTGCTGATATCGCGAAGGTGGAAACGGCTACCAATACGGCGCTCAGCGCCGCCGCTGAGCTGCTTGGCGACCACGCTCATGGCCATAGCCATGATGGCCACTCAGGGCATAAGCACTAGTGGTCTGTCAAGATCAGATTTTCAGGTTGCCTGCGATGCTTTTTTGCGCCTGACGTCGTTGACCAAACACTTCCGTAGCTACGGCTATGCAAGTATTTGGTCGCCTAGCCAGCC
>CAYPIM010000272.1:0-6830 GCA_964410795.1 uncultured Lewinella sp. | reverse complement strand
CATCTTCTTTTTATCAACCGATAGGAAAAGGCGAACTGTACTTTAGGAAAGGGAGCTATCCCTGCCGGGTTACAAAGGACTATTACGTTTTGCACCTGCCTTTAGAGATTGTCTACTGACCATTCGTGTTAAGAGGTCTCAGAAAAGTTAAAAATAAATCGGGGTTGCCGAAAACCGAATTTTAAACAGAGTAGGCATTCGAACCAAAATTTTAAGTTATGATAATTTTAAAGTCAGCCATTTTATCGATGGCGTTTTTAGTAGGCAATTTTTCTCCTGCAGAAAATTTCACCGTTGAAGCAGATGTAGAGGAGTATTGCTATTCCATAACGGTGACGGTTAATTTGCCATACGTCGGGGATTCATCGGTTACAGCTGATGCTTGTGGTGAAACGCCACAGGAAGGGCTCGAAGAGCTTGGCCGAAGAGTACGGGCTTTAGCAGAACGATTTAATTAAGTAAGTGCGGATACCACTTTTTTCCACGTATCCATTTAAATTTCTCAAATTCAACATATTATGAAAGTTTTTTTCTTGTTTTTCTCACTTTTCTTTATTAGTGCATCCGCCTTTGCCGCTGACTGCCCAGTTGCCACGACTCCATCTACTGATGCTGTTACTGGCATTGAAATTCCGGTAGATTTTTTGGCGAAGGAAGTTTGCTATACCGCAACTATCAGCGGAGAAGTTTCCATTCCTGTTGTTGGGGGGCTTGCCGGTGGTGTCGGTCTAGAAGTTACGGGCTGTGGTGAATCAGCAGAAGAGGCGCTGACAGCCCTTGCTGAGGGACTTGCTCGGCTCGTTCGCCTAGGCATACTCCGAAATTGAGCTTTGTGAATTTATTGCTGCGGAGGGTACTATGCCCTTCGCAGCATTCTAATCAAAAGAATATTGATACCGTCAGGCCCACTTTATGGTTTTCTGAAACTCCAAGGCCTGCAAACTTAAAATAAAACTATTATGAAATACTTATCCATATTTTTGATTGCTTTATTTCCGATCTTGGGGATGAATGCGCAACAAGCCAAAAACGTAAAAATTGAATACATCCACGTAGTTGGCGAAGATAGCCGGCAAAGCCCCCAGTACCACTGCCTTTACCTTAACGAGAACGCGTCTTACTACCTGATCAAGCAGCTTGAGGATGATACGCCTCCATTGAGTCAGGTGCAGAAAAAGGATGGTTCTCTTGAGTATAAGGTTGTACTAAAGAACGAAGGTGATTATGGTGTCTACAATGACCGTCGATCAGGTGAGATGACTGCGAAAATCCCACTTTTTGACGAGATGTTTCTTGTTGAAGAGAAGACGCCGGCTATTACATGGTCGCTAACTGGCCAGTCTAAAAGCATCGCAAGTCATGAATGCTATGAAGCTGTAGGCTCTTTTAGGGGACGGACCTATTCCGCCTGGTTTACAACGGATATTCCGGTAAGCGCAGGTCCCTATAAATTTGGAGGCCTCCCTGGTATTATTCTAGAGGTGGTAGACAAGGAAGGTATGTTTAAATGGTATTGTAAGTCGATCAGAATACCTAGTCAGGAAGAAATGTTGATCGTCCGAGAACCACAGGAGGGGACAGTAATCTCTTTTCCGGACTTCTATGATCTAATCATTCTGTCCTTGGAGCAACGTTTCGCGAGAATAGAGAGCAGTAACGTCTCCATTGAAAAAATGGAAATAAATACCCAGAATTGGCTCGAAAGAAGTAAAAACTAATGATCATGTTTCGCTTCCACCTACTACTGTGTTTGTTGGTTTCATTAAATATACTTTCTGCTCAATCGATCAGTGGTATAGTTTTGGAGACTGCTAATGCCCCTCTGCCTAGTGCCCAGATATTATTGCGGCAGGGAGGGAAAATTAGTGCCTTTACTATGTCTGATAATAAAGGAGAGTTCACGCTTGATGTTTCGACGTCCAGTTCCGATTCTTCTATGATTGAGGTCCGCTATTTTGGCTATAATACGTACACCTCTTTTCTCTCTGATCTCGACTTGCAACAAAGGCTTACAGTGGTTCTAGCGGGAAAAAGGCTGGAACTAAAGGAGGTAGTAGTTTCTGCTAAAGCTTTACCTCAGATAAAAAAAGGTGATACACTAATCTATCAAACTGATGCCTATCGTGATGGTACTGAAAAAAAGATTGAAGAAGTGATCGCTAAACTCCCCGGAGCAGAAATTGACGAAGCAGGTAATATCAAGATTAAGGGGAAAGCCCTGGACCGCATTTTACTTGACGGAGAAGATCTTTTCGATAAAAACTATAAGCTGTTGTCGAAAAATGTACCTGCTGATTTTGTGGACCGAATCGATGTGATGGAAAATCATCACCAGGACGAACTGATTGGCGACCTATCAGGGCAAAAAGAGTTGGCGCTCAACCTTCATCTAGACCCAGAAAAAAAACGCCCCCTATTCGGAGAAATTGGTGCGGAGCTTGGCAATAGTCGTACAAAAGCTGCTTATACCAATTTGTTTCATCTTGGTAAAAAGGTGAAAACTGTAAACTTTTCAGATTACGGCACCTTGGGTGAAAAATCTGGAGTAGGTACAAATTTGCTCTACCGGAGTCAGGGATTGAACAGTAGAGTACCTTCAGGGGTGAGAACGGTACTAAAGTCCGCAGCAACCAGACAGTATAGGCTTGTTCGTCCCATGGATTACCTGAACAACGAAGCTTACGGAACAGCTCAAACCATTTTATTTCCTTTGGGGAGTAAAGCTAAGAATCGGTTTATTTTTAATGCTTCTGGTGAAAACTTTAGGCTAGAGGATGATCGTCTACAAGAAAATGTCAGCCTTTCTCAAATTGATACTTTTAGCCAGCAGAATAATTATTCCTTTGGATCAAAGCGTTTTTGGTTTGTAAATGATTTTGATGTCTTACTAAACCGTAAAAGCAGGGTCGATTTTCGTTTCAGCATGACCGGTTCTGACAATAGCGCCAAAGTGAAAACACTTAATGAATTGCTTGGTACTAATGACGCTGAATTGTTAGGCACCGACTTGGAGGAGCGGCCGCTAAGCTACCTTACAAGCCTTCGCTATGTCCGTCGCCTGAACGCTGGAACGGCCCTTCGATTAAGTGTTAGTTCCAAAAAGGAAGTCCTGAAACAGCACCAACTCTATAAAGGTAGTGTGTATGAAATATTACCTGGCCTGCCTGAGTCTCCTGAACTTGAACAGCTTTTCAATCAAAACCTAGCCGAAATAGATATTGAAGCCAACGTTCTTCAGCAGATAGGTAGGTATAAACTAAATCATACTGTAGGTTACCGGAATAACAAAGTAATTACAGAAACAGAATTGGCAGAGTCCAACGTAAATAATTCCCAACCAGATGCTTTTAGTTATATACTTAGAGAGGCCTACTTTAGTACTTCTGCGAATCGAAAGATTGGTAACCTACGGATAGTTGCTGGTTCGACTGTTTCGCGTTTTGAATTAAATGCTGACCTGAACGATCCTGAAAACAAAGACTTGAACGCTCAGTGGGCGGTACAAGCAAACCTTGATCTTCAATATGATTTAAATCGTCGTAACAAGTTACGTGTTTGGGCTAACTCAAGGCGTGAAAACCAACGGGCGGACCAACTGATAACTTCTCCATATTTGGCGAGTGGGAATAGTCTGAATATTGGCCTAGATTCTAGCTATTTAATCCGAAAGTATGGGGCAGGAATAGGTTATTCGTACTCAAACATATTTAAACAATATGGATATGGTGTAGATTTTAGTTACCATCAGACTCCTAATGGGATTCGCAGCACTATCCTTACGGAGAACTTTATTGTATTAGAACAATTGGTGCCAGGGTTTTCTTCCGAGATGACATCCGCGTCTGTACGAGCAGATAAATATTTTGCGGGGATCAAGACAAATTTGAAACTCAGCTTCAGGTACAACCGAATGAATGACCAGTTGAGCTTTGGAGACAACCTTGTGCCTGTAGTAACAGAATCTCAAACGCTTAATCTTCAGGCTTCAACCAAGCTGACTAAAAAAATCATTTTTGGGGTGCGTGTAGATTATTCAGCGTTTACCAATCGGATTGTCGAAGAAGCTAACCGGCAACGCCAGATGATCTGTCGTCAACATATAGTTTTTCGGCCCCAAAAACATATAAAAGCTAACTTGAAGTATGATCTATATTTGCCAAGGTTGGGCACTTCCGCCAGCATAATTCACCTAATTGGGATAGAGGTGGATCGTGAATTTTCCGAACAACGCCTTAGTTTGAGCTGTGGGGTCAGGAACTTATTAAACGTCCGAACAATCGAAGAAAGAAGTATCTCCGTATACCAGAGAAATAGCCAGAAATATAACCTTAGGCCACGAACCGTTTATTTTTCTCTGACGAAAAGCTTTTGATTACTAACGGTAGCCTTTCAACGTTTTCTGCACCTGCGGCCGCGCCCATCAAACCATTACTCCTCTTCCAGAAAATCATGAATCCGGTCCAGGTGGAGTTCCGTGGTCATTTCCCGCTCAAAGTACATGGGGGCGAAACGTACGTTCCACTCGATCTCGCTGTGGATATACGAGTTGTTGGTGTGGATAGACTGTGCGAAGGTTTCGTCGTACCCATCGATGGTGATGAGGAGTTCGGAGTGGCGGCGGCAGTATTCTTTTTCCGACCAGCCAGATATGGGGCTGTCTTCGGTAATGGGGTGGACGATCGTCCAGTTTAACGGGAAAAGCGGAACGCTTTCGCGTTCAAGGTCGAGTGGGGCGAAACGCCGCCGGCCACCTTCCAGCCAGGTGAGGATCACTCTGGCGTTGAGGTTAATAAGCTTACTGTCCCGCCTATTGGCAATGCGGAATTGAAGGCTTTTACCTCCTTCGCTTCCATAAGGGGCGATGATGGCATTCTCCGAGAACATAATCAGCCGCTGCGGCCGCGCGAAGCGCGCGTAGAACAAACCCGTGGCAACGGCTAAAGCGATCCATCCAAAAAGCGCTACAAACGAGGCAAGAATATTTGCGGCAATACCTACCGGGGCAAGGTTGCCGTAACCAACCGTAGTGAAAGTTTGCACGCTAAAGAAAAAGGCCTCCAGGAATCGATAGCCGAAAGAATCTGCCGGAGAAACATTACTCAAGGAATCCGTACCAATAATTAAAAAGCCAATCGCAAAAATTAGATTGACAAATACGTACGAGCCTACCATGATGAGTAGAAACCGCCCCCAGCTCATTTCCACCAGGTTCTGATAGGGCGCAAAAATGGAACGTCCACGCCGTACGACGTTGAACGACCCGTCATTATTGATCAGCCGGGTGCCGGGTTGACGGGCGACTTTGTCGCCCAAACCAAAATCAGCCGAAATGCCAGCTTCAGGCTTTCCGGTAATACGTTCGCGTAAATTGCGGAGCTTCATATGGCGGGAACGCAGGATGCAGGGTGGAGGTTTATGAATATTGGTGGCTACCGCGTCCAGTAATCAAGGACAAGCACATCCTTTAAGTGCGGCTTAAGCACTTCCACAAAGGCCAAGTGGTCGGGGTGAGGAAGATAAACGGCTCGGTCTGCTTCGCTTTTAAAGGTGACGAAGAAGATGTGGGTGAAACCTTTGTCCAAACCTTCAGGGCTGTTGTTTATGCCCCATTCATAGTCGTGAATCTGTGAAATCTTACCGGGCAACTGAGCGAAGGCTTCCTCAACAGCTTTTGGGCCGGCGGGATAGCTTTCTTCGTTAAAGGAGAACATCACTACGTGGCGCAGCAAAGAGTCTGGAGTGTCGGCCTTCATGTCAACTGAAAGATCAGTGGTGGTTTGGTTGGTTGCAGTTTCGGGCTTGGGTTCAGTGCAGGCCAGGAAGGCGAGCAGGGGAAGAAGTAAAAGGTATTTCATATGGCTAAAGATATATTACTGCAGGTGAAACTTCTGTTGCTGTGATTTTGGTTAAATATAAAACTATGAAACCTGTTAAAGTAATCTCCGGCCGGAACTACGGCCATATTCCCCACCTGTCGGGCAGTAGGCTGGGTGAGCACGATACTTACATCCATATTGGTCAGGAAAGAATCATCACAACTAAGACCAGAAACCGCCACGACCGAATCATTATTAACCGTAAACTGGACGGAACCAATGTGGGAATACTTAGGCGAAACAACGAAATTATCGCACTTCAGCGCAAAGGTTACCGCTGTGACGATAGCCCTTACGAACAACACTTGACCTTCGCAGTCTATGTGAATAACACCAAGTCGTTTTGGCTGGAGTTCCTCGCGGATGGTGAACGCCTCGCAGGTGAATGGTTGTGGCAGGCAAGTGGAATCCGATACTACATTACGGGAGTACCCTTTTTTGCCTTTGATCTTTTTGTAAGCAAGAAGGAGAGACTACCATACGATGAATTACGAGCAAGATGCCTGACCGGAAACGTTCGAATACCTGAATTACTCTTAGACAGCAAAGGGCAATCAGCCGTAATTAGTGAATTGCCAAAACCATTAGAATTTATTGACGAAAGCATCAAGGCCTTAGGAGAAGGCCATGAAGGCTTTGTCGCTCGGGTAGAGAACAAAGGCGTATACGACTTCATGGCAAAATGGGTGCGTCCCGATTTCACCCCCGGAAAGTTCTTGCCGGGAATTGGTCTGAGCCAGGAGGACAAAATTGTAGTCAATGAATTGCCTGATTTTTCAACTATCCGATTCCCCGGTAAGAAGTAACCCACCTCGAGCTCGTAGAGCTTAATAAAACAGACTACAGCTTCGGCTGTAGAACATAAAAAACGGCTACGACCATTCCTGATCGCAGCCGTTTTTCTTACATTTCTCGTCGCCGGAGGCGACATCGCTCCAGCATTACTTCATCATC
>CAYPIM010000271.1:0-6840 GCA_964410795.1 uncultured Lewinella sp. | reverse complement strand
AAGCAAAAAGCCGGGGCCAATGGCCCCGGCTTCTGATCAATAAGGTTGCAAAAACGGGAAAAACTCAGTAGGGTCTCAGATGGGTGTTAACAGGATTATTGGGTTTAATCTTAAAGGGTTTAGGTGATTATTCTCGGAAAGATTTCTCTTTACTTCCGATAATACAAATATACAACTAATCTGCATTTAACACAACTATATGCGTATTATTTACGAATAATTACATTTAGTAACTATTTTGATTACAAATCGGAACAACTCCTCTATCCACCTTAATTCTTTTATCTCCTCGGCCCTGTCCAGGAAATCTATTCTGCGAGTTATCTGATGCGCTTAGGCCTAAAGCTCTCCTAAAAACCTTCCTTGCACCCGCGTCCGCGCCGTCAAAACCCCGTACTGAATATCATAGAAAAGCTGATTACCGAAAACATGGCTACATTCACAGATAAATTTCATGAATATGACTGACGCGCCAAAGACAAAAAAGACCTCTAAATTGGCCACTCTGTTTTACATCATCCTGGGTATTGTACTCCTGACCGTGTTCCTGGAGATGTCGGGCATGGCGGATGTAGCTGGTACTCGGGAACACCAGGAAATCATAGACCAACCACATTAGAAGGGGGGAAGAGAATAAGGAAGTAAGGGAAACTCAGACAGTTACGTCCTCCATCACAATGATGGCGTTCATGTTCAGGTCGTAAAAACCAAATTCGTTGGTTCCCCAGTCGGTCCGCATTCTAAGTTTATCGGAGCTGACGGTACCGCGCCGCACGAACTCTTCGAATAGCGGTAGGATACCCTGCACCCAAATGCGCATCCCCCCCGCCAAAACGGGGTCGTCTTCTGTTCCGTGATGGAACTGAAGGTGGAACTCCAGGTTTTCGCGCTGCATGATGGCATAGCCTTCCTGCTTAGAGACGTTGCGGAAGCCGGTTTTCTCTTCGTACCAGGCTACGTCGCGGGCCAAGTCGGCGGAGGAAAGGACGGGGATAGTCGCCAGGAGTTTCGTCATTGACTCGATCTTCTTATGTTATCAAAGCTTTCATTGCACCTGTGACCGCGTTTAAAAAGCGGAAGGATTCTCTGACAGGTTTTCAAAGATAGACCCAGCTACCAAAAGTTTATCTTTCGGGTGATAAACCCACCCCTTATGAAAAGATTTTGGCATTACCTGCGTAGTATCGACACTAATCGTTCCGTAGCCGTAACGGCCGTATTCATTAGTTTATGCGCCCTGTACGTCTCCATTCAAGAAATGCGGTTGATGCGTCAACAGCAGAAAGTAAATGTTTATCCTCACCTAACGCTCTGGCGAAGCTATAGCGGAGAAGGATTTTCAGTCAACGTCAAGAACAGCGGCACCGGTTTGGCAATAGTTAACTCTATGCAGCTCACCAACGGTGAGCGGTACTATCCGGACTGGCCAAATCTGGTGGCTAATTTCCTCCCCGATAGCCTCGCCTTTGGTTACGATAAAATGTCGGTCAATGAGATCAACGGAGAAGTAATTACCCCAGGTGAGGAAGTGAGATTATTCTCCGTTAAATGGACGCCCGCCGTCAGAAAGTTCGAGCAAGAGAGTCGGGAACTTACGATGCGCATTTGTTACTCCTCTCTGCTGGGCGATTCCTGGCTGCTGGAAAACGATCAGCGGCGGGCCCTTAATCAGCCCTGCAAAAAGACGAATGGGAAGGAATTTCGGTGACCTTTTTCTCGCTGTTAGAATTGGACCCTTCGATAAATTTCCGCAAGGGGTAAATCAATCTTTAGGGTATGTAAGTTCCCCACGATCATAATCTCCGCTTGTCTCTGAAATTACTTCAATCAGAAGTGCAGGGTTTGAAAGACGGCGTTCTCCTTCATCTTCATATTTTTCCTCTCCACCTACGAAGGACATATCAGGAAAGACATAACTTCTCCATCTTGGTAAAGCAACAGCCATATCACTATCGAAAGGTTGACAGGCCCCTTCTCTGCTAGCAAAGGTTAAATAGGCATAAGTATCACCTTTAACTTTGTTATGACTACCCGTTCCTCCCGCCATCATGCGAATTTCTCCATCATGATAATCGTAACGCTCTTCTGACTTTGCGAGAAAATCAAAATATTCTTTTGGGGTATACTTGCGCTTAGGGTCAAGCTGTTGAGCGCTCATAACGGTTAGTTTTCGCTAAGACAACGCTTCTTAAGGCTTCAACAGTTCCGCATACCGAGCCGGATCATTGAGCACTGCAATCGCCTCCTGGACCTCCTTATCGTTCCGTAGGCCCATCTGAACTTCACCACGCTGGTAGTAGTAGCGGCCAGCAATTTCCTTCTCAATGATGCTAACGATTTCGGTCTTGTAGCTTTGAATCGCAGCCAGTTGCTCCTGGTCTACCTGGGTCTGGATGGCCTTGAGGGCTGCACTTATGTCGTAGCCTTCTTCCTTGGTTGCTTCGAGGGCTTTCTCCAGGGCTTTCTCAGCTTTGGAGGTGTATTCGTAATCTCCGCGCTGGAGGAACCCGACGAACTTGTCCCAGTCTTGGAAGCGGAAATCGGCGACGGAGTCAATCGTTGGGTGGTTGGTAACCCACTCGTTGACGAAGTCAAAGATGACATGCTCTTCCAGAAGGCCTTTGGTGATGTTCTCGCCGCCGAGGACGGGCAGATCAATATCCGGGGCTACACCACCGCCGTCGAGGACTTTCCGGCCAGAGCGGGTCTTGAACACTGCGCGCTCGCTGTCGGGGATATCAAAAGGTTTACCGTTCCGATACTCCAGCGCCTGGATGCAGCGCTGGCTGGGGATGTAATATTTGGCGGTGGTGATCTTTACGCGGCTACCGTAGCCGGTTTCCATGATGTTCTGCACAAGGCCCTTTCCGTAACTCCGCTGGCCGATGAGGACGCCACGATCGAGGTCCTGCAGCGAGCCACTTACAATCTCGGAGGCCGAAGCTGATTTGTTGTTGATGAGCACGGCTACTGGCAGCTCCAGGTCCAGCGGGTTACCGCGTGTTTTGTAGCTGCGGTCCCATTCACGAACCTTTCCTTTGGTCGTAACGATCAGTTCATCTTTCGGGACGAAGATGTTAACAATGTCTACGGCTTCGTTGAGGAGGCCACCGCCGTTGTTGCGCAAGTCGAGGACGACGCCCTTCAGTTCAGGGTTATCGGCCCGGAGCTTACTTACGGCATCGCGGACGTTTTTGCCCGCCTGCTGGGTGAAGGTGGTCAACGCGACGTAGCCCACGTTATTGGCCAGCATCCCGGAATAGGGGACGTTGGGGATGCTTACGTCTCCGCGTAGCAGCTCCAGGTTTTTCTTGCCGCCACCAGGGCGTTCTACGGTCAGCTTCATGGTAGTGCCGGGGAAGCCGCGCATAATTTCCTCAAGTTGTTCCCGGTTGTAGCCAGCGGTTTCGCGGCCATCGATTTCCATAAGGCGGTCTCCGGTTTTCAGTCCGGCTTTGTCGGCAGGTTGGTCTTTGAACAAGACCATGATGGTAGGCAGACCTTCAATGTATTCGATCTTAGCGCCAATACCCTGGTACTTTCCGCTCTGGCGGAGGCGGGCGAGTTCTACGTCTGTTTCGCTGATGTAATTGGTGTAGGGATCGAGGGAGCTTACCATCGCTTCAATACCGGTGCGCATTAGTTTATTCGGCTCGATATCGTCTACGTAGTATGTGTTCACCTCTTTGTAAACGTTAGTGTAGACCTCGATTGCCTTCATTATTTCGAAGAACTTATCGTTGACCGGGCTCACGGTTGCTGCGGTAAAAACGACAAAGGCGAGGGCGGCGATTAGGCCGGAGAAAATCTTTTTGCGCGTAGACATGCGGTTTCTTTTTTGGGACATACCTTAAGGTAACGTTTTAAGGACAGGATAGATTATTTGGAGGTGCTTTAGGCTACAGCCAAAGCCAAGCCAACAGTAAATTCTTAACTTCGTATATGCTCATTTCCTCCTATAACCCCGCCTGGCCCGAACACTTCGAGCAAATATCCACCCTCCTGTTCCATGAAGCAGGAGATCACCTTGTAACCATCCACCATATTGGTAGCACAGCTGTGCCTGGTCTGGCGGCGAAGCCAATTATCGACATTGATATGGAGCGTCCGGTTGGGGCAGAATTGAAGCCAATCATCAGCGCAATGGAACAACTGGGCTACTACCACAACGGCGATCAGGGCATCCCTGGCCGGGAGGTATTTAAGCGGCGGCCTTCCGCTTCACCGCATCCTGTTCTCGACCTCATCCCGCACCACCTCTACCTCTGTGCATCCGACAGTAAGGAGCTCAGTCGTCACCTGAGGTTCCGCGACAGACTGCGCTCCGACGAAGCAGCCCGTACTACTTATGCACAGATCAAGCGGGAAATCGCCGCTCTTGCCAGGCAAGAGCGCAAGGCCTACGCGCAGATCAAGCAAGAAAAAGCCCGGGCTTTTGTGGAGTCGGTGCTGGAGGCTGGTTGAGGCTGCCTCCGGCAGCGAATGGTCAATACACGCTCCGAGTGCGAAGAGATCGTGCGCTTTCAGCATTAAATATTGACAGCGCACTAGTGGTCGACGAAGTTTGAAATTAGCACAAAACAAGGCAGCTCGCTGCCGCTCGTAACCTCACCCCCGGCCCCTTTCGCTTCGCGGCTTCTACAGGACCTGCTTCGCGTTCCTTACGAGGTCCAGAGGAGAGGGGAGACGTGGCAGCTCGCTACGCTCGTAAAACCAATGTGCTAAAATCAAACTTCGTCGACCACTAGTACACTGTACTGGTTACTTGCACGCGGAGCGACCGCTCGCGTTCGGAGAACGCCTCGGCCAGAATGGCAAGCACTCAACCCAATTGCCCTTCCGGCGCGTTACCTTAGGGATAACAACCAATAAGCCATGAACGAAGGCCCTCCCGCCTGCCCCATCCCCCGCTGGACACTCCTTAAGCAAGAGCTCCACAATGTGAGCCCTGCTGAATTTGACGCCCTGCGAGAAAAAGCGCCCGCCGGCACCGTGCTCGACGTCCGTGCGCCCGCCGAATTCGAGGCCTTCCACCTCGAAGGTGCCGTAAACATGAATTACCTCGGCCCGGATTTTCTGGAGCAGATGGAAGCCCTGAACCCCGAAACGGAGTACCTCGTCTACTGCCGCAGTGGCCGCCGCTCCGTGCGCGCCTGTACTCTGATGCGCAATGCGGGCATCAGAAAGCTCATCCACCTGGACGGAGGAATTAATGCTTACGAACAGCATCAAATGGTCGCTGTTAAATAACCACACACATTTTTCAGTATGAAACAATTCCTCCCTACCCTACTCTTTTTAACCCTTCTCTGCACCTGCGGCCCCGCCCCCGAAAAAGCAGGAAGTGAAGGCCAGCAAACCGAGCAGCCAGCTGTCTACCAAGACCTCTCCCCTAGTGAATTTGCCGAACGCATTGGTGGAGAAAACACCGTCTTGATCGACGTACGCACCCCCGGGGAAACCGCCGGCGGCATCATCGAAGGCGCCATTGAAATGGATTATCGCGCCCCGGATTTTGCCAAGAAACTCAGCGAACTCGATCCTGATAAAACTTACCTGGTTTACTGTGCCTCTGGTGGCCGCAGCGCAAAAACCTGCGGCAAGTTGAATGAAATGGGCCTGACCAAGGTGTACAATTTGAAGGGAGGATATTCTGCCTGGAAGTAATAATTTACTTTTTGGGTCTACCGCCACGTGAAGCCACAGAAAGCGCACAGAAACAAAGATCACAAAGCGCGGGAGGTGCCTCCCGAATTCATCCTACCTTCCCGGCTGAACTCCTACCGAGAACCATGCCCATGCGTGGCGTAGCCCTCCTGAGAATTCCGTACTCATGTGCCGCATACCGCCGCTTAACTTCAGGCTATTGATTTCGATGGTTCCGTCGAGGCCGAAAGTCCAGACCATCAGCTTAGGTTGGATGCGGCCGCGATAGCGATCATCCCGGTTCAGCAGGCCGCCGGTCAGGGTAGCATCGTAGGCCACCAGCCTTCCGTTGCCTAGCAGGTCAAAGCGTAGCGTTCGTCTTTCTCCGAGGCGAATAGCCAGCCAGCTGAATTTCAATTCCGGAGAAATATTGGTGTACAGGGTACCCAGGCGCCCAGTAAGCCCGGCGGTAAAATCAAAGCGAGGAGAGACTAAAAAGCGCTGGCTCACGCCGAGTTGGTAATTGAGGATAACATCGGGCTTTACTTCATTCGGCCAGCCGGGCACCTCGTCTGCGTAACTAAGGATGCTGTGCCAGGCGTTCTGCATGCGCCCGCCACCGGAGTAACGGCCGAGGATACCTCCCGTAAACTCCCAGCGCACTCCGAGGCCAAGTTGATCGTCCACAAATGATTTTCCACGTGTAACGACAAGGTAGGAGGCAAACGGACGGTCGTCTTCCTGAAATTCGTTTGCGTCAATTTCCCGGGGGGTATAAATATTTTGCGTCAGCCGCCAGTAGTGTTCCTTAGTACTGGTTCCTCCCGGGCGCAAGGGTACGTCGTGTCTTTCCCGTTTCCCGATTTCCAGGTTTAAACCACTGGTGAAATACTGATCTGTTTTGGCGGGCAAGTACAATACATCATTCGCTACTCTAAAATTAAAGTAGGTGCCTCCCCAGGTTTGTTGGCCCGAAAGAAGGGATGAAATACCGACAATGAACGCTCCAAAGAGGAACAAACTTTTTGACATACGTGCGGGAATTAAAACTGATATGGGCCCGCTTCGCAAAGCTGTAATAGGAAATGATCTCCCAAATGTACGAGTATTAACTGATTTCTGGATGTCGTTTTATGACAGTCTGTATAACGAGGTGCACGAATCCCCCTCTCCCCCGGCCCCTCTCCTTGGGAG
>CAYPIM010000270.1:0-6862 GCA_964410795.1 uncultured Lewinella sp. | reverse complement strand
GTCGGTTGTCGGTTGTCGGAATTTATAGTTTGCCTTTGATAAATCAGTAATTCTAACGAGAAATAATACAGTATGACCAAGATATATAACACCCTGAACCGGGCGATAGAGTTCCTGCTGGTGCTGATCTTCAGCCTGCTGGTGCTCGATGTACTCTGGCAGGTCTTTGGCCGCTACGCGCTGAACCGGTCCTTCTCCTTTACGGAGGAGTTTGCGCGCTTCGCCCTCATCTGGCTTACAATTCTGGGCGCAGCTTACCTCAACGGTCGGCAGGAGCACCTTTCGATGGATTACTGGCTGAACAAACTCAGCCCTGAAGCCCGTGATAAGCGGTTGCGGCGGATCGAACTGTTTATGCTCGTCTTCGCCTTCGTTGTCATGGTGATTGGCGGCGGCAACCTGGTCTATACTACGCTGCGGCTGGGTCAGGTTTCAGCCGCAATGGGTGTTCCGCTAGGCTTGGTATACGCTATTGTTCCGGTTAGCGGGCTACTGATCATGTTTTTCTCCATCCACAATTTCCGCCGCCATGAGCATTGAGATCATCAGTATTATCCTCCTGTTTATCAGCTTCTTCGGCTTACTGGCTTATGGCGTCCCTGTAGCCTACAGCATCGGTGTATCTACTACCCTGACCATTCTACTCAACATCGCCTTCCTCCCCGGCATCACCACGGTTTCCCAGCGGATGACGACAGGAATCGATAGTTTTTCCTTATTGGCTATCCCTTTTTTCGTCCTGGCGGGCGAGTTGATGAACCAGGGCGGAGTCGCAAATAGATTGATCAACCTGGCCAAATCGCTCGTCGGAAGTTTGCCGGGTGGACTGGCCTATGTGAATACGCTGGCGGCAATGCTATTCGGGGCGATTTCCGGTTCCGCCGTGGCGGCAGCCTCGGCCATCGGTAGTGTAATGACGGACCGGATGGAAGACGAGGGCTATCCCCGTCCCTTTTCGGCTGCACTGAACATTACCGCTTCGACAACTGGCTTGCTCATTCCGCCCAGCAACGTGCTCATCGTTTACGCGCTGGCCAGTGGCGGCGCGGCGTCGGTCGCGGCACTGTTCATCGCGGGTTATGTGCCTGGTATCCTGGTTGGGTTAGCACTGATGGTCGTTGCGGCGGTGATTGCGCGCAAGAATAAGTTCGCCCGTGGCGAACGAACTAAGCTGAGCACAGTCTGGCAGGACTTCCGCAAGGCCTTCTTCAGTCTGCTGATGCTTGTCGTCATCGTCGGCGGTATCGTGAAGGGCATCTTCACGGCTACGGAAGCCGCAGCGATTGCGGTGCTCTACGCACTCATCCTTGGTTTCGCGTACAAAGCAATTTCGGTGAAGCAACTGCCTAAGATCATCCTTTCCAGTGCCAAGACCACTGCGGTGGTCATGTTCTTAATCTGTACGAGCATGGCGATGTCATGGCTCTTCTCCTTTGAGAGCATCCCGCAGCTGATGACGGACTTCTTGCTGGAGACGGTATCCAGTCCGTTCTTGATTTTTATTCTCATCAACCTTACCCTACTGATCGTCGGTACGTTTATGGACATGACGCCAGCAGTACTGATCTTCACGCCCATCTTCCTACCCGTAGTCGTCAGTCTGGGCATGGACCCGGTTCACTTCGGCATCATCATGGTGCTCAACCTTTGCATCGGGCTTTGTACGCCACCGGTGGGGACAATTCTGTTCGTTGGGGCTGGGGTAGCTAAGATTTCGGTTTCCAAAGTGATCAAACCGCTCCTACCCTTCCTCGGGGCGATGATTTTTGTGCTGATGCTGCTTACTTTCTTTGAGGATTTGGTGTTGTGGTTACCGGGGGTTTTTGGGTTGTAGGTCTACGGAGCCACAGCTCCTTAACTTTCTTTGCACCTGCGTCCGCGCCTGAAAAATGCCTAAGTAAGGAAACTTATCAATAGCCTTCTACGAAAAGCCTAAGTCTTTTTTAAAAAAATCCCCTCCCCGCAAAGGATTTCCAAAAAACTGTAGTCATACAAGACAAATACCATAACTACTGGACATTTTGGCTCCCTCTCCGTCGAGCCTTAGGCGAGACCTGTGGGAGAGGGCGGGGGGAGAGGCAAAAAACCAAACCTTGAAGAAGCTGCGAAGCGAAATGTCCCGTAGTGTGCACAAATACCCAATCTATACGACTTATTTCTACTTATTTAAATAGCATTATCGGCAGCGCTGCCATATTTCACAGGGGCTCGTCCCCTTCGTATTAGGCCCGTAAAAAGGCTGTAAATCTTTCATCACACAAACCAAGTAGAAATGAGTATTATTAGATTTGGAACACTGTTCCTCCTCCTCGTTATGTCCATGATCGTCGTAAGTTGCAATGAAGACGAAGACCTGGAGCTAGAGTTGAACGAAACCTTCACCAATATCACAGCTGATGATGCAGCACTGCGCCCTGGTGGAGGAGATGGAGATGACGTCAACGCGATGACTCCCGGCCTGGTTACGAATTGGACGGACCTCCTCCTGGCAACCGAACGCTATGCGCTTGGCATGCGCCCCAACGCAAGTGCCCGTGCGCTGGCGTACATCTACCTTGCCGCCTATGAAACCGCCCTGCCAAATATGCGTGGTTACGTATCCAATACGAACCGCCTTCAGGGCTTACGCATAGAGCGCGACAGAAGAGGCCGCCAGATAAACACTGAAGTAGCACTAAATGCCTGCTTTGCGGACGTCCTGGAGCATTTTTTGCTAAACGTTCCGCTGGAACGTAAAGACGCCATCGCCCAGCTGGAAGACAACAACCGAGCGCAATTAATTCAAGGGCTAAATGAGCGTACGATTACCGCATCCGAAGAATGGGGGAGCTACGTTGCTCAACAAGTAATTGCCTACAGCCGGACGGATACAGAGGCAGAAGCTCAAATTCTGGAACCGCAGCCACTTTCTTACGAACCGCCCACCGGGCCAGGCTTCTGGACTTACTCCGCAGAGCCTGAGCGCGCGTTATTCCCTTACTGGGAAAGTGTAAGAACTTTCGTAGTATCTCCCAATCAAACTACGACCGTTCCTCCCATTCCCTACAGCACCGAAACGGGCAGTGCTTATCGGGCACAAATGGAAGAAGTTTACCAGGTAAACAATGATGCACGGTCAGAAAACGGAGAGCAGCTATGGATCGCTGAGTTTTGGAGTGACGATGTTGAGAACCTGATGATGAGCCCGCCAGCTCGCCAGATATCAATCGCTAACCAGTTAATAGATCAGTATTCGCTTAGTCTTGCCGAATCATTGGCGTTAATGACAAAACTCGGTTTCGCCATGAACGATGCAGCCGTAGCAGCCTGGAAATACAAGTACGAACACATGGTAATGCGCCCGAGTGTTTACCTCCGGGAGTTCATAGACCCCGAATACCAGACCAACCTCTTTCGGCTGGTATTCTGGCCGAATCCTGGTTTCCCTGGATACCCTTCCGGTCACTCTGCTTTTGCCTCCGCTGCCGGTGGTGTCTTCATTAACACATTTGGCAACAATACCGATTTTACCGACCGGACACACGAGGGGCGTGAAGAATTTAAAGGCGAGCCTCGGACCTTTACCAGTTTCGCTGACCTGGCCGAAGAAAACGCATTCTCCCGTATCCCACTTGGCGTACACATTAGAATGGACTGCACCGAAGGCCTCCGCCTCGGTTACGAAATTGCCGATGGGGTAAACGAACTAAGACTTCAACAAAACCCACGGTAACCATCTGAAGGTTCCATAGACCGGATATGATAAAACCTGCATTTCTTGGCTCCCTCTCTGTCGAGCCTTAGGCGAGACGTATGGGAGAGGGCGGGGGGAGAGGCAGAAAGTCAGACCCAAAGAAGCTGCGGAGCAAAATGTCCGATAGCGTATAAAACAAGTCAATAAACATCGACGCCCTTCCGACGCTCCTGACTAGCGTTGGAGGGGCGTCATTGTTCATTATCTAGTCTCCCAGACGTTACCAATTCTCAAGCCGGTGGATATCCAGTCGATAAAAAGTAAAATCTTCGAAGGATTCCTTAATTTTAGTAGTCTAATAAAAAATCAACCCCACTTTCACCTTGAAGAAACTTATACTTCCACTACTCTTGCTCTGTCTCAATATGACGGCTTATGCCCAGGAACTCTACGATCTCAACACCATACAAACCATAGAAATCACCTTCGCCGAAAACAACTGGGATCAGTTACTTAACCAAGCCTACGAAGGCGGAGACTACATTCTGGCCCAAAGCGTAACCATTAACGGAGTAACGATGGACAGCATCGGGGTGAAGTATAAAGGCAACAGCACTTATCAAGCGAACCAAGCCAAAAATCCGTTCCACATTGAGTTGGACACCTATAAAGACCACGAATACGATGGTTTTACGGACATCAAGCTAAGCAATGTAGCCAAAGATCCTTCCTTCCTCCGTGAAGTACTCTCTTACCAAATTCTACGTCAGTACATGGACGCACCGCTTTCCAATTACGCTAACGTAACGGTTAACGGCGAACTGATCGGCCTGTACAGTAACTCGGAAGCCATCAGCAGAAAATTTGTCAATAAGTACTACGGTTCCAAGAACAATACCCGCGTCAAGTGTAACCCCACCTTTGGTGCTGGCCCCCAATCTTCCGACTTCCCTGACCTCGTCTACCGTGGCGAAGACAGTACCGCCTACTACGAGGGTTACGAAATGAAGTCTGACGCTGGTTGGGCAGAATTAATCGACCTTACCGATGCCCTAGATAACGATATTGAAAACATCGAGCAAATCCTCGATGTAGACCGTGTTCTCTGGATGCTTGCCTTTGATAACGTACTGGTAAACCTGGACAGCTATATCGGCATATTCAAGCAAAACTACTACCTCTACCGCGACGATTACGGCCGCTTTTTGCCCACCGTTTGGGACCTCAATGAATCCTTCGGAGTTTTCAGCGCTACTGGTACTACCCGCTTAGGCAATACCACCCAAAAGGCACAGATGAGTCATCTACTGCACGAAAACGATGCTGATTGGCCGCTCATTCGCAACATCCTTGCTGTAGCCCAGTACAAGCGCAAGTACCTCGCCCACGTGAAGACGATGCTACAGGAAAACTTCGCCAGCGGTACCTACGCGGAAACAGGTATGGAACTACAAAGCCTTATCGATGCCTCCGTCCAGGCAGATGATAATAAGTTCTTTACTTACGCCAACTTCCAAGACAACCTGACCACCGATACCGGCGGTGGTGGTGGTCCCGGCGGCCCCGGCAATGCCGGGGCTCCTGGCATCACGAACCTAATGAACGCCCGCTCCTCTTATCTACTTGGTTTGAATGACTTTACCCAAACCGAGCCCAGTATCAGCGAGATTGCCCTCTCCGACAACTCCCCCACCCTGAACCAAACGATCACGCTGACGGCGACCATCAACAATGCACTGCGCGCCTACCTCTATTACCGGACCATAAACGGAGCGCCATTTCAGCAGATTGAACTCTTCGACGACGGCGCCCACAATGATGGTGGCGCAAACGATGGTGTTTATGGTACGAACCTGACGATCACCAACGCCCACACTGAATACTATTTATACGCCGAAAATGACGGTATTGGTAAATTCTCCCCGCAGCGAGCCGAGCACGAATTCTATGAAATTGCAGCGGAGACCACCAGCGCCCTCGCCGGAGACCTCGTCATCAACGAATTCCTGGCCGCCAACGACACCACCCAGGCCGACCAGGACGGAGAATTCGATGACTGGATTGAACTATACAACAATACCTCCTCCCCTATTTCCCTCGACGGCTTCTACCTCTCCGACGATCCGGGTAACCTGATCAAATTTGCCTTCCCCGCTGGAACTTCTATCGCCGCCAACGACTACCTCATTGTCTGGGCCGATGAAGACCTCGACCAGGATGGCCTGCATGCCGACTTCAAACTCTCCGCCGGAGGTGAAACAGTCTTACTCGTAGATGCCAGCTTCGCCATCGTTGACAGCGTTACCTACACAGGCCAGGAAACCGACATTTCTCACGGCCGCTTCCCCAACGGAACGGGAGATTTTCAGAACATGGCAACAACTTTCAACGCGGAAAATACGGACGAGCTGCCCGACATCGCTGACCCCGAATTTGAAACCAGCGCGCTGGCCGGTGACCTCGTGCTGAATGAATTCATGGCCGACAACGAAACAACGGAGGCCGACCAGGACGGAGAATTCGATGACTGGATAGAATTGTACAACAACTCCAACGCCGACATCAACCTCAGCGGCTTCTCCCTATCCGACGACCTTGGGGAACCGACGAAGTGGTCCTTTCCCGAAGGTACCTCCATCGCCGCCAACGGCTACCTGATGATCTGGGCCGACGAAGACAACGACCAGGATGGGCTACATGCTGACTTCAAGCTTTCTGCCGGTGGAGAGACTCTACTCCTTACAGATCAGGAGACTGCGTTGATTGACAGCGTGTCTTATTCCGATCAGGAAGCTGATATTTCCCATGGCCGCTTCCCCAACGGAACGGGTGCGTTCCAGGACATGAACCCGACCTTCAACGCCGAAAACGATGGTAATACCGTCAGTACCCGCTACCCTACCTTAATCGGTGCGGCGCTTACATTGTTTCCTAACCCTACCTCCGGGTTGGTGAATGTTCGCCTTAAGCAAGCTTATTCGGATGAGCTTCAGTTTCGCCTCTTCGCTACCGACGGCCGTTTGCTGCGCGAGTCTTCCCTAAGCAGTGGCAGTATTTCATTACAAATCGATGTGACCAACTTGCCCGACGGGTTCTACTTCTTGTCCGTCGCTGACGGTCGGGCAGTAGAGACACATAAGCTGGTGGTGAGGCGGTAGTTTATGGTTTCGTCCCCAAGTTCTTAACCTT
>CAYPIM010000269.1:0-6972 GCA_964410795.1 uncultured Lewinella sp. | reverse complement strand
TGGTACTCATGGTCAGCATCTATGCAGTTAGGCTATCAGTTTGATGATCATTGGTATACTGCCGTTGGATTTGATCTTAATCAGACTAAACATAAATTTGATTTTTGGCGTCGTGGTATTAGTGGTTTAATGGCGATTGAAAATCAAAGTTTCCAAATCACTAATAGTGATTTCTTTAACATTGGTGAGACAAGTTACACCTTCGCAGATATTGGATTATCCTTAGGCAGGCGAGTTAACATAGATAAGTGGCACTTTTCTCTAGAAGGGGGAGCAATCTTCAATCTCTCATTTAACGCAAATGGCAAAGTGCAAGTTGGAGGCTTAGAATTTTCTCGACTAGAGGATCAAGAAGCGTATTTTAATACTCAAATTGGTATGGGAGCACGGTTCTCAGCAATGCTAGACCTCCCGATTTCTGACCAACTGTGGATATCGGTCGGACCGAGTTATCATCAGTATTTCAATACCGTATCATCAGAGGAGAATCCTTTAAGGGAACGAAATTCCATTCTACAAGTGACAGCTAAAGTGAGGGGGCACTTCTAAAGTATTGACAGCGTTTCCGGCTCTGGCCCGTGGGCTAGGGCCGGGAACGCTGTTTAAATCTTAGGAGTAACTATTGACACACTTTATACAACGGTCTCCAATTTTGCACACCGAACACCCTAAATATACGTAATTACAACAACCCTATGCCGTGTTGACACAACAAGTCAGCGCTAAGCATCTATAAAAGCCGCAATAGGGTTTGCACCCACGCTACTCCACCTCCAAAACCTCCCCTTGCACCTGCGGACGCGCCGCCTTACCTTAGCCTTCATGAGTGCAAAAGCCATTACCACCATTGTATTGCTTCTCCTTTTCTTTGTCGTCTTCCCCTTACTTTTTGTGGCAATCCAGGCGGTTTACAAGAGTAGGGTAAGAAAAAGCACACAACGGACCATCAGTGACCCAGACCTGCTCCGGCTCATCCACAACGAGCCGGACCAAATGGTATCTCCCCACATCCTGAGTGCCAAAACCGACCTCTCTCTCAACGCCGCCCGCAGCCGCCTGGGGGAGTTGATGAATTACGGAATTTTCAACCGCAACGTTGGTGGCAGCAGGTATTACTACAGCCTGAAAGAGCCCTTACCGGAAGACAAAAACCTCCCCCTATCCTCTGATCCTTTTCTCACCGTAGAGGATCTGCTGGTCATCTTTGAAGCATACAATGGTCGTGTTTCCGCACAGGACCTCATCATGGCTACGGGCCTGCCCCTGGGCATTCTCAAGCGGGAAATGAAGCATTTTCAAAAGCAAGGCATCGTGCGGGCAATGCGCGGATACTCCCAGAATGGTTTTGTGATGCAACGCTTCTTTATTCTCGAAGAGCCTTACCGAAGTAATCCTGATCGTTTCCGCGCCAAGGCGGAAAAGCTCGACCTGGAAATGAAGAAAATTCTGGTAGATGAGAAATACCTCGTTTAGGAACACCGCATAAAGTCTTTATCTTGCGGCTATGGAGAAGGACACCATAATTGTCGTCGGTTTATTAGCGTTTAGCGCGCTGCTGATAATGTTCGTAATCTGGATGTATTACCACCAGAAAAGCTCTAACCGCCAGACCCAGCGGCACCTCACCGACAAAGACTTGCTGCTCATGTTACACAATGAGCCGGACCAGCTGCTTTCCCCACATCAGTTAGCGGACAAAACAGCCTTAAGCCTCACCGAAGCACGCGCCCGCCTCAACGCTTTGTTCACCTACGGTATTTTACAACGCAGCTACAACAAACGAGGAAGGCATTTTTTCAGCACCCGTGATCCGATCATAGACCCGCCAGCCCTTAACCTCTCCGAAGATCCATTTCTTACGGTGGAAGACCTGCTTCAGATTTTTGAGGCTTACAATTATAAGGTGACCGCCCAGCAGATGATTATGGCCACTGGCCTTCCCCTTGCTGTCCTAAAAAGAGAACTTAAATACTTCGAGACACAAAAGATCATCCAGAAACTACAACGCTCCGATAGTAACGGAATGATGTTGAAGCGTTTTTACGTTCTTCAGGACCCCTACCGCTCCGATCCCGATCGTTTCCGCGCGCAGGCCGACCGGCTCGACCTGGAAATGCGCGAGATTTTACTGAATGACAACCTTATTGTTTAGGCGTAGAGTGCTAATATGCGGGGCTTGTCCCGTAGCGGCCTCTCCCCAAACCCCTCTCCCACAAGCCTCGCCTCCGGCTTGGCGGAGAGGGGCTTAAACTAGAAAACGTGCTGCGTTTTCATTAAAATGTCTATTGGCAGGCTTCTAGCTCCCCTGGCTACTACTCCCGTGGCCGGTACAACTGAAAAATAGCATCGATCTCCCGATCGCCCCTTAGGTCAGGGAAAAAGTCGATGAGCATGGTGTGGCTATTGTAGTACTCACTGAGGGCGGAGTTGAGCAGGGAGAGTGCCTCGGCGCGCCGGTTGGTCATCAGATGGATGGCGACGGCACCGTAGATCAGGCTCGCGTCTTCGTAACGTTCCAGGGTATCATTGATAAGGGTTAGTGCACGCACTTCCTCCCCTTTTTCTACCAAAAGGACAGCGTAGGCGATGGTCGCATCGCTGTAACGGTCATCCATCGCCAGGGCTTTCTGGAAGGCGAATTCTGCTTCTTCGGTTTCATTAGTGGCCGCGTGGCAAAGACCTAGGCCAAGCCAGCAATCTGGCGTATGGCCTTCGCGCTCCACGGCGCGGCCATAGTTGTAGGCGGCGATGCCCCATTTCTCCTGCGCGGCGAAGCATTCGCCGAGGTGCTGAAAGATATCGTACATGTCTCCGTTCAGCTCGATAGCGCGGAAGTAGGCTTTCTTAGCCTTTTCCAGGTAGCCGAGCATTTGGTAAGAGCGGCCAACACGCATGAAGGTCTCGTAACTGTCTTCAGACTTATCCGATTCAAAGTAAGCGGTGTAAGCTTTTAGGGCAAGCTCGTAGCGGTCCAGATCAAACAGCTTATCAGCATACTCGAGGTCGTAGACCGGATGGTCATTCTTCAACGAGCGTGCGTTGGCAAAGGCATCGAGGGCTTCGAGATCGTTGCCGTCGTCGTCGTGCCAAAGGCCGGTGTAATACCAGATCAGGTCGTTGAAAGGATCTTTAGCTAGTTGTTCTTTGAAGAGTTTCAATAGGCGTTTGCGGTAGGCGATGAACTCGCTGGCGTTGATGAGTTCTTCCAGCGCGGGCTCCTGATGGGGATCCAACCGGACGGCTTCGGTCAGGGAATGAAAACTTTCCTCAAAGCGGAACTCCTGCATCAGCAACAGGCCGTCAAAAAAGGCGAGCAGGCTAAATTTTGCGTCTCCCCGTACCAGGTTGCGGAGCAGTTCCAGCACACCACGAGCAGGCTCACGGTGGCCGAAATGAACGAGGACTTCGAGGCGAAGCATGAGGGCTTCCTCGTCGTTCGGGGCGTAGATGCTCAGTTTTTCGAGGGCATCAAAAGCCGCTTTCTCCTCCAGATTGATTTTATGGATGAGGGCTTTCCATTTGTAAAACTCTGGCGAAAATTTATGCTGCTCGATGGCGAGATCGGCAACTTCCAGCGTCCGGTCATAATCGTGCTGCTCGTAGTAATGCGAGAGCAACTCATCGAATTCTTCTTGGGACAGAAAAAGGCGTTCGTCGCCGGTTTCTTGGTTTTCGTAGCGGGCTACTAAGGCCTTTATTTTTTTATTTTTCTTATTCATAGGGGAAACGGCGGGGCCGTGGCTTGGCGTTTCACTATTGGCCGGGCGCCCGATGCTTAAACATACGATTTGTTGGGTTGAAAAGTTGCAACTGAAGGAAAATTTTATAATTGTATTGTGCTTTTGGGCGCGGCCGCAGGATGCAGGGAAAGGTTTTCGGGCATGGATCTCCGATGACAGCCAAGTGCCCTGAAAGGGGACGTCGTCTAGCGAGGGCTTAATCGAAGCCGAAGGCGGAGATCAGCCCCGCGCGAACAGGAGCCGAAAATCAATCCCGCGCGCAGGTAAAGGGGATAGACTGCGCGCCATCACACAAGAACCACCTTCCCTCTTCGTTAAAAACCAAAGCCTGAAGTAAATGACCCGCCCTACCCTCACCCTGCTCTTATTAATTCTACTTTGCACCTGCGGCCCCGCCACCTCCAACACTTCGGAACCTACTACGTCCGAAGTTCCTCAAACAAGTACCCCACCCTGGCTAAATCCGAATGGCAAAACAATTGCGGAGCGCTTTCTACCGCCCGAAGGCTTTGTCCGGGAAGCATATGATGCCCACGAATTCGGCAGCTACCTGCAAAACCAACCGCTAAAACCGCACGGTACTAAAGTCCGCCTGTTCAACGGTGAACTGAAGCGCAACCAGGATGCCCATGCTGCCGTACTCGATGTTTCTGTCGGCGATCGCGATCTTCAACAATGTGCCGATGCCGTCATGCGCCTCCGTGCTGATTACCTGATGGATCAAAAGCGTTTCTCCGACATCCACTTCAATTTCGTAAGCGGTTTCAATGCAGAATACTCGCGCTGGCGAACAGGCGAAAGAATTAAGGTGAAAGGAAATAAAGTAAGCTGGACGCCCGGCAACGGGCCTACCCCAGGCAACGCTGCTTATCACAAATACCTGATTATGGTTTTCAGTTACGCCGGCACGGCATCGCTGGTACACGAACTGGCGCCAAAGGAAAACAAAGACATTGAAGCAGGCGACGTACTGATTAAGGGCGGTAGCCCCGGCCATGCGGTCATCGTGGTCGATAAAGCTGTTCACCCCATCACCGGAGAAATTGCCGTCCTGCTTGCCCAAAGCTACATGCCCGCGCAGGATATTCACGTGCTGGTAAATCCGAAATACGCTGACGAAAATCCGTGGTATACCCTGAACGAAGACTTCGGTGAAACGCTCCGGACCGCAGAGTACACTTTTTATGATGGCGCACTTCGTTCGTGGTGATCACCCCTGAGGTCTTTTCTTCAATTGTGTGTATGACTAAATGTGTTTTCGATTGGGTTGAGCGCTTGCAGCGCGATTTGCTTAGCATTCAGATTGCGCTACAAGCGCTCAACCCACTACAGTTTGTTACACACTCTCTCCAAACAACAATACCACATTTTGTATAAAATAAACTATCTTGCCACCAAATAGCAGTTAAGTGACCTTCACCCCTGAGCAAGAACGTATCTTCGACTTCGTCCGCGACGGAGAAGGTCATGGCATCATTGATGCCGTTGCGGGTGCGGGAAAGACGACGACCATAATGGAATGCGCACAGTTCGCTAAGGACCCCGCCAAAGTGCTATTCTGCGCCTTCAACAACAGCATTGCGAAAGAAATCGGCCGTAAATTCCGGGAACGGGGAATGGCAGAGGTAACGGTGCAGACCATCCACAGTCTCGGGCTGCGCATCCTTCGGGAGAATACCGACCACCACCACCGCCTACAGATGCGGGAGCATAAGTATGCAATGATTTACCGGGGGGAAGAGATGCAAACCAAGCTTTTGCCTCATATCCAGACCCTCTGCGAGTTGAACAACCTCAACCCCAAAGCAGCCAACAGCGGAGACGGAAAACAAAGCTTCGCGATTAAGAACCTGAAGTTTAGAATTCAACGAAGGCTATTGAACATCTGCCAGAAGCACCGGGCCACGCTGAACGGTCCGACGTTCGAAGACTTCATGAGCCTTGTAGAACACTTTGGCCTGTTCACCCCCACCGAGGAGAAAAGCAACACCTTCCGCGAAGAGCTAGAGATCTACTACGCCGCTCACCGATTGCTCCTCACCGCGGGGACAGAGCTGGCTGCCCGCAGCTACATCATCGACTTTACGGACATGATCTACCTTCCGTTCATTTGGAAGCTCAACGCTACTTCTAAATTCGACTGGATTTTCATTGATGAGTGCCAGGATTTGAGTAAAGCCCAGTTTGCCGTGGCCGCCAAATACGGTAAGAAAGGTAGTCGAGTGCTCGCGGTAGGCGACCCCCGGCAATCGATTTACGGCTTTACCGGCGCCGATGTGGAGTCATTCAGCCGGGTAGCGCGGATGACCCGCGCCACGCAACTACCACTCACCACCTGCTTCCGCTGCCCGGCAGCTGTGATTGGGCTCGCACAAGAAATTAGGGAAGATATCGTGGGCGCAAAGGAAGAATTTGGCGTGCTTGATAATATAACCGTCGATGAAGTGGTAGAGCGGGCAAAACCGGGCGACCTTATTATTAGTCGCCTACGGGCCCCGCTGATGGTCCTCATCTTTGATTTCATTGACACCGGCGTGAAGGTACAGGTGGCCGAAGACGAAGCCCGCGAGTTCATCAACGAGCTTAAGGTGCTCTTCAAACAGGACGAACTGCAAGCTTCCATCAAACGCCGCTACCGGGGCTTCGAAGCTTTGAAAGTCTTGACACTACAGCGCAACCGTTGGGTGATTCGTCAGAACGCCGCCAAAATCCCGAAGGCGACGGAACGGGAGATTTTCCTGGAGACCGAAAACGAATACCTCGAAAAACGACTAGAGTTCCTTCATAAAAAATGGGAACTATGGCAAAAACAATGCACTACAGTCAGCAAAGTATTGGAAAAGATTAAGGCCCACGTTTCCGCAAAAAAAGGAGCCATCAAGCTATCTACTATTCACCGCGCCAAGGGCCTCGAAGAAGATCGCGTATTCATCATCGACTACGACAAGCTTCCCATGAACCGCCCCCAGCAAAAAGACTGGGAAAAGGTGCAGGAGATCAACCTCAAGTACGTTGCCATCACCCGGGCAAAGAAGGCGCTATTTCTGGTAGAAAGTGAAGACATTGAGGAAATGGAAGAAGAGAGCAGCTTATTTGACGCTTTGCCGTTTGGTAACGATCGGCTGGGGGATAGAGAATAATCTACCCCGTTAATTTACCATCCTACTGGACATTTTTTGGCTCCCTCTCCGTCGAGCCTCAGGCGAGACGTGTGGGAGAGGGCGGGGGGAGA
>CAYPIM010000268.1:0-6978 GCA_964410795.1 uncultured Lewinella sp. | reverse complement strand
GTTGGGGGTAATCGTTATCGGTACAATGGTAAGGAGTTTAGTGAGGAAATCGGGCTGTATGATTATGGAGCGCGGTGGTATGATCCGGCAACGGCTCGGTGGGGACAAATTGATCCGCTCGCCGATAGTTATGCTTCAATGTCACCCTATAACTATGTCGCCAATAATCCCATCAAATTTATCGACCCGGATGGGAGATACATTGACATTTACTATACTGATGCTGATGGTAATGAACAGAGTTATCGTTATGGATCAGGAGACGAAATTAATAATGACTTTGTCAAAAGTGTCGTTGGGACATTAGATAAATTAGTCTCTAAAGGATTAGATGTTGAGAACGTTATTTCAACACTGTCTGGTGATGAAACTGATTCGAGGATTTACCAGACTACTTGGGATGATCACAATAATTCGATGGTCCATCAGAACGGAGGGAATGTTAATTGGAGTCCTGAAGGAGGAATAGTCACTGATAATGGAGATAATAGAAGTCCAGCTGTAGGATTACTTCATGAACTTGGTCACATCTTTTACGAGGTTTACGATCCTGATAACTTAGAAGCAGCTCCTGACTATAACGATTATGATTCTGACGCGGACTTCAACAGGGATTTCAATGCCTATGAGCGAAAAATGGAAGAACGTTCAGGAAGTTATGATACCCCGAGTGATAAATGGATAATTGAAAGGGTAGAAAACCCTGCATCTTCTCGTCTTGGACAACCTACTCGAAACTCTCATTCATATAAAAGGAAGTACAGAGCGAAGAAACCATTCTCTACTAAAGAGAAAAAAAGGAAACGGCAATGAGAAAATTAAAAATTACGCTTTTGGCTATTCTTTGGTGCGTTGCAATTACTACTGCGTTTGGCCAAAAAGTCTGTCAGGCAGATTTCTATGTCTTGCCTTGGACCTTCAGGATTGAAGGTGAGATAACTGATAGTTTAGTAAGGCACTATGAAGGGTATACAGAATCATTTTCGATAACAGATAGTACTTTACTACAAGAGTTTGGAGCAGTAACATCCCTACCAACTTTACGAGTTGACAACATATCTAAAAGGAAGTTTACCCCTAGAGTAGTAGTAGATGTATGGTTGCAAAGACCTGCTGGGAGCAAAGGGAAAAGTCCATATAAAAAGACGTTAATGCTCAACGAGGCTCAACAGATTATTTTTGGTCAAACTCGCTATCATAAAAGTGATTTGTTTATCTCTTGGCTAAAGGAAAAAGAAATTACAAAGTAAAATCATCCAAATTTTACGCAGCCGTAAGTTCCCTCAACTTCACATTCTGAATCATCGCATCGAGCGCGAACAGCACATGTTCGCGCTCTTTGTCTTTGAGGGCGAGAATTTCTTTGAATCGGTTGACCATCTCGGGGTCTTTGAGTAGGTCGGCATTCTCGTTCTCGCCGAGTAAGTAACCAACGGTGGTCCCGAGGATAGCGGCTAGCTTTTTGGCGTTGTCAATAGACGGTGTCATCTCGCCACGTTCATACCGGCTAATAACGGAGAAGGAGGTGCCAAGCTTGGTAGCTAGCTTGGTCTGAGAGAGTTTTTGCTCTTTGCGTAACTCAGCTAATCTTTTACTAAAAATGTCCATCGTTTGTACTTAAGCGGTTGAATTATGGTGTTTTCGCTCCGTTTTTGCTAAGATACGATGACTATCAGGTTAAAAGAAACTGTATAATACTTGTCGTATTGGATGGATAGGTTTAACTTTGGCCGCATACGGTTAATCAATTTTTCTTTCAGTTGAGAAAGAAAACTGAAAAGTCCCCGCCAATGACCATCCCCGCCATCAAAAACCAACTCTCCATCACCACCGTCCTGGCCAGCTACGGCCTCGAAGCCGGAAAGGGCAACTCGATGAAGTGCCCTTTTCATCAGGACGGCAAAGCCTCGATGAAGATTTACCCGGAAACCAACACGGCCTACTGCTTCGCCGGATCATGCGAAGTAAAAAGCGTAGACGTGATCGACTTCATCATGAAAATGGAAAACGGCACCAAGCGCGAAGCGATCCTGAAAGCCAAAGCGATGATCGATCAGCCGGTGAGCATCCCAGCGCAAATACCAACCGCGCCCAAAGCGGAAGTTCTTGACGTAAAGGCCATCTACGCCGCCAGCCTGGAGGCGATGAAAAAGCACGCCGCCGCGAAAGCCTACTGCGAAGGTCGGGGGCTCAAGTACCACGACTTCCTAGCCATCGGCTACAAAACCCAGAAGACGATGGAGAAGTGGGGCCGGGGCTGCATCCTCCTACCGCTGAAAGACAAAAGCAACAAAGTGGTAAGCCTCTACGGCCGAGCGATCAAAGGACCAGGCCACTACTACACCGCCGGGCGCAAAGGACTTTACCCTTACTATCCGGACCCAACTACCAAAACCCTGATCCTGACCGAAAGCGTGATCGACGCGGCCAGCATCAGACGTTATGAGTTCGAGCTGGACCTGTACGCCATCCTCGCCCTTTACGGCACGAACGGTCTGACGGCCGAGCACAAAACCGCCATCGCCGAACTCAAAGACCTGCGCGAGATCATCCTGGCTCTGGATAACGACGATGCCGGCATCAAAGCAACGGAAGACATCGCCGCCGAACTGATGGAAATCAAGCCGGGACTGACGATCAGCTTTCTGGAACTGCCCGAAGGTGGCGACGTCAACGAAGTAGCAAGTAAAGGCGAGGATGTGGAAGCGACCTTTAACGACCTGTTCGCCCGTCGGGAGATCATCGCCAACGCCGCGCCGGTTGTGCCATCAGGAATCCCCACAGCCACGCTCGATACCAGCAACAAAAACAACCTTGTCTACCAAACGACGACGGCCAACTACGCTGTAAAAGGTGGCGTTCGTACTGCCGCCAAAGACCTCGACAGTCTTAAAGTAACGCTGGCTATCACAAGCGACGAAGGTCGCCGCAGCCGCCAAAAGCTGGACCTGTACGAAGACAAGCAAATCACCCGCTGTGCCCGCGCCGTAGCTGAAAAGCTAAGCCTGCGCGCCGACCTCGTCGAGCTGGACCTGGACCGGCTGACCGAACTGTTGGAAGCCCACCGCGAAACCATCCGCACGGAAACCAAGCGGGAGGAAACGACCAAAATCGCTGTAAACGGAGCCGACCGCAAACGCTGCCTGGACTTCCTCAAAGCCCCCGATTTACTGACCCGCATCAATGAGCTGATCGAGCGGGCGGGCATCACGGGCGAGGAAAATAACCGGCTATTGCTGTTCGTCGTAGCGAGTTCTTTTGCGATGCAGAACACACTCCACGCGCTGATCCAGGGCGCGAGTGGGAGCGGTAAGACAAGGCTGCTGCGGGTGGTATCGGAGCTGATCCCCGAGGAAGTGGTGAAGCGGTACACGCGGGTGACGGATGGGAGTTTTTACAACCAGGGCGAGCACTACTTTACGAACAAGCTGCTCTGTTTTGAGGACATTGACGGTCTGAAGGAGGAGGCACTTTTAGCGGTGCGGGAGTTGCAGTCGAGCGAGATCCTGATCACCTCGACGAGCTTCAAGGATGAGCACGGCAATATCCGGGGCGCGGAGCGGATCGTGCGTGGCCCGATTGCCTCGATGAGTTGCACGACGAAGGCGGAGTTGTACGAGGATAACATTAGTCGCTGCTTCGTCGTGGCCGTTGACGAGAGTCGGGAACAGAGCCTGAGAATCATCGATTACCAGAACCAAAAGAGCGCAGGTAAGCTAGACGGCCGGGACGAAAAAATGGTGCGTGGCTTCCTGCAAAACTGCCTGCGGCTGCTGGACAAACTGGAGGTGGTAAATCCGTTTGCGGATAAGATTAAGTTGCCGGAAGACGCGCACAAAATCCGTCGGCTCAACGAGCTGTATCAGAGCTTCGTGCGGCAGATTACGTTGCTCAATCAGCACCAGCGGGAGCGAGACGAACGGGGCCGAGTGATCACTTCGCCGGATGATCTGCGGGTGGCGTGTGAGATCCTTTTTGAGAGCATCGTTTTGAAGGTGGATGAGTTGGATGGGAGTCTGCGGCAGTTCTTTGAGACGGTCAAGAAATACGTCAAAAGTAAGGGAGAGCACTACGCTTTTAACCGCTTTGAAATCAAGACGGAAACGGGTGTAAGCAAGACACAACAGAACCGAAACCTGACACGATTGGTCGAGTTGGAGTACCTGATAAAAGAAGGCTTTGCGAACCGGGGCTACCGCTACAAAATCAGCCATTGGGACGATCAGGCCGCGCTGCGAAGCCGCATAAAAACGAGCTTATTGGCCCAGGTTGAGGCATTGGAAATGGGTCGCTAAGGGAAAAAAGAAAGCCATAAATAATAAGATGGGTCGCCAGGGTTCACCAGGTGGTTCGCCAGAAGGCTCATAAACATTGACTTTAGGGCTCAAAATGGGGCTGGCGAACCGCGACCCAGAAAAGTGTTAAGGGGAATAATAGAAAAATGGACTATCGGTATCATCAACTCTTACAGCTCGGTGGCTTGCTTTACGAGCTCCAGGACCAAGCCGGGGTAAGGCACACCTTCGGAACAATGCTATCGAAGCGGCTACCGAAGAAATACGCGGAGTTGGGGGACTTACTGTTACGGCAGTTGACGCTGCTGCGGCGAACGTCACGCCACTTCGAACGGGGAGCCTTTCACAGTGAGGAAGAAGATCTGGCGGCGACGTTGCAACTCCTGGTTGGCGAACTTAAAACGGTTGGGCTGTTGACGCTGGAAGGTCAGCTGGCTTGGTCGAAGGTAGCCGAGGAGTTGGAGCCTGGTCGGTGGTTCCGGCGCAAGGACGTAGAGCGGTGGACGGGCTACGCTAAAACCCAAGCTTGGAGATGGTTGGGGAAGTGGGAGCAGCAGGGACTTATCAGTCGGGTTGGAGGTAGTCGGAATCACGGATACTACTACGCGCTGAGTGAGGAAGAATAGCCTTGAACTGCAGGCCAAGTCTCTCCGACTGTGAAGCGGTAAGCGGCGCGCCTCGGAGCCTCACCGGCAGCAAGTCCCGCGCCCGCCGATCCGCTACGCGGCATGCGGCCGTCACGGTCCTTGCGGCCGGTTCGGGCTCGGCGCCGGCGGCTCCCGGTCTCGTTCGCTGGCGGGTCGATACCTCCCCGCGCTCCGGTCCCTTCGCCGCCCCAAGTATGCGGGCCGCTGTGCCCCCCTCGGCTGCGGTCGTTCCGGGGCTGGCGAAGCCGCCCCTTCACTCCCTTGCCGCTGCGCGTGACCGGTGCCTTCGCTACGCTCTCGGCCCCGGCCCTCGGGGGCTCCCGCGGCGGCCCGCCACCTCCGCCCGTCCTGCCCACCGCCGGCTAAGGCCAGGCAGCTGGTCAAGCCGGGACTCCGGTGTTGCCGCCCAACGTGACAGCCCGTCTGACAGCTGGCGTTATGCCTAACGGATGCGCTACGCGCCGGTATGCTGCGGGGGCTTAGCAGCAGCCCCCGTGCCCCCGCTACCGACGAAGTCCGCCAGCACTTGGTCCGGCTACGCCAGGCCCAAGCGCCGTCGGCCTTCATCGGCAGGCGACGCTGCTGACGCACTGGAGCTTTTTCTTTCAACTGAAAATAAAAAACTGAGGTTAGAGACGTACCTTGGAGCGGGCGCAAACGTGTGCTTTAGGTTGCGCAGGGGTTTTTAGGTGTTGATCCGTTGGCAGGGAAGTTCCAGGGACACTCGCCGTATAATTATGTGATGGGGAATCCGATACGATTAGTTGATCCAGATGGCAGAAGTGCTGATGATATTATTGTTACTTCAAAAGATCACAAAGACGGTAGCCGTACGATTACCTTCACTGTTACTGGTGTATTAATTAACGACTCTAGTAAAGAATATACTAATGAAGAAATGCGTGACTATTCAACAAGGCTAACTAACGCAATAAAACATTCGTTTTCTGGCGAGGATGGGGATATCAAATTTAATGCGATTGTTAGTATTCGAGGAGGAGAAGAAAGCGACTTGAAGAGTAGGGATCACGCGTTTAGAATTGTAGACGAAGGTGCTATTCCAGGTGACAGAAGCAAGGAGGGGGAGTCGTCTGTTTTAGGAATGGCGGCGCCAGGGGAAAATTTTGTTTACTTGACCCAAAGCATGTTGGATAATGCAGTAAAATATCCGGGCACAGCAAAAGATAAAAACGGGAAGGGTACTCTAGAGAGAACTGGACCGCATGAGCTTGGACATTCAGGAGGACTACCTCATCCACCCGAAAACACAGTCGATGGTAACCTGATGCATCAAACGAGAAGAACGAATGCTGGCAGAGAGTTAAATAGAGACCAAGTTCTTCTAATTGAAAAATACTTTGACCAAGGCCTGTTAAACAAGGGAAAACAAAGTGCAAATTAACTAAAGATGATGAAAGCAGTATCATATTTTATACTTGGCCTCACATTAATTTCATTCTTGAATTGTAATCAAAAGAGTTTAGATTTCACAATGGATTTTCAAGATTTTTTCTTGGATGATTATGTAAGTCTTAAAATTGAGAACTGTCCTGTCTTTGAGGGTGTTTATATGACAAGTTCTTTTTCTACAGGGATCACGGGTGTAAATGTAAAAGGGATAAAGAGAGCTTATCAAAGAACATCTATATGGTATGGCCAAAAAGAAGGTCCTTGTACTATAAAGAGACAAGATTCTTTATCCTTTACCGTTTCATTAAATGGAGGAGAATGGAATTTTGTTGCTGATCTACGAGATGGTAGATATATTGGATTAGAGAAAAGCCCAAAGGGTATTATTGTTGTTTCACAATCAGAGAGTCCGTTTGAATACGATTGAGCCCCAATGAGTAGCTACCCGCAGGAGCCTTAGCACTTGTCGTGTAGCGGTAATTGGGTGGGCGCTTTCGCTTGGTCTTCCGGCGGCCATGGTCTCTCTCACTAAGGCTTCAATAGTGAAAAGAATATGATCCATTTAAACTGAACGCCCTTTTAAAATTTGCGCGCCAGCATTTACCTCCCCCCCCGCAACCATGCTG
>CAYPIM010000267.1:0-7055 GCA_964410795.1 uncultured Lewinella sp. | reverse complement strand
GGCCGCGCCCAAATCGATGAAAAGCGCTGCAAAAGACTTATCTTAAATTCTCGTCCCGTATTCCAAAAGATTTATTCGATATTTGAATCTGCCCATTTCTATTTGTCATGATCAAAAAACTTTTAGTCCTATCGTCTTCTTTTTTCTTGCTTTGGGTAGCGGTTTTTATGGCCAGCTGTTCGCAGGAAGAACAAATCTCCGTTGACTTTTCAACGCAGGGGGCTTCTACTATGGAAAAGCAAATTCCTGACCAGATTTCCTTCAACTATCACGTGCGGCCCATCCTGTCTGACCGCTGCTATGCCTGCCACGGCCCGGACAAAGCAAAAATAGAAGCAGGCCTTTCATTGAGCAATGCTGAAGCAGCACTGGTTGCGCTCGGAGACAAGCAGGACCACTTTGCGATCGTCCCGGGTGATCTTGAGAACAGCACGCTGGTGGAACGAATCCGGGCGAAGGATGAAGCCATCATGATGCCTCCTCCGGAATCCAACCTAACGCTTAATGATTACGAGCGGGCCATTCTGGAAAAGTGGATAACACAAGGCGCAAAGTATGAAGACCACTGGTCTTTTCAGCCGATAACTGATCCAGTGCTTCCAGCGCTTGTGCAAACCGGCTTTGCAAGCAATGAAATTGATCATTTCATCCTGGCTAAGATTAAAGCTGCTGGCTTAGAACCTGCGAAACCTGCCCAGAAAGAACTGCTAATCCGAAGGTTATCCTTTGACATCAGGGGCTTACCGCCGACACCCGAAGAAATCGATGCTTTCGTAAACGATACGGATGAAAACGCCTACGAAAAAGTAGTTGACCAGTTCTTGAACACCTCTGCCTACGCCGAGAACATGACCGCATTCTGGATGGACGTTGCCCGCTATGCGGATACCCATGGATATCAGGACGACCTGGAACGGGTCATGTGGCCGTGGCGCGACTGGGTGCTCCACGCCTTTCAGCAAAATATGCCCTACGACCAGTTCGTTACCTGGCAACTCGCCGGAGACCTGCTGCCGGACGCCAAACTGGAACAGGTGATTGCGACGGGCTTTAACCGCAACCACAAAATCACCCAGGAAGGTGGCGTAATTCCCGAAGAATACCGGGTAGAATACGTTTCGGACCGGACGATGACCTTTGGCAAAGCTTTTCTTGGCCTTTCCGTAGAATGTGCCAAATGTCACGATCATAAATATGACCCCATTTCTCAGGAGAATTACTACAGCCTCTTCGCCTTCTTTAATAACGTCCCGGAAAAAGGCCTGATTGAGCAGTACGGTGCGACGCCTGAACCATTCATTACCCTTTCGGCCGAACAGATGGAAGAAAAGACCAGCTTCATTAAAAACCTGGACACCGTTGAGCTAATCGAACTCATGGTGATGGAGGAGATGGAAACGCCAAGAAAAACCTACGTGCTGGGCAGAGGCGCATACGATAATCCGCGCCAGGAAGTAAGCCCCACCACACCGGAGGCCGTATTGAGTTTTGAGGGCTATGATCAAAACCGGAAAGGGCTGGCCGAGTGGTTGTTTGACAAAAATAACCCGATGACCTCCCGCGTCATGGTAAACCGGCTTTGGATGATGTGCTTCAACAAAGGCCTCGTTCGTACGCCAGACGATTTTGGCGCGCAGGGTGCCCTACCCTCTCATCCTCAACTATTGGATCATTTGGCCCACAAATTCATCGCGGATGGCTGGGATATGAAAAGCATCCTGAAATACATCCTACTCTCCGCCACCTACCAGCAAAGCTCCATTACCACCAAAGACCAACTTGATGGCGACCCGGAGAACGACCTCTACGCCCGTGGAACCAGGAGCAGGCTTTCAGCGGAAAAAATCAGGGATCACATCCTGGCCTCCAGTGGTTTGCTGACGCCAACCATCGGAGGGCCCAGCGTAAAACCCTACCAACCTGAAGGGTTATGGCAGGAAGTCGTCGGCGGAGGAGGAGGGAGCTCCTTCGGCTACGAAATTGACAAGGGTGAAAAGCAGTACCGCAGGAGCCTGTATACCTTCTGGAAACGAACCGTCCCCCCGCCGGACATGATGACCTTCGACGCTGTGACCCGGGATTTTTGCATGGTGAATCGGGAAACCACCTCCACCCCGCTGCAGGCACTGGTGATGATGAATAGTCCACAAATCATTGAGGGTGCCCGCAACCTTGCCTACCAAGCTATTGAGGCACAGGATGGGCTCGAAGATCGGATCATTTTCATGTACAAAGCGGCAACAAGCCGGGCGCCAAAGGCGGAGCAAGTATCTGCCTTAATCACTTACTTTGAAGACGAGAAAAAGGAGTTTGAATTGATCCCGGAGAACGCCATGACCTTCTTGTCTATTGGTGATTCTGCCCAGAAAGAATTACTACCAGCTCCGGAAATGGCCGCTTACGCAATGTTGGCTACCGCTATTTACAATTTAGATGAATCAATAAGCAGATCATAAGATGCACAAGGAGATAAAAGACCGGCAATACAACATGAATCGGAGGGCTTTCCTTTCCAAGACTGCTTTAGGCATTGGTGGAGCGGCCCTGACCAGCCTCCTTGGCTGCGACCTTGGCAGCAGCGGCATGGCGGAAGAACAGATTGCCAGTAAGCTAAACGGCATTCTCTCCGAGGGGAAGCTTCACTTCGCCCCCAAGGCGAAGCGCGTCATCTACTTATTCCAAAGCGGTGGCCCTTCTCAGTTTGAATTACTTGACCACAAACCACTACTAAACAAGCTACGCGGACAAGACTTACCCGAAAGCGTCAGACAGGGCCAACGGCTTACCGGAATGACTTCCGGTCAGGATGCTTTCCCTTTGGTCGGCTCCCAGTTCGCTTTCAAAAAGCACGGACAGAGTGGTACAGAGATGAGTGACCTGCTCCCCTATACTTCCAAAGTGGTAGACGACATCTGCGTCATCAGGTCCATGCACACCGATGCTATTAATCACGATCCCGCTATTACCTTTTTCCAGACCGGATCACAGCAACCCGGCCGGCCGTGTATAGGCTCCTGGCTTAGTTATGGCCTTGGTAGTATGAACGAAAATCTGCCCACTTTCACGGTATTACTCTCGCGAGGAACCGGACGGAAATTTGGTCAGCCGCTCTACAGTCGTCTGTGGGGAAATGGGTTTCTCCACTCCCTGCATCAGGGCGTACAGTTCCGTTCTGCTAAAGACCCCGTTCTCTTCCTGCAAGACCCGAAGGGGATGGACCGCAAGCAGCGCCGCAAGATGATCGACCTGGTAGCCAACATGAACCAGCAGCACATGGAAGAATTTGGCGACCCCGAGATCTCCAGCCGTATTTCGCAGTACGAGATGGCTTATCGCATGCAATCTTCCGTACCCGAGATCATGGACACCTCCGGTGAGCCCGACCACATTTACCGGATGTACGGAGCGGAGTCTATGCACCCCGGCACCTTTGCCGCCAATGCCCTTCTTGCCAGAAGGCTTGCGGAAAAAGGTGTCCGTTTCATCCAACTATACCACATGGGCTGGGACCATCACGACAACCTCCCCGGCGCAATTGCGAACCAGGCTAGGGATGTAGACCAGGCATCCGCCGGCCTGATCATGGACCTTAAACAACGGGGTATGCTGGACGACACCCTGGTGGTCTGGGGCGGAGAATTTGGCCGGACCAACTACTCCCAGGGCGTCTTGACCGACACCAACTACGGCCGCGACCATCACCCCCGTTGCTTTTCCATCTGGATGGCTGGCGGCGGTGTAAAGCCAGGAATCACTTACGGTGAAACCGACGACTTCGGTTACAACATCGTCAAAAGCCCCGTGCACGTACATGATTTTCAGGCGACCCTTTTGCATCAACTCGGTATTAACCATGAAAAGTTCACCTACAAATATCAAGGAAGACGCTTTCGCTTAACCGACGTTAGCGGAAATGTGATTCATGATATTTTAGCTTAGAACATTGCCGAATGATAGAATTGATTGGTCGTTTCCATCCTTTGTTATTACACCTACCAATTGGTGCACTCCTGTATGCTTTTGCCCACTGGGGCTTTGAATACTTTTTCAGTAAAGGGGAAAAAAAGACAAATTTCACCTTTGTTTTAAGCATTGGTGCATTGAGTGCCGTTGCCTCTGCCGTATCCGGATGGATACTAGCCAACGGCGGCGGCTACGACGAGGGTTTACTGAATTGGCATAAGTACCTGGGTATTGGCACGGCCGTCGGTGCCGTAGCTCTGCTTTGGGCTTACCGTAACCTGACAAACGAGAAGCTATTCGGCGGGCTGTTTACCGTTTTCATCGTACTGCTTAGCCTTACCGGCCATTACGGTGGATCTTTGACACACGGCGAAGGCTTCCTGAGCATTTCACCCGCCGCCAACACCGTAAAACTTCCTGATAATATCGGAGAAGCGCATGTATTCAATGACCTTGTGATGCCCATCGTAGACCGCAAGTGCGTGAGCTGCCACAACCCGCAAAAATCCAAAGGAGAACTATTGCTCAACACCCTGGCCGGCTGGCAGAAAGGTGGAGAAAACGGCCCTATTTTGATGACTGGCTCCCCTGCTGAAAGCCCAATCATCGGTCGAACACTGCTGCCGAAGGAAGACGAGCACCACATGCCGCCCAGCGGCAAGCTGCAACTCACCAACGATGAGCAAAACTTCCTCTCCTGGTGGATAGAAAACATGGAGGCCTACAACCACCAACTCAAAGACCTCAAGACCACCGACAGAGTAGACGCCTACCTTGAAGCACTACAAGCAGCCCAACACCCCCAGCCCGACAAACCAACCAATCGGCAGTTGACGGATCTCAAACAATACGGCTTCATCGCC
Organism: uncultured Lewinella sp.; assembly: GCA_964410795.1. Classification (GTDB taxonomy): domain Bacteria; phylum Bacteroidota; class Bacteroidia; order Chitinophagales; family Saprospiraceae; genus Neolewinella. The sequence continues at coordinate 2,229 of CAYPIM010000267.1, read as the reverse complement.
TCTCTACAATCCCTGGACGACTCCTGGGTAGACGTCCGCCTAAAGAACGCTGCCAACTTCAAGCCCGAGCACCTTGAAAAACTGAGAAAAATAGCGCCCACCATCAAGTCCATTGATCTCTCAAACACCAAGGTAACGGACGAAAACCTGAAAGCCATCAAGCGCTTTAAAAACGTAACCAACGTCAACCTCAGCAATTGTGATATTAGCAGTGCTGCTATTACCGCCCTAAAAAACTTACCCTACCTAAGCAGCCTGAACCTCTATGGCACCCAGGTAGACAGCACCGTCTTTTCAAGCTTAGGGGTGATGGAAAGTCTTCGCAAGGTGTACCTCTGGAAGACACCTCTTGGTGATGCTGGGTTAAAAAAATGGAAAGCACGCTACCCACAGTTAGAAATTATCGGCGGGGTTGACTTCGCCCAGTTCGGCAAACCTCAACTCGTACCACCAATTATCTCCGCCGATCAGGACCTTTTCACCGATTCTTTGCTGGTAGAACTGAATACCAAAGCCCACAAAGCGACCATTAAATATACCTTAGACGGCAGCCAACCCAACGAGCAATCTCCTTCGTACCAAGTACCCTTTTACGTCCATTCAACGACCGAAGTCCGTGCAGTTCTGTCTTTGGAGGGCTGGACGGACAGCGAGCCTTCTTCGGGCACTTTCGTCAAGTCCAGGTACGCTATTGATCGTTTGACGGCCAACGTCTTGCCACACGAAAAATATACTGCGGAAGGAACGTCAACCTTGAAAGATTTGAAGAAGGGCGGTAGTGCCTTTGGTGACGGCCGCTGGCTTGGCTACTTCGGCGATGACCTGAAGCTCACTGCAGACCTGGGTAGCGTGGAAGAAATCAGCGTAGTGACCGTTGGCACACTCGCCGACCCCAATTCTTATATTCACCTTCCAAAATCTATCAGTGTCTCTGTTTCAAAGGACGGCAGGAGATATGTTCCCTTTCAAAGAAAAAACATTCCGGAGGCGGATGGGCCAACGGAGGCTATCGTCCACAATCATTCGCTACGGTCCGAGACTACTTCAGCGCGGTATATTCGCATTGAAATCAAAAACCAAAAGGTTAACCCAGACTGGCATCCTGCTCCAGGAGCTACTTGCTGGTTGTTCATCGACGAAGTCCTGGTGGAATAAAGACCCAACTCGTGGTTGCTATACTGGGCTCGGCAACCCTTTCTCGTATCCGAACCGTTCGAAATCCTCCCGAAATCCCTTCCAGACTAAGGCTTCAAGCTCTGGCCGATAGTATTGGCGAAGTAAATCAGCAGCCCCCGTTGCATGCTGGCGGCTACTTTTCCCGGCAGCACCAAAAGTTTCCGGCGTAATAAATTCGGAAATTCCAATACGGTCTGCTACCGCACGCAGGTCATTTTCCAGGTGTTCAAACTTCCCGATGAAGTCAAAGTCTATTCCTTCCTGGCAAGTGTGATAATACTGTACACGCCAGTGTGCGTCTTGCTTAAGCACGGGCATTTCACAGACGGCGCGTACAAAGGTCTCAAAATTGATCTCCGTCTCCGGAGTATCTTCCTTGCCAAGGAATTCAAGAATATTGTTTTTCTGTGGTTCACCCCGAACGACTTTATCAAGGTAACCAGACAACAACCTGGTGTAAGGATTACGAACAAAGCAGAACTTAAACACTTCCGGATCAGCAAGGAAGGACGGGAAGTCGCCCATTTGCCAGGCATTAAAAAAGGGTAAGAAGTTATTGTAATGCAACGTTCCCGACCGCTCGGCAAACGAGCGTACTTCTCCAAACTCTGCGTCAATCAGTAATTTTCGGGTTGTGGTACAAGCCACCTTAGGGTTGTTAGCGAACACATAATTGTAGCGCGGTGAGATCAGTAGGTTATTATGAAAATCGCCCGGAGGCACTTTCGGGTGAAGCGGTGCATTTTGGACTTCTATCTGATGGAGACATTCTATCCATTCCAAATTTGAGGAGGGTTTGGTTGATGGAAGAATGGATGACGGGGCGCAAAAAGTTGCTGAGGTGAGGAGAAAACCTATTTATAAAACCTCCGCCACCGTAAATATACTCCCCCCCACAAACACTATTCCGTCCGTCGTTTCCCAGGCCCGGGCGTCAATTTTAGCTTGCTCGTAACCCGTATTAACGGATGCGTAAACATCACCGTTTAGACCAAACGTTTTTGCGGTCGCTTGCAGCTCTTTAGCGGGTAACCCTCGCGGAATGTCTGCCTT
>CAYPIM010000266.1:0-7060 GCA_964410795.1 uncultured Lewinella sp. | reverse complement strand
AAAGTATAGCGAAGGCGGTAGCCGCAGCGGTGTAAAACTCCCCTCTCCTTGGGAGAGGGGCTGGGGGAGAGGTTACGAGCGCAGCGAGCATCCATGCCTTTAACAAGCTGAAGGTTTATTCTCGATTCTCGATTGGCGATTTGGCTGCCGCAAGAGGCTGCTCGCATCGTTTTCGCGCGGAGGAACATAAAATAGTAGTGAAATCGTCTTCTTAAACGCAAAGTATAGCGAAGGCGGTAGCCGCAGCGGTGTAAAACTCCCCTCTCCTTGGGAGAGGGGCCGGGGGAGAGGCTACGAGCGCAGCGAGCATTCTCAAAGTGTGCCAGATTCAAACTTCGTTGACTACTTGTGAACAAAGTCCTCACTACACCGTAACTTAAGCACTATTAAAACTGATGAGGCTTCCTCAAGCCTTCAGGAACTCACTACTTTAAAATATCAATTCAACCAATTTCAAATATGCGCAAGCACTCTGTAAGATGGCTTCTGCCATTCCTGCTCTTGCTCCCGGTACTTTCCTGGGCGCAAGACGACCGCCCGCCCGTAACCCGGGCTTATTTCATCAACAATGCCTACGTGGTTCAGGAACCGGGCAAGGTGATTGACCTGGGCGCTGTCGTGATCCGCAACGGCCTCATTGAGGCCGTCGGTAAGGGCCTAACGGCCCCGCTGGACGCCAAGACGCTGGAGGGCGACTCCCTCTACGTCTACGCCGGCTTCATCGAAGGCCTGTCCCACACCGGCGTGCCGAAGCCGAAGCAGCCCGAACGCGGCAGCCGCCCCCGGGTAGCAGACCCAGGCAACCCGCCCAACGACGTGGCGGGCATCCAGCCTGAGCGCTCCGTTACGGATATGCTGAAGGCCGACGATAAGTCGGTAGCCGATATGCGCAAGCTCGGCTTCACGACCGCCCACGTGGTTCCTCACGGCGGGATGCTTCCCGGCCAGGGAGCCATCGTACTGCTGGGTGGCGACACCGGACAAGACATGGTGCTGCGCAGCAATTCTTCCCTCTACTCCGCCTTTGAGGGCGGCCGCAGGGTGTACCCGGCCACCACCATGGCCATCATGTCTAAGTACCGCGAACTGTATAAGCAGGCCGAACAGGTAAAGGGCAACGTGAACAAGTACTCCACCAACGCGCGCGGCATGAACCGTCCGGAGTACGATGAAGTACTGAAGGCTTTCTTCCCCGTAATCGATAAAAAGATGCCCGTCTTTTTCGAGGTGGATGGCATCAAGGAAGTACACCGCGCTATGGGCCTGGCCAAAGAGTTGGGCTTTAACCTTGCGCTGGCCGAAGTCAGCCGTGGCCAGTTGGTCCTGGACAAGCTAAAAAGCACCAACACCTCTGTTTTCCTCACCATGGACCTGCCAAAGGCCAAAAAAGAGGAGAAGAAGGGCAAGGGCGACAAAGCGAAAGACGGTAAAGAAAAGCCCGACACCGACAAGACCGAAAAGAAGGAGGACGATAAGATGTCCGCCGAGAAGAAGATGATGAAGGACAAGGCGGAAGCCCGCCGTGATGCTTCCCGTAAGGAACTTGAGGAGCAAGCCGCGATGTTCGCCAAAAGTGACGTTCCCTTTAGTTTCTCGACACTGAACGTAAAGGCATCTGAAGTCCGCGCCCATCTTGGCCGGATGATCAAGGCTGGGCTGTCTGCTGATCAGGCCCTGGCCGCCCTCACCACCACGCCCGCCAAGATGCTTGGCATTGAGCAAATGGCCGGAACGGTAGAGAAAGGTAAGATCGCTAACCTGGTCGTAACCGATAAGCCGTACTTCGAGGAAGGCGCGAACGTCCGCTACGTCGTCGTGGACGGTACGCCGCACGAATACGAAGTCAAGAAGAAGAAAAAGAAAGGTCCGTCGGACCCCAACGCCGTGGTTAAGGCGGCGGGCGATTGGGCCATTACCATCAACGTACCGGGGCAAACGACTGAAAGCACCCTTACCATCACCGGCGAACCCGGCAGCTATGAAGGGAAGATCACGTCTGATGACGGTGAATCGCGCGCGCTTAACGATGTAACGCTCGATGGAGACAACCTCACCTTTGGCTCTAAATTCGAAGCTGGCCCGCAGACGGTCACGTTGACCTTTGACCTCACCATCACTGGTGACAACATCGAAGGCACTGTGCAAGCAGGCAACTTCGGATCCTTCGAAGTAGAAGGTAGCCGGACTCCGGAATAACGACCGCACGAGCGTAGCGAGCATCCATGTCTCCCCTCTCCCTCGGAGAGGGGCTGGGGTGAGGTTACGAGCGTAGCGAGCATCCTAAACAACATTCATTCACGCTTCGGAAAATACCAGCATGAAAAAATATAATATACTCTTCCTTCTGCTTTTCGCAGTGGCGGCAAGCTTGCCAGCCCAGACGGAGAAAGGCAGCATCCACATTAAAAACGCGACCGTCATCACCATCACCGACGGGGTGAAGGAGAACACGGACGTTGTCGTTACCGACGGCAAGATTACCGGCATTGGCAAATCATTACGCACGCCCAAAGGGGCGAAGGTGGTGGATGCAACCGGCAAATTCGTAATGCCCGGCATCATTGATGCCCACTCCCACATCGCCCTCGACGCGGTGAACGAAGGCACCAACATCGTCACCGCTGAGGTCGAAACCGGTGATGTGATTGACCCGCTCGACGTGGGCATCTACCGCGCCCTGGCCGGTGGCGTTACCGCTACCCACGCCATGCACGGTTCGGCCAATGCCATTGGTGGTCAGTGCGAAACCATCAAGCTTCGTTACGGGACCTACAACCCGGATGACTTGAAGATGGAAGGCGCACCGCGTACCATCAAGTTTGCCCTTGGCGAAAACCCGATGCGGGTTCACGGTGAAGGCAACCGCCTCCACGCCCGGACGCGCATGGGCATCGAGCAGGTCTTTCGCCGGGCCTTCTCCGAAGCCCGCGACTATATGGCCGCTCAGGACGACTACAAAAAGAAGATGGCTGCTAACCCCCAGGCCGTTGCCCCGATGTACGACCGTCGGATGGAAGCACTTGCCGACATCCTCCGGGGAGAAATCATCATCCACTGTCACTCCTACCGAGCGGATGAGATTTTGATGCTCATGAACGTCTGCAAAGACTTTGGCGTGAAGCGCCTCGTGTACCAGCACGTCAACGAAGGCTTCAAGGTTGCGCCCGAACTCGCAGAGTTCGGTGCCATGGCTTCCGTCTTCGCCGACTGGTGGGCTTACAAATTCGAAGTGTACTACTCTACGGCCTACAACGCCGCCATCCTGACCCGCAACGGTGTGGTAACTTCCATCAACTCTGATTCCGGCGATTACATCCGCCACCTCTATCACCAGGCGGGGAAGACCCAGCGCTACGGACAGCTGACGGACAACGAAGCCCTCCGCCTCATCACCCTTAACCCCGCCATCCAGCTGGGCATCGAGGATCGGGTAGGCTCTCTGGAAAAAGGGAAAGACGGTGACATTGCCATCTTCAACGCTCACCCGCTCTCCGTTTATGCCATCCCCCAGATGACAATCGTTGACGGCGTCGTCCGCTTCGACATCGAGGAAGACAATAACGATATGCGCCTCTCCGTAGACCCGGAGTCCGTAGAATCCATGATGCTCGACTACGACCACGACCACCGCTGCATGGAAGGAACTGCTGAAGAGTTGTTCCATCACTAACTCGTCCGCCGAGTGGGTCAAGATTAATTTGTCTCCGATGCTGAGACGTAGCCTCAAAATGCGCTCACATCTCAGGGCCTGCTCATATAAAAAAGCATTGGAGGAGACAATCATTACGCAAAGCTACTTATAGCTACAAATTTTAAAAACCGCTCAGCGGACGAGTCAGGGCTAACGCCCGCCTCGGCCGACGAGCTAAAATCCAGAATCAATGCGATTCAATAAATACATAATCCTTTGCTGCCTCGTCTGCCTGTTCACGGCTGGCCAGCTTACCGCCCAGGTGGTGGGTAAGGCAAGCAAAGGGGCGTTTCTGCTGAAGAACGCTACCATCGAAACCATTACTAAAGGCACCGTGAAGGGAGACTTGCTGATTGAAGACGGTAAGATCACTGGCATTGGTGGTGCGGTTACGGCACCCTCTTCGGCCAAGGTGATCGACTGCGCCGGTAAGACCATTTATCCCGGCTTCATCGACATGGGGACCGCCCTCGGCCTGGTAGAAGTGAGTGCTGTTTCTTTGACCAACGACAATAATGAGATCGGAGACGTCAAACCGCATATGGAGGCGCTGACGGCCGTCAATCCTAGTTCCGTTGCCATCCCCGTTACGCGGGTAAGCGGTGTGACTACGGTGATTGCCCAGCCGAGTGGTGGGCTCATTCCTGGCACTGCTTCTTTGATCAACCTCGTAGGCTACTCGCCGGATGAGATGTACGCCGGCTTCCGGGCCGTCCGCCTTAATTTCCCGTCTTCCGGAGCCCGCGGCCGTTGGGATCGCCGCAGCGAAGAAGACCGCAAAAAGGACGAGAAGAAGAAGCTTAAGCAAATCAATGACCTCTGGGAAGAAGCTGAGCTTTTCGCCAAGATTAAGGACGCGAAGAGCAAGGATGCAAGCATCCGCCAGGAGTACAATCCTACGCTGGAGGCCATGATCCCAACCATTAAAGGCGAGCAGCTGATTTTGGTGGAGGTGAACCGTGAAACCGACATCCTTGCTGCCCTGAAGTGGATCAAGGACAACGAAATCAAGGCCATTCTCACCGGTGTTGCGGAGGGCTGGCGCGTAGCCGAAAAGATTGCTGAGTCTGGTGTGCCGGTTGTTACTGGCCCGGTCATCAGTATCCCGACGCGGCGCGGCGATCGTTACGATCGCGCTTACGCTAACGCGGGTGCGATGAAGAAGGCCGGAGTGACCGTTGCCATCCGCACGGACCAGACGGAGAACGTTCGGGACCTGCCGTTCCACGCTGCTTTTGCTGCCGCTTACGGCATGGGCCGCGAGGCAGCTTTGGAGGCCATCACGATCGTTCCCGCTCGCATGATGGGCCTGGAGAGCGAGCTGGGCTCGTTGGAGGTTGGTAAAATGGCCAACCTTTTCATCTGCGACGGTGATCCGTTCGAGACTAAGACGCAGATCGAGCAGGTGTTCATCCAGGGGTGGGAAATACCGATGAACAGCCGCCACTCTTTGCTTTACGATGAATTCCTGGAGCGTAGCCCTGGGGTGAAGAACTAGTACAGTGTAATTGCACTAGGAGCTTAAGCTTTGTAAGGAGTAATTAGGAACCAGCAACTTAGTGTGAGTTGCTGGTTCCTTGTTTTTTGGCGCGGCCGCAGGTGCAGGGGAGGGTAGAAGGACTACGCTCTCCTGCATTTTGCTTTTGGGATGAAGCTTTTATCGATACTTGATCCGTTTCAGTAATCACGGCTTCAGCCGTTGGCTCGGTTATTTATTTTCGAGGCTCCGGCTGAAGCCGGGCCTAAGGAAGGAGACGATGTTTTAACCTTCCCTTGCACCTGCGTCCCCGCCCAAAATAAGCCTCAAGTAAAGACCATATATATACGTCTGACCCTAAAGCAGCATATTCTGCCTAAATCGTTGGCTAACAGTACAAAACTGGTGACTTTTCACCAGTCGGGCAGTCTATTTCATTGTCTGCGCAATAAATTCTGTTCCGGGCGCAAAAACGTTAGGAACTATAAAGAAGAATGCTTACCTTTGCGCTCGCTTTTCAAGGAGGTAGGCCTCTGGTAAATAAAAAAAAGCGTCTTTAAAGTAAATAAACGTATGCCTACAATTAATCAGTTAGTCCGCAAAGGACGCAAGCAGATCGTTGAAGCGAGTAAGTCTCGTGCACTTGATTCCTGCCCTCAGAAGCGCGGTGTTTGTACCCGTGTTTACACTACGACGCCTAAGAAGCCGAACTCTGCCCTCCGTAAGGTGGCTAAGGTTCGTCTCACGAACGGCATCGAGGTAATCGCCTACATCCCGGGTGAGGGCCACAACCTTCAGGAGCACTCCATCGTGCTTATCCGCGGAGGTCGTGTAAAGGATCTTCCAGGTGTACGTTACACGATCGTTCGTGGTGCGCTGGATACGGCCGGTGTTTCCGAGCGTCGCCAGTCCCGCTCTAAGTACGGTGCTAAGCGTCCTAAGAAGTAATTAAAATAAGGTTGCAAGTTGCAAGTTGCAGGTTTCAACCATTATCTAAAGTAAGATGAGTCTTCTCTAATAAAATAGGAGGCCATTTGGGCAGGCACTTCGCCACCCGTCTGAAGAAAAAACGTTATGCGTAAAAGAAAGCCAAAAATTCGGGTTATTGCTCCCGATCCCCGTTACGGAGACGCGATGGTAACCCAGTTCGTGAACATGCTTATGTTCTCCGGCAAGAAATCCACGTCCTTCCGCATCTTCTACGATGCTATGGACATTATTAAGGAAAAAGTAGCCGGCGAGGAAATCGACGAGTTCGAAGTGTGGAAACGCGCCCTGAACAACGCTATGCCTCAGGTTGAAGTACGCTCTAAGCGTATTGGTGGTGCCACCTTCCAGATCCCTACGGAAATCCGCGCCAAGCGCAAGATGTCCATCGGTATGAAGTGGCTTATCAAATTTGCCCGTCAACGTTCCGGTAAAGGAATGGCGGAAAAGCTGTCTTCTGAACTCCTCGCAGCCAGCCGCAACGAAGGCCTCGCCGTGAAGCGTAAGGAAGATACGCATAAGATGGCCGAATCTAACCGTGCCTTCGCCCACTACGGTAGGTAGATGGATAGATTAATAGCCTGATAGATTTATAGTATCGTTGCTATAATCTATCAGACTACTAATCTATCAGTTCTATCAAACTATTAATTCTATCAATCTATAATTCTAAATCCTCCTGCCATGGCAACGGATCTTAAGTTCACCAGAAATATCGGTATCGCCGCACACATTGATGCGGGCAAGACCACCACTACCGAGCGTATCCTTTACTACACCGGTATCAGCCACAAGATCGGCGAGGTACACGACGGTGCTGCTACCATGGATTGGATGGAGCAGGAGCAGGAGCGTGGTATTACCATTACCTCTGCCGCTACCCACACCAACTGGAAGTGGAAAAA
>CAYPIM010000265.1:0-7067 GCA_964410795.1 uncultured Lewinella sp. | reverse complement strand
CTACTAGTTCTCTAGTTTCTTACCCCCTAATTTCTAACTTCCTAAAACTCGGGTAATGTCCGCAACATCAGAGCGGATGGCCGCCGTAATCACGTCCAGTGCATCGTCGAAACCTTGTTGGTTCATGGAAGCTTTTTCCTTGGCGGTATTGATTAGGCTGTCGGCGGAATCAATCTTCGCTTTAGCTTTGGCTACTTCGCCCTGCAGCTGTTCGATCTTGGCTTCCCAGTTGGCAATCTTCTTTTTCAGTTCACCGGTTTCCTTGGCTTTGCCCTCTACATTACTCATAAGATGCTTCTCCATGGAGTTCATGAACTTGGACTTTTCGTCCTGAAGCACTTCAGTGTAATACTTGGCGGTTTTCACCAGCTTCTCCAGTGTTAAGCCAACGGTAGAACCCGTACCAAAAGCTGCACGGATCGCTGTATCATGGTCCATACCAATCTCCTGCATCTTTGCTACAGATTGCTTAAATTCGAGGTAATCAAAGCCTTCGAGGTTCTTATCCTCAAGGGCTTTCATCAGTACATTCGCGAAACGATCATCTTCCTGAGACATGGTATCAAAGGCTTTAGCTAATTTGGACATTTGGGTAACATTGGATTCGTAGAAAGACAAATGTAAGAAGTGCGGGGCGGATATTATTACAGCTTCGATGGAGCAAGCGTTTCTTTCGACATATACCTGTTATTTTCCCCGGAGGGAAACATTATTTCTCTAATGCGTTTTTATTCCACCACTAATCATGAAATTATTAAGGGACGCGGCCAGATGCATTAGCATCAACTAAGTCCTAAGCCACTAAACATGACACTATCCCATCGCGGCAATGCTGCCGCAACTCAACCGCTCCGCGCCGACCTCGATGCCTTTTACGAGGCGATGGAAGATCTTTACCACGCTCAAGATAACGCCAACGGTAAGTTCACCCTCACCATAGCCGAAAATGCGCTTTGCTGGCCAGAGCTACGGGATAAAATCCGTGCCCTTCAGGCAGAGCATGAGCCCCCAGACTGGGTACCCTCCTACACCGCCATCCTGGGCGCTCCCGAGCTGCGAGCGGCAGCCGCAGATTTTCTTAAACGGCACTTGGCAGGTACCGACCTTGACCCCGAACGACTTGGCGTTGCGGCGGGTGCCGCCGCCATCATTGAAATGACGGCACTTCTTCTTGGCGATCCCGGTGATGTAGCCGTCATCCCCGGCCCCGCCTATATGGCCTACACCCCTGACATCGGTGCAAAAGCTGGCCTTGAACGTTACGACCTCCACCACGAGCCAACGGAAAACACGCCAAAAAGCCGCTTCCACGTACCTACCTACTTTCAGCATACTACCGCGGACCTCGACCGGGCCTACGCGGCGCTTGGCAACCGCTTCCGGATGCTCATCCTTACTCAGCCTAACAACCCCAGCGGGCAAGTCTTCACCGAAAGTCAGCTTTTATCCTTTGCCGATTGGTGTGATGCCCGCAAAATCCACCTCGTCGTCAACGAAATCTACGCCCTTTCCCTCATTAATCAGGACCATCCAGACCTGGTAGACGATTACGGTGAACGGCGGTGGTTCACTTCCGTGCTACGCTTACTGGAGACCCGCAAGAGTCCGTATTTACATTGGTGGTACTCCTTCAGTAAAGACTTCGGCATTTCCGGTTTCCGGCTGGGGATGATTTACTCCCACAACGAGCAACTACTGAAAGCATGGGGCAATATGGGGGCACCATCAATGGCTTCCAACCACAGTCAGTGGTTGATTCAACGGATGCTCGAAGACCAAGATTGGGTCCGGCAGTACATCACCATGAATGCTCAACGGCTGACGGAGAGCTATGCCCTCGTGATTCGCACTTTGCGCGCCCATAATATCGCCTACGCACCTGCGGCGGGCAGCCTCTTCGTTTGGTTTGACCTAAGCAGGTACCTGACGGCCAGTACTGCCAAAGCCGAGATGGAACTCTGGCAACGGGTATACGACGAGACAGGAATTTTGCTTACTTCGCCAGTCGGGCAAGGCAGCCCGGATCAGGGATGGTACCGCATGGTTTTTTCTTGTGTTTCCTATGCCGATTTAGAGGTAGCAATGGAACGGCTGTCCGTCTTTTTAAAGTAGGCGCGGCTTCAGCCGCTGCCTTAAACACTAAATTTATTAGACAGCAGCTGGGGCCGCGCCTACTGTAAAACCGTAACTTGCAGCTGTGCAAAACCACAACATCTCCAACCTCTACGCCAAGTACAAAAACTTCGACCTTGTCGTAGACTCTCGCCGTCTCAAGCAGCCGGAGAAGACCTTATTTTTTGCCCTTCCCGGGCAGCGGGTAGATGGGCATGACTTTATTCCAGCGCTCTATCGGGCGGGGGTACGGCATTTCGTAGTACAACCGGATTTTGGGGCGCGGCCGCAGGTGCAAAGTCAGCTTTCAGAAGCCAATTTCCTTTGGGCGGAAGCTCCCTTGCTGCTCCTGCAAGCCCTTGCTGCTCACCACCGTCAGCAGTTCAACATCCCTGTACTGGCCATCACCGGCTCCAACGGAAAGACGATCATTAAGGACTGGCTAGCCCAAATTCTAAGTCGGAAGTTCTACGTCTGCGCCAGCCCGAGATCGTTCAACTCTCAGATCGGAGTACCGCTCTCAGTTTGGCGCTTACGGCGGGAACATCAAGTTGCCGTATTCGAAGCAGGCGTTAGTGAAACGGGTGAAATGGCCCGTTTAGAAGCCATCATCAAACCTACCTGCGGGCTATTCACCATGCTCGGTAGCGCACATGATGCAGGTTTTCCAGATCGTGAGACAAAGCACCGAGAGAAACTAAGTCTCTTCAAAGGAGCAAAGTGGGTCGCTGTTTCAGCAGACGACACCGATAGCGTCCGGTTGTTGAGGATGAACGATATACATCCCCTCTCCTTCCTTGGCGTTGAGGGGCGTTTTTTGGAGGTGGACGAAGAAGCCATCCAGCTCACCTTTCCCCTGCTGCCCGGTATCTACCTGGAGAATGCTTATGCCGCCGCTGCCGTAGCTTACGAACTAGGGATTAACAAAACAACCTTACGCGAAGAGCTTCCAAAGCTTCGCCCCCTAACCAACCGGCTCGAACAGCGAGAAGGACGGCGCGGTGGCATAGTCATCAACGATAGTTACAGCAACGACCTGAGTGCTTTAGCCGCAGCCCTCGACTTCGCCGTAGCGCAGAACCCATTTGAACGGCTCACCCTCATCTTAGGGACGCTTCAACCTAGCTCCTCCAACCTCCCTGGCACCCGCGGCCGCGCCCGTATTAAGTCGGGGAGTCAGGAGTCGGGAGTCGGGACAAGCGAACTGTACCAGCTGCTGGCCGGGCGGGTAGACCGTCTGATTACCGTCGGCAAAAGTTACGCTTCAACGGATGGCGACCTTTACTATCCCACCCCCGAAGACCTTCTTACAGCCCTGGGCGAAATTGATACCAGCCAGAAAACCATACTGGTAAAAGGCGCGAGTTATGAACGCCTCGACCGCATCGCTGATGCCCTCAGCCGCAAGCAACACCAGACGTTACTTCAGCTGGACCTGACCGCCCTGCGTCAAAACTTCCAAACGTATCGACGCTCCGTCGACGCCGCAATGATCGTGATGGTAAAAGCATCAGCCTACGGTGGCGGCAGCCTACCCGTTGCCCGTGCCCTCGCTGCCGCTGGAGCGGACCGCCTAGCCGTCGCTTACCCCGACGAAGGCCTCAACCTGCGTGAAGGAGGCCTGACGCTACCGATCATGGTTCTCAACGCAGAAGCGGCCACCTACGGTCGCTGTGCGACCAACAAGCTCGAACCGGTAGTGCACCAAACCAAAGACCTCCGCCGTGCCCGCGCCGCCGGCCTTCGGGTACACCTCGAGCTGGATACAGGGATGGCCCGTCTTGGCTTTCAACGCAATGATCTTCCAGCATTAATCGCAGAGCTAAAAAGCCAGAATTACGGTCCAACAATCGCTTCCATTTTCACCCACCTCGCCGCCGCGGAAGACGCTGCTCATGACGATTTTACCCGCAAGCAATTTGCTAGTTTTGATGCAGCATTTGCTAAAGTCGCAGCGGAACTTCCGGCCCCGCCACCACGGCACGTGCTCAATACCAACGGCATTTCCCGCTTTCCTGGCCACGCCCACGAATTCGTTCGCCTGGGTATTGGCCTCTATGGTATTGGTGACACAACACGCGCCGATGAGCTTCGCCCAGCCCTTCGCTTCATCACCCACATCACCCGGATTTATGACCGCCTTCCAGGCGATAGTGTTGGCTACGGACGAAGAGGGAAACTTGACCGCCCGAGCCGTATTGCCGTTCTTCCCATCGGTTACGCAGATGGTTTGCCTCGCCTCGCCGGAGAAGGGCGTTTTTCGGTAAGAATCGGGAAGAAGACCGTCCCGATCATCGGCTCCGTCTGTATGGACATGACGACCATCGACGTAACCGATCTCCCCCACATTCATGATGGCGAAGAGGTCACTATTTTCGGACCAGAACATCCCATTGAGCTGTTGGCGAAGGCCGCGCAGACCATTCCCTATGAAATACTGACGGGCATCGGTCCGCGGGTTCACCGGGTGTACCTGGAGGAATGAGTCTGGCTTATCCAACCCTAGAATCTAGCAGTTCGTCGATAAAACTAATCTTATCTTTTTCCTAAATCCTTAATTTACCAGCACTTCCGATATCGGAAACAAAATTTTTCACACACTCATATTTAACCCGTAACCTTCCATGTCACACTTCTTCCTTCGTTCTAAGCACTACATTCTCTTCATCCCACTGCTGCTACCGACACTTTCCAGCTGGATCGTCCAGGGCATCTACGGTCAGAAACTACAGGAATTCAGCAATGAAATGACCGCAGGTGCTGACTTCTCCTTCGGCAACTTTGAACTTGCCGACTACAACATCTATTTCTACCTATTCATCGGTCTGATGCTGCTCGCCATGCTAATCCAAGTCGGCTGGTACCACGCCGTTGGGCAAGACCTGAAGCGCTACCTGCCAGATCATACTGAACTTAAAGACAGCACTTTCAAAATCACTTTGCCGCTTCAAATCCTCACTACACTGGCGATGATTGGCTTATTCTGGTACGGATGGAACTGGCTGGGCGACAGTATTCCTGGCTGGATCGAGAACGACGGCATCGACGAAGAAAACGTGCAAGACTTTGCCTTCTCCTTCCTTAAGGTGATGGGCCTCTTCGGAGCGATTGGGCTGGTTGGCTTCGCCGCTCAGATTTACAACTGCTTTTTCGTTGGCAAAACGCTGAAGACCATCGAAGAAGGTCGTCCGGTAAAGGGTGGCGAATTGGTAGGCTACGTTATTCTATCTTACTTTCTCGTAGTTGGCGTTTGGATATTGCAGCCCAAGGTCAATCGTTTGGTAGAGACCGGTAATATGAATAAGGTAGAGGACGGCGATGGGGTTTGGTAGTTTGAAAATCAGAGCGTTAAAAATTAGGGTGCTAGAAATTAGGGAGTTAGCACCCTAATTTCTAGTTCCCTAACACCTCTACTCCACTTCTAACCGAACAATACCTTCTCCTTCTACGGAAGCGTAGATGTAGCCATCTGGGCCCATTCGTACATCGCGGACGCGGCCCATGTTGTTGATAAGCTTTTGCTCGCCGGTTACGTTTTTGCCGTCTAACTGAACGTGTTGAAGGCGCATGAACTTTAGGCTACCAACCACCAGATCGCCTTCCCAACCGGGGTATTTGTCTCCGGTGATGAAAGCCATGCCGCTAGGGGCGATGCTGGGCACCCAGTAGTGGAGTGGTTGCTCCATACCGTCCTGCTTAACCTTTTGGGTAAACTGGGTGCCGTTATAGTTGATGCCGTAGCTGATCACCGGCCAACCGTAATTTTTACCGGCTTCGATGATGTTGATTTCATCACCTCCACGGGGGCCGTGCTCGGTTTCCCAGACCTCTCCGGTTTCGGGGTGAATGGTGAGACTTTGCGGGTTACGGTGACCGAAAGAATAGATGGCTTTTTTTGCGCCCGGAGTACTCGCGAAGGGGTTATCGTCCGGGATGGAGCCATCGGCAGCGATGCGGTACACCTTGCCGTGGTCGCGGGTACTGTCCTGGGGGTTTTCGTCGCGGCTACCGCGATCTCCGATGGTGAAGTAGAGGTGGCCATCCTTCGGTCCCCAGGCCATGCGGCTTCCGTAGTGAAAGGGTTTGCCGGTTTTCGGTCCGGCTTCGTAGAGGATTTCGAAGTCTTCGAGGCTTGCTTCGTCGTCCGCCAGACGGCCACGGCCAACGGCCGTGCTTGCGTTTTCTTTTGCGTCGGGCTTACTCCAGCTGAGGTAGACCATGCGGTCGGTAGCGAAGTTGTTGCTGAGCAGCACGTCCAGCAGTCCGCCCTGGCCTACATCCTTTACGGCGGGGACACCTTCGGTGATTGTCTTACTCCTACCCTCCTTATCGATCAGTAGCAGCTTACCGGATTTGTCGGTGGCGACCATGCGCCCGTCGGGTAGAAAACGGAAGCCCCAGAGGATGTCTTCGTATTCAAAAGCTACTACGGGGCTTATGGCTGCGGGGGTCAAGCTCATTTTTCCTTCGGCGGCTGCGGCTGCGCGGTCGGGCACTGGCGTAGAGGTAGAGGTTGTTTCGGTTGCGGGGGTGCAGGCGGTGAGGGCGAGCAGCAGGAAAAAAGCTTGGTAGCGCATGGTGGTTGTGGGTATGTTACCTTTTGGATACGCAAAAGTAAGCTTTGGTTCGGTTGGAAGGCCTTTTGGAGGCTCGGCAGCGGGTGCAGGGAAGGTTTTTATGGCAGGTGGATGCGCACATGTTCAGGACGAAAGCTAAGCGAAAGTACTACCCCTTAAAGCAGTAAAATTTATCTTCATCATAAATTTCAAGGGCTTCTATTATTGTGTCCACCATCTTTGCGGGAGGGTAAAGGTGCCACTTAAGGTCTTGCCGCATCCAGAAAATTTTCCAAATTTTCTTGGATTTAACATAGCTAAACTTAACGTTTGGAAAGGCCCTGTAATCAGACGGAGGGTTATAATTCCGAGGCCTAACCTCGTTGATGTAAACAGATT
>CAYPIM010000264.1:0-7109 GCA_964410795.1 uncultured Lewinella sp. | reverse complement strand
GGTTCCAATTCCGTTGCGTCATGGGTTCGATTCCTATGGGAGGTGCTATTCTTAGGTTGATAGATTAGTAGATATAATAGATTAATAGGCTACCGCAGTTTCCACTCATTTCGCTACGCTCATTCGCCCAAGGTAAGCAGGCGTAGCGCTGCGAACGGTACCTGCGGTAGCGCTATAAATCTATCTCCTATCACATCTATCACTCTAACAAGGTAGGTTGCCGGAGTTTGGTAACGGGCCTCCTTGCTAAGGAGAGACGTGGGAAACCATGCGGGGGTTCGAGCCCCTCACCTACCGCATATTTTGTAAAGACGGTATGCCCGATGTTGGTAATGGGGCGGGATTGCAAACCCCGAGATGCCGGTTCGATTCCGGCTACCGTCTCTAGTGGGCCAGCCAGCAAATATCGTTACCATCTAGCTTGTTCTTTTGCGCGTTGGCGTCGTTACCGAAACACTTCCGTAGCTACGGCTATGCAAGTATTTCGTCGCCTAGCCAACACACAAAATTCCGGCGCTATATGGCACAATATTTACTGGCTAGCCCACTAGTTCTTCTTACCAAAAAGTGTCTTATTCCAGAATTCTTTTCGTTTTGCCTTGCGCGCAGCCTTACGTTCCTCTTTTTCTAATAGCTCTGCAATCCGAATGGCATAGGCCAGTGGACTTTCATTGTTTCGTCGACGCTTACGGCCCATCATTCGTTCCACCTCTTCTGCGGGAAAGCGGTTAAGGCGGGCAGTAATATCGGTAACGGGCATTAGCTCGTCCGGGTCCGGGGCTCCGTATTCGGTGTAGACGGGCAGCTCATCAAGGTAGTCTGGGCATTCGAGTAGGGCGACGGTCATTTCGTCGAGGCGGGAGAAACTGCCACCGTGATAGCGGCCAAGGCCCCTGGTGCGTTGCACCTTGCGCATAAATGTTCCCCACACGGGCAGGGCCGTTGCGGTAGCTGATCCGCGCCGTAGCGTGCGGAAGTGCACGGCGGGGTATTCCGCCCCCACCCATGTACTCACGACCAGTTTAGGGTTGTAGCCTACGAACCATCCGTCAGATTGGTCTTGGGTAGTACCTGTCTTTCCGGCCAGGGCTCCGCTTACACCATAGGTACTGCGCAGGCGGGCACCAGTACCGCTGTTCACTACGCCCGCCATCAGGAAGGTAGTGATGTTGGCTACTGTGTCGCTCATTACGCGCATGGTCTCTTTGGGGCGGATGAAACTGACAATCGTCTCCCCATCCGCAGTGGTGATCTTGTCTAGGAAATGAGTCCCTCCCGTCGGCCGCCGGCCGCCGTTGGCGAAAGCGCTGAAGACCGTATTCATTTCCGGTAGCGTGGCCTCCACCGTGCCGAGGGCGACACTGGGGATGGCCTCTACTTTTCCGGTGATACCGAGTTCGTGGATTTCATTGACGACGTTTTGTAGTCCGCTGCGCACGGCAAGGTTTACGGCTACGGTATTGACAGATTTTGCCAGGCCGCCCCGCATCGAGTACGCCCCTTCATAGTTGCCACCGGGGTTACGCGGGTTGTAATTTTGGAAATCTTCAATGGTAAACTGCTGCGCCGGCGTGTATTCACAGGGCAACATTCCGCCCTGCAAAGCGGTGGCGTAAATGACGGGCTTGATGGTGGAGCCCACCTGCCGCCTTGCCGTCACATGGTCGTACTGAACAAAACGATAATCTACACCGCCCACCCAGGCACGAACCACGCCGTTTCTAGGGTCGGTAGCCAGCAAGCCTGCATTCAGTAGCGTGAAGTAATGGCGCAAGCTGTCAATTGGTCGCATCAGCGTGTCTACGGCTTCGGTCGTTTTCCAGTCGTAGATCGTCATCAGGCGAGGCTCGCGTAAAGCCTCCATGATCTCTTCTTCGTTTTTGCCTGAAGCCTCCAGCCTTTTGTAGCGAGGGCTGCGCTTCACCATTTTTAGGAACGCGCCTTCCCAGGGCGCCCGCTTGGCGGATTTCCAGTCGATAGCGAGGTTGCGTTGGATGCGGGGTAGTTGTTCCAGTACGGCTTCTTCGGCCAGGCGCTGAAGTACGGAATTTACACTGACGTGGATAAGGAGGCCGTCTCGATCAATGTCCCAAGGGCGGCTATCGGGCCGTTTTTTACCGGCCAGCGCCTTTTCTGCTTCTGCACGGAGCATGCGGCGGAAATGGTTGGCACTGCCAACGCGGTGGTTTTGTCGTTGGTAATTGATCTTCAGAGGCAGAGCGGCCAGGCTATCGCTGGCCGTTTTCTCCAAGGATTCATTTTTAGCCATCAGGGCCAGCACCAAGTCACGTCGCTCACGGCTCCGTTCAGGGTGGGAGCGTGGGTTATAGCTGGTATTGGCTTTTAGCAATCCAACCAATACCGCGGCCTCCTCGGCCTTCAGTTCGGAGGCAGATTTACTAAAAAAGCGACCCGAAGCGACTTCGATACCGTAGGCGTTTTCGCCAAATGGGACAGTGTTCAGGTAGAGGGCGAGCAGCTCTTGCTTATTGTAAACTTCCTCTAGCCGGCTGGCGATGATCATTTCGCGCATCTTAATTTTGATCATGCCCAGCTTGCTACCGCCCTGCCGGGGGTAGAGTTGTTTTGCGAGTTGCTGGCTGATGGTGGAGCCGCCGCCGCCGCTTCTATCTCCGAGGATGATGGAGCGCCAGGCTACTCGACCAAGTGCGCGCAGATCAATGCCCTGGTGCTCGAAAAAGCGGCTGTCTTCGGTAGCGATCAAGGCCTGGATGACGTAAGGTGAAATTTCTTCTAAGTCTACACTTACCCGATTCTCGCGATAGTACTTTCCTAGGAGTTTGCCATCTTCACTGATGACGGAACTGGCTTCCGAATTCTCGATCAGGGCTAGTTCATCGTGTTCTGGGATGTGACCGTAGTTACCGCCTAGTGTTCGAATGAATAGCGTTAGAAAGAGTATCGTTACGATCAGCGTGGGTACCGCAAATCCGATAAATGCGAGCTTTAGGGGAGGCTGGCGACGGAGCCAGCTCCAGGCGTTCAAGCCCAGTTGCTTGGCGCGGGCTTTCAGATTGTGGAGAAAATGTTTATCCATTTAGGTTGGCGTGCTTACCGTTGTTAAACGCTTTATTTTCTGTTTTGTGTTTTATCCGGTTAATGCAGCCTTCGGCTGCGAGCGGTCTGAGCACCCTCTGGGTGCGATAGTTTGATGATGGATTCTCTTTTCTCCGCACGCGGAACGTGCGGAAGACCGCTCGCAGCCGGAGGCTGCATCGGCAGGGTCAGAGGTTGTCATAACACCAACCCAGCGTTTTCTCCATCTCTGCATAATAATCCCGGCTTTTACCAGTGAAGTTGTTGTGCATGAAACTGAAAGCTAACCATTTGCCCCGCTTGGTTTGTAGCAAACCACTCAGGCAAAGGACACCACTTAGCGATCCGGTTTTGGCCCAAACGTAAGGTTTTGGCTTGTTGTTGAAGCGCGATTGTAAGGTGCCAGAGGTTCCGCCCTCGGGCAATAAGGAAAGCAGTCTGTCACGGCCGATGTCCTGATCGAGTGCCATCACGATGCGGGCCATTTGCCGTGGGGTGAGTAGGTTGTACCGGCTCAGCCCCGAGCCATCTACCCACCGTATATTTTCAATACCGATGGCTGGTAATAGGGTATCTTTTGCGTAGCTAATAATGGCTTCCGAATCAGGCCTTTGGTAGCGTTGTGCGGCGGACTGAAGGAGGAGTTGTTCCGCCAGGAAGTTGTCACTGTTTTGTAGGAGTTTCCGGAAAATCGTATCCGGCATAGAGACTTCCAACATATTCATTGTTGTCGGAAGGGGATAAGGCGCTCGGCCTGCTGATATTTGTTGCATGGGGAAAGTGGCGGATAGCTCGTTGGTTACCAACCGGTCCGTGAGATGAAGTGGGCGTTCTACTGGGAAACGGGCCCGATCAATAAAATCTGGGCCAACGGTAAAGTCGTTACCAAATTCAGAACGTCGGATTTGGGCCTGCTGCTCGGGGAGTTCTCGTATTGCTCCTGCTACAGAGACCGGCGCACCGAGTAGTGTTTGTCGACCTTCAGCATCTACGGCAGATAAGTCAAGGTAGAGTCGGTTGCCGAAAACGGCTAATGCTGAGCGCTCGTAAACGTAGCCGTCGTTATAGTCGTCCCAACTCCAGCCAGGGCCATAGCGAGCGACTTGCTGGCCCGGTCCAAGAGGGAAGTTGAATACTACTGGTTTTTTTCGAGAAGAGATCCAGGGCGCGGCTTCATCGTAGCCCGTAAAGGTGGGGTGTAGCAGTAATGGATAACCAGCACCCCAAACCTCATAATGATCATTGAACTCTTGGTAGAATAAACCAGGAGACCGATGGCCTAGAACTCGGTTGGCTAGGTAAAACGTTAGCAACTTAACGTTGCTGGCGGGTACAAAACGACGGTCAGCGTTGAGGCCGTAGAGGTTGGTCTGGTAATCAAGGTCGTAGAGTACAAAGCCTGTTTGCCCCCCTTCGAAGGTCTCGTTGAATTCGGTCAGTTCCTGAAGCTGGCGGTTGGCCCGACCACTTAAATCCAACTGACCCTGCACCTGCGTCCCCGCTAGAAAGAAAGCGTAAAGGAGGAAACAGGAACAAATAGACCGTTGAAAGGTATTGGTTTTTATCATCGGTTTTCAGTTGTCGGTTTGTCCGTTGTCCGTTGGCTGTTGTCGGTTGTTGCGGGACAACCGATAACCGACAACTAACAACCGTTAACCGAAAAAAAGGAGCCGCTCCGGAATCTCCAGAACGGCCCATAAATCATAATCCCAAAAACTAAAATCGTGGCGTCGTGACGGACGCCTTATTGTAAATCAGGATCAAATGTAGAGATTTCTTCACGATACGCTGGCCTAGGTGGCCATTTTTCTCGTGTAAGTACAGGAAATTAGCTATGCTTCACTGCCTTCTCCCCGAATAAGTAGCTGAAATCCGTTGCCGTGAATGTTTACGATTTCGATGTTTTCATCGGGCTTCACGTACTTGCGTAGCTTGGTAACAAAGACGTCCATGGAACGGGCGGTGAAATAGTTGTCTTCGCCCCAAATTTTGGTCAAGGCTTCGTTACGACTCAGGATGTCATTTTTGTTGATTGCAAAAAGGCGAAGCAACTGTGCCTCTTTGGGACTGAGTTTTTCTTTGCTCTTTTCTCCAGCAGCATCTGTATGGGTAAGAATACGCAGGGGGAAGTTGAAGTGGAACTGGCCGAACTCGAATTCTGTTTGTTCTTCCTTGGGGTCTGGTGGGGTTGCGCTACGGCGCAGGATCACATTCATTCGGGCCAGCAACTCTTCACTGTTGAACGGCTTAGTGATGTAATCATCCGCACCGATCTCAAAACCGCTGAGAATGTCTTCCTTCATCGCTTTTGCGGTAAGGAAAATTATGGGAGTGTCTTTATCACTTTCACGTACTTTCTTGGCGAGCTCAAAACCGCTGAGGCGGGGCATCATTACGTCGAAGATACATACGTCCCACTTCCCTTTTCGGTAGGCTTCGAAGCCAGCCAGGCCATCGGTGGCTAGGGTGACATCATAATCATGGACTTCAAGAAAGGAGCGGAGAACGTCACCGAAGTTACGGTCGTCTTCCACGAGGAGAATTTTAGGGGCGATGGCTTGGGTAGCGTCACTCATGGCAGGTTCAGTTTTTTTGTAATGGGTTATGATTAAGTCTGTCGGAAAGGAAAAGTTACGATGAAGCTACTTCCCTTACCTAATTCACTTTTTACGTTGATGGTGCCGTTGTGCACCTCGGTTATTGTTTTAACGTAGGACAGGCCGAGGCCAAATCCTTTAACGTCGTGGCGATCACCCGTATGGACACGATAGAAACGATCAAAGATGTTTTTTCGCGCCTCGCGGGACATTCCGAGGCCGTGATCCTTAACAGTAACCTCTACACCCTTCGATACATTGCGTGTGGATACAATGATTTTTGGTGCATTGGGCGAATATTTGTTCGCATTGTCAAGTAAATTGTTGATTAAACTGGAGATATGAGTGAGGTCTCCCTGCACAATTGCCGGGTCGGCGAGTAGGTTTGTTTCCACCGTTCCATCACGTGGTTCCACCTGAAGACCAATGAAAACGGCGGCGTCAGTAATTACATCGTTGAGGTCTACTTCGCTGAGGTTGAGCTTCAGTTTGTTTTTATCCAGTTTTGCCATCTGAAGGACCTTTTCCACCTGGTCGTTCATTCGTTTGTTTTCCTGTTTGATGATGCGGGCGAAACGTTGCACTTTTTCGGGGCTAGAGGAAACCTTCGGGCTTACTATACTATCCGTTGCCAAACTGATGGTGGCAATCGGGGTTTTGAACTCGTGGGTCATGTTGTTGATGAAGTCCGTCTTCATTTCAGACAGTTTCTTCTGGAACAGGATAACATAAATGGTGTAGACGAAGCAACCGAGAATGATACCGACGAATAGTAGGCTCAGAGCGAGATTGTACCAAATGGTATCAAAGATGACATCACTCTTTTCAGGACTGTAGGCGATAATATAGCCCCGGGGCGTATCGTCCTCATCGTCAAAAACGGATACACGATAGCTGCTACCCATCAAGTCTGTATGCCGGGCGGTGTCCGCCCCCGTTTCGGAAAGTTTACGGCCATTACGGATTATGAAACCTTGCTTTTGTACGTCAAAAACACCATAGCCCATGTTGCGGTCTAGATGGGCATTAGAAAACTCAGTCGTGAGATTTTTCTTGAGTAAGTCGAGGTCGATCCGGTCAATCAAATCCTGGTTTCTAATACGGGCATCAGCGGTAAACTGAGGTGCGTTGGACTCCAGTCCGGAGACAAGCCCGGAGCCAAGGGGCCCGTCTAGTAGCCCTCCTGTGGAAAGCCTTGTACCTGGCTGACCTATGCGCTCCGTGAATCCGTTGATCTGGACGTTGATCATAGCATTCTCATGGGCCTCCTGTTCGTTGGCGGCTCGCTTCAGGGCGTCTTGCACTGCCTCGTCATAGCGTTGCTCACTGAGCTCCATTGCCGTGCGGATCATTCCCAGCTGAAGCCAGGTTACTCCGGCGATAGCAATAATGATTAGGCCGACAATCAAGTAGATGGTTCTTTTGCTCATATCTGGTTGCAGGTTTCAAGTTGCA
>CAYPIM010000263.1:2547-7121 GCA_964410795.1 uncultured Lewinella sp. | reverse complement strand
ACCGTTAGACTTGCAGCCTGAAGGCTGCTGAACGAGACAGCCCCGCTACCAGACATTGGTGGCGGGGCTGTCGTTTTTACTCCGGAGGATAGAGGTGAGTTATGAAAAGAAAAGCCTTTAACCGCCTTTGCACCTGCGTCTGCGCCTAAACATTTTGCTTGTATTAACGCCAAGTCACCACTACAAGACCTATACAAAGTGCTTAATTGGGAGGTTTTACTCGTTTTTTTTCCTGTACATGAATAGAGTGGAGGAAAAGAAACTATCTGGTTTCTACCGCAAAAACCCGCTCTTTTATCTGAGTATACTCTTTTATGCCCTTATGGCTTCCCGTTATGGAGGTAAGGCTAATCTCCATCTTGATGAAGTATAGTTTATGTATAGCTAACTTATTTCTTACCCTGTCTTTGTTCAGATTACATTTGTATTCAATACTAATGAAGCCTAGAGGTGGACCTAATGACCTTGTAGTCTAGGCTTAGTACAGCGTAGTGATGGCTAATTAATTGCTCTCTGTTTGGGTGTTGGAATGAATTAAGAGATCGATCATGATAACTGGTTTTCGTGTTTTTAAGGAGGATGTAACCTGGTCCCAATCAATGGGGTTAGCGCTTTCGTTAAGATTTATGACTTTCCTGTTATTATTGATTTTTTGTTTATTCTTTCCTTTAGTGGGAGGTGCCCAAAGGACAGTCGTATTAACCGAAAGTGTTGGCGACGCTATAATTGGACTGGACAGGAAAGATTTTGGAGGCCCGTACAGCCAAGGCTATGCCCATGATTTTGACTTAGGTACTAGCCTTAGTGCTTGTGAGCGCATTGTTTCCATTAACCTGGATATAGAAATACTGAGTTATACTGATAATATACCGCCTGGATGTAGTGCGGGGCCGCTTTATTATAACATATACTACGATTGCCCTGGGGCGACTACTACGGGAGGAACTTGCCCTACATCTAACATTTTGGCGGAGCCTAATTTCCCCCCGCCCGGTTCTCCTTATACCAGAACCTTTAACAACAGCCCTGGGAATAATTTTGATTTCGGCGGCAATTTTAGTGTGGACATAGTTCCTGTTTTTTCGACCGGCTGTACCAATGGACAGGATGCCGTCAATCAGGGATATGTGGCTTACACCTACATGATTACAGTGACCATTGAGATTGATGATGTAGCTGATCCGGTTGCTGTTCCGAACCATTCCGATGTATGTCCTGGTGATGGAGCAATCGAGTTACTGGGATCCACATCGGCGACTGGCACTAGTTTTGATTACGCCTGGACAGGCCCTGGTGGATTTACAGCTAATGGCGCCAATGCCTTCACGAATGATCCTGCGGAGCAAGGAACTTACACCCTCGTCGTGACCGTGGATGGTTGCGTTAGCGACCCGGTTGACGTTGAAGTTGAATACCTGGTTTTTGCTCCTCAGGTTAATGCTGTAAACAACGTGGTTTGTATTGGAGAGAATATTGAACTTGAAGTCACCGGAGCAGGAACAGATTATGCTTGGTTTGACCCTGCCGGGAGCCCGATTGGCGGAAACAGTTCAACGCTTACTGTTCCTGCGAGCGGTATAGCAGGAACGCAGACCTACTCCGTTACAGTTTCGGATGGAACTTGTACGGAAACCCTGACCATTGATATCAATGTCTCTGCTGACGTAACGGGAAATATTATCGTGAATCCGACGGGAGGAGTTTGCGCTGGTGAACCGACGATGTTTACCGCAGTAATGACAGATGGTAGTCCTTTTCCCGCTGGCTGGACGTTTGACTGGAATAGTGGAGGAGGTTCCGGTTCCACTTATTCCTTTACGGAGAATACGCCGGGTAGCTATACGATGGAAGTGCGGGTGACCAATCCGGCGGGCTGTAGTGCAGTCTTGTCGGAACCATACGATGTGACCAATACCGGTGGAAACTCAGGCCAAATAAGTAGTTTTCCGCTTGGAGTAGTATGTGCTGATGAACCCATCGCGTTCACAGCCCTAATGGCAGATGGGAGCCCTTTCCCAGCTGGCTGGACGTTTGACTGGAACAATGGAGAGGGTAGTGGGCCAAACTTTACCGTTACGGAGAGTACCCCAAGTAATTATACAGTTGAGGTTCGGGTGACGAGCCCTAGTGGATGTAGTTCCGTCTTATCGGAGCCCTACTCAGTACTGGAACTCCCTTCCGTATCAATCGATCCGGTAGGCGCAACGATTTGTGCTGACGGTAGTGCCGTCCTTACTGCAAATGCAAACGGAGGAGCAGGAGGGTATGATTATCTCTGGAATTTAGACGCTGCGGAGACTGGCTCAACCCTTACGGTAGATATCAATTCAACCAATACAGCAGGTCTTTTTGTTGATGTTACGGACGCGAACGGCTGTATGGCCTTCTCTTCTGCCGTTGACGTTACCATCCTTACGGACCTTCCCGAAGTAACTTTTGGAGCTTGCAGCACGGGGTCAGAAACCGAAATCACCTTCTCCTGGAACGACGTTGGCCAAACTTCATTTGAGGTTTACCTAACGGTTGGAGGAGGCGCGGAACAAACCATTTCGACCAACTATACAAATTTGTCTTACACTGCTAACGGGCTTACGCCGGGCACCAGCGTAAATTTGCGCGTTGTTCCTGTACTTACCAGCAACGGCATTTCTTGTTTTGGCCCATCGCAATCTCAAACGTGTTCCACGGAAAACGTCTCCTGCGACAATCCTGGGTGGCTGTTCACGGCTATCGATCCGGTTTGCGTGACGGTGGATGATCAGGCCTTTGACATTAATATAAACACAGCTACAACGGGAACAATCGTACTTAATAGCATTGACCTGGGGCTCACGAACGAACCCAATGGTACCGGTGGAATAACAACCGTCAATTTGCCAGCCCTTACTGGTGCGACCACTAGAGACGTTTATACAGTAACGGCCACCTTCACGCTTTTGGATGGAACCTGCCCGTTTGATACCACCTTTAATATTCCGGTAGCTACACCGGCTAACCCTGAGATATCCACACCGTTTTCGACAATTTGTTCGGATCAGGAAACGGTCAGGTTCACCCTGGTTAATGACTATGACCCGAACACCAATTATACTCTTGCGGTAGGCAACCCGAACGGCGTCACTTTTGGCCTTCAGGACGCCCCCAACCAGGTTTTTGAGATGGTCTTTTCTGAATACCGTACTTATCAGATAACCTTGCTCACCTTCACAGCGGGGAATAATGGATGTTCGGATTCCTTTAGTTTACCATTTACACTAACCGCGCCGCCAACTCCTCCGGTGTTGATGTGTGCCGAGACTGGCCTTGATTCTGTTGCCTTTTCCTGGTCTGATGTAGGAGCTGATGCGTACACCGTTGATCAGATCATGGTTCCGGGAACTGGGGTAGCGGAGCAAACCCCAAATGGCTTTATAGTCCGCGGCCTCACGGCTGGAGATGCGGTGTCCATTGCAGTTACAGCAACTTCTACGGACTGCCCGTCCGCGATCTCTGATACCATTACTTGTGTTGCTCAGTCTTGTCCGGCCGTTGCCCTCCAAATTACTACTCCGGTGGATACCTTTTGTTCCGACGGTTTTGCAAGTCTAGTGAATTTAGCGGTAAATGTACCTGGGGCAGGTACAGTACAATGGTCCGGGCCTGGTGTTGCGGGAACCCAGTTTGATCCAGGAGCTGCTGGTGCCGGAGAACATGAAATCACGGTGGAGTATACCGAAGGAGATTGTGACTACACTGAGACTTTTCAACTGGTGGTAGTTGATCCACCTTCGGGAGTGATTGCCTTTTCTACGGATACTATTTGCCAGACCGGCACGGCTTCTATTTCCTTCATGGGCGCCAACTTTAACAGTGCTGATTTTGAATGGATTTTCCCGATCGGAACAACGGTAGTTAGTGGAGATGTAGCTGGCCCGGGACCGCTGGAAATATCTTTCTCCGGAGCTGGAGACCAGCTGGTACAGCTGGCATTAACTGGTCCTTTCTGTGAGGTAGACACCCTTAGAGATACGGTTTTTGTTGCCCAGCCCATTGGTGCGGTTACACTTGAGTGTGCCAACGTTGGCCTTGATCAAGTCGGTTTCATTTGGTCGCACCCTTCAGTAACTAATTTTACAGTCTCCATTGTCAGTCAGCCAGCGGGCGCTTCCATCAGCCAGACGAACAACTCTTTACTCGCCACGGGGCTTGCGGAAGGAGAATCGATAACTATTGAAGTGACGGCGCTAAGCAATAACGCTTGCCCGGATGGTCCGACCCAAAGCCTGACCTGTACGGCAGAAAATTGCCCGTCCATCTCCTTTGCTATTGATCAAATTGGCCCATTTTGTGTGGGGGAAGATGTTGATATTCCATTAACTACATCTTTATCGGGTAGTGATGGATCGGGTGTTCTGACCTTTGCTGACAGCACCTTTAGCAGTGGTGGTAGCTTTATGTCTTCAGGCTTGGCTCCTGGTGTTTATACCGTTACGGCGATTTTTGAGGAAGGAGGTTGCTCTTTCCCCGCAGCAATCGATATTGAGATTTCTGACCCGCCAAATGCTTCTTTTACCTTTGGGCAGAACCTGGCCTGT
>CAYPIM010000263.1:0-2447 GCA_964410795.1 uncultured Lewinella sp. | reverse complement strand
GAAGACTTTACCCTGGCCTACAGCGGAGACTTGCCTCAGGCGAGTAGCGGAACCTTCAACTGGGATTTTACTCCTGCGTTGGGCGGCCCTGATGGTGGGTACGAATCATATAACTTAAACTATGCGAATGCTGGTGATTACGCCATCAGTTTGACCGTCGATGATAGTGGTTGTCAGAGTGATGTTAATCAGCTAAATGTTATTGTAGAAGCTCCTTTTACCACCCCGATAATCAGTTGTAGAAACAGTTCTTTTACAAGTGTCGAATTCATTTGGGACACCGAAGTTGGCATAAACAGCTTCATGGTATCTGTAAACGGTGGAACTCCTTTTGTGCAAGATAGTACTACGTTTTTCCAGGGTGGACTCAACGAAGGGGAGACGATTAGTATTGAGGTTGTTGCGCTTGGTACCGGATCCTGTGGAAACAGTCCTGTAGGAATTGGAAGCTGTGAAACGGATAGTTGCCCGACTATTACGGTTACGCCGCCTGCTAACGAGACTTTCTGCCTGGGTGCAATGAATAATTCTGTTCCTCTCGTCGCCGCTCAGATGGGGGCTGGAGGATCAGGGGAGTTTACCTTCAGTGGTTCGGGCGTGACCGGAAATGCAGGAAGCTTCTCTTTTGACGCGGATGCTGCTGGCCCCGGAGTACATACAATTGTGGTTACCTACGATGAAAATGTATGTTCTGGTATGGCGACTTTTGATTTTACAGTAGTTGAAGGACCTACTAGTGAGTTTACGTTGAATGGTCTGGCAACAGACCTTGTAGTTTGCGAAGGTGAAGACTTTACGTTGGCCTATGCTGGTGATTTGCCCCAAGCAAGTAATGGCACCTTTAACTGGAATTTCACTCCCGCATTAGGTGGTGCCGATGGTGGATACGAATCTTATACCCTAAACTACGCTACCGCTGGTGACTACGTTGTCAGCCTGATGGTAGAGGGGAATGGTTGTGAAAGTGAGACTAACTTACTTACTGTTACGGTAGAGTCTCCTTCTGCAGCTCCGACAATCAGTTGTATCGATGCTTCTTTAAATAGTGTAACTTTTGGCTGGGATCCGGTTCCCGGAGCCGAAGGCTACCTGATGAGTGACGGAACTATGCTTAGTGCCGGTAACCTTACTTACACCGTCTCGGGTTTGATGTCCGGTGAGTCGGTTATGTTAAGTGTTGTTACATTATCATCTTGTGGTAATAGTGCGTCATCCGTTGTGGTTGAATGTACTAGTCTTGAAGAAGATTGTAGTAATGGGCAAACTGACGTTGTTGCCTGCAATGACAATGATCCGTGCACCGATAATGATGTGCAAACGGTACTACGAAGAGATCCGAGCATCGTCTGTGTACCTTGTGCCGGGACACCTCAGGACTGTCAGAATAGCACTCCTGTATTCTTACCCTGCGATGATGGAGACAGCAATACAGTTAATGATCAGGAGTCCGTTTTATGCGACGGTTCTGTCTGTACTCCTTGCATGGGAGTTCCTTGTAGTTTTTCGATAGGCCTTGAAGAAGACCGCTTCATAGCCATTGGGGATAGTCTGAGCCTTAATCTGTCCTCCAATGGGGTAATTGACAGCGTCGTGTGGGAAGAAATTCCTGGCTTAAGCTGCCTTAACTGCGTGGAACCAGTTGCTAAACCTGCCGAAACAACTACTTATTCGGTCATAGCATTTGACGAAAATGGCTGTGAATCAGTGGGGAATATTACAATTATTGTTGACGAAAGGCGAAAAATCTATGTCGCTAACGTATTTTCACCGAACGGAGACGGTATCAATGATTTTCTTGAGATTCAAGGAGGAGATGATATTAGACTTATAAATAGGTTTACGGTTTATGATCGCTGGGGTGCTGAACTCTTTGATGTCGTAGACCAACCAATGAATTCACCTGATGGTAGATGGCAGGGAGATCGTTTAGGTCAAGCTGTTGAAGCAGGTGTTTATGTTTATGTTGCTGTAGTGGAATTCACTGATGGTCACATAGAAAGAATAGCAGGAGAAGTACTACTCATGAAATAGAAATTGAATTAGTTTTAATCTCATAATTTTTTAAAAAGACGATCCATGAAGAAGTTTTTACGCAATTGGGCCAGCACGGCCCTGCTTTGCACGCTAGTTTTTAGTGGGCCCAACTTATTTGCCCAAATTATAGATGTCGAATTCTGTGTCGACCTTACCAATGTGCAACCAGATGACTTAACTGGTTTTATTGCTCAAGCTGTCGTCCAAAACGATGATGGTAGCCAAGAATTCAACGACCTGACACAAACTGGTCCAGAGAGCACCGTTTGGTGTGGAAACTTTTTCGTTTCTGAGGACTTTGAAACCCGGTACGCCTTTCGTTATGCTGGCCCCGGTATAGGTGGAATAGAAAACCTTAATGGCCTAACTGGTTGCCCTGTAAGTGACGGAGTTGGAGGTGTTAAGAGAGTCTT
>CAYPIM010000262.1:0-7144 GCA_964410795.1 uncultured Lewinella sp. | reverse complement strand
TTGGAAGCGCAAAAAATGATTTAATAGAGGCCGATTTTACAAGAGAGGACAAAAGAGATTTTACAATAAGGAAAGAGATTTTATGGGAATCAGAAACAGCAAATGATAGAGAAGTTCATGATAAAGAAATAGAGCTCATCCTGAAATTTGAATCTAATAATCCAAAAATTGGATATAATCAGAATCCCAAAATGAAGAGGAAAAATTAAAAACGAACGCTCAACAATAAATAAAACGGCAATAACACCCTGCGAATGTACGCTTCCCATTAGACGTTCCCACGATAAAATAGAAGTAAGCCAGAAGGCGTACACCCAGACGGACAGGCCAGCCCGTTCCAGGGGACCCCAGACGTTTACGTATACCAATCCGGGCATTTATCGCCAAGCATGATCCTAATCCACTATGATTTTCGGTTTTAAACCTCAAAAACCATCAATGCGCCTTCCTAAAACTTCATAAACCGCCCACTCCGGGCAACATTGCCGCTTCGCAAGTAAAGGAAGAAAACGCCGTTGGGTAATTCGCTCACCGATACCGACTGTCCAATCTGATAATTGCTGATTCGCTTGAGTAGCTTACCATTTACCGTGAAAATGGACAGCTCGCCGTCAATGAGTCCTTCTCCATCTAAGCGAATAAGGTCATTGGTAGGGTTTGGAGCAATGGCAATGGACTCTCGCACAACTGCTACGTTGCGGTTAGACACGGGATTTGCACTGGAGAAGGGATTTTCTTGCCAGGTAACACCAGGAGCAAAAACGTCCGCTCCGCTTTCGAGTGCCCCTACATCTGGAGCTGCGCCTTCAAACGGGATGTCTAAGCCATCTACCGTTGTTCCAGCATCAATGGCCGCGTTGCCAGCGGAGAGCGAGAAATTATTGTTTGCTGCGTCCTGAAAGGGAGAACTGGAGTAAACCATGTTATTCTGAAACTCCATACCACTGGTTCCCCGAATCATTTCGGAGTTGTCCGTCAGGTTATTGATGAAGCGGTCGTTGCGGAATTCATCCTGCCCACTGCGAATCCAGGCACCAATGGTTTCGCTTACGTTCATCACCGTATTGTTATAAATATCCAGGTTCCACCCGTCCCAGTTGATCTGGAAGGCGGTCCATTCCATATTCTTGATTACGTTGTGGTGAACGGACCAAAATTTAGTGTCGTTGTCTAAATAAACAGCCGCCGCCTTGTACTTGTCTCCGCGGGATTCCGAGTCGTGAATGAAGTTATGATGAATGGTCGATTGATGCTCTCCACAACAAGTGTAGATAGGGCCACAATCATCATTAGTGACGTTGCTGCGATACATGTCGTTGTAAGCAATTTCTACATTATTGTTGACCGACTGGATCAAATCCCGGCCGCCATTATAAATGGTGTTTCGGGTAATAACGGAGTTTTCACCTCCCCGCGCTAGAATGGGCGCATCGTAAGAAGCAATGCCGTTGAAGTCATGGATTAAACAGTTGTGTACCACGTTTCCATTACCTTCTAAACGCACCCCACTTCCGGTTCCGTAAGCAATTTCAGTGGTTTCAATGCGATTATCACTTCCTTGCATGAATACGGAAGTCTTGCCTGGGAAGGGGCCAGAATCTTTAGCAATACTGTTGCTTCCCCAGTATATATTTCCGTCTATAAAGATGTTCCCTCTGGAGTTGCCGGACATATCCAGGAAGCCGCCGAAGAGCGTCAAGCCGCGCAGCTCAATGAACTGCCTGTTTTTAAGATTTACTGTTTTTTCACGGTGCCGGATGCGAACTTGATCGTCTTCCGGGCTTTCACCGGCGGCCAATTGCAGCGTCAATGCATTACCGTTGAAGATATACTCGTACTGATAGTCGAGCGCATTCTGTACGCCATACAGGATGTATTCTCCCCGGTCCTGGGGATTGTGGGCACTTCCAACCCAACCATCTGGGCCAACAAAATCTACCCGGTTCGTTGACGAGGCAGTGATGCTTGCTCTCCAGGAAGTCCAACGGTTTTTACCCAAAAACCAAAGGTGTCCGCCATCGGCCCAATCGTAGGGAGGGATATTTGCCGTTAGGTGATTGGGGCTACCTCCCGTGTTGTCACGTGCCTCCAGCGTAAAAGGATTATTGTCTTCGTTGTTCGGGAAGCGGGCTAAATCGCAGTAGGTATCATTATACAGGATGAAGTTTTCATCCCCAAGGTTGGTGCCACTGGGGTTCGTCCATTTAGATCCACCAGCATTGGTCCAACCATTTAAATACTCCATAGCGGAAATTGTAACGTCAGCGCCCGGGGCTGCCATGAACAGGATGGGCGCAATTGGCGTCCCTGACCGAGCAGGAGTTACGGTTTCCCGGTAAATCCCTGAGCTGATGATGACACTATCTCCCGGACCTGCTAAAAGGGCGGCTTTAGAAATGGTTAGAAATGGAGCATCCATTGTGCCGTCATTTGTGTCATCTCCTTCCTTGCTTACGTAGAAGGACCGCATACCATCGACGGGGGGCTCTGTACCTCCGCCACTTGCTTTGTTAAGCACGACATTGTCGAGGAAGAAAACATTAGCAGCAAGGCCGAAGCCAAGGCCAAAATTCAGCACCTCAAAGTCTGGTTCACCGGCCATGCTGGTGGCCGTAAATTCCAGTTCTATGGAATGCCATTCCCCATCTCCCATGAAGGTGATTTTCGTATCCTTCCAGGCTTCTCCCCAAGCTTGACCGCCAAGATTTGGGTGCGAATGAATGAGCACACCGATGGTGTCCACCAGGCCTGAATTCGACTTCATGTCAAAAGAGAGGGAATAAACCGTATCCTTCTCCAGCTGAATCGTTGATTGACGCATCCCCGCTTGAAATTGGTTCGCTTCAGGAGAAGGGACGTCGACTTGTAAACGTAAAGACGAAAAGCCTTCCGTAGCATCGTCGCTCAGGCTGTAAAACATGGAGGCACCTCCCCAAATGGAGATCGCCCAATTGGCATCGCCCTGTTCAAAGCTTCCGTTGCTCAGCATATTTTGAGCCGTCAAAGTGGTGCTCAGCAGCAAAGCCAAACTTAGAAGTAAAGTAGATCGCATGATAGTTTAGTTGTGAATTGATTGACTTTATAAAGCAGATGGTAAAATCTATTACACCAATCAACTTGATCAGCTGTAGTTTTAGAACACAAGTTTACAACCAATCATATTGATCCTATTATCCTGTTGTTTCAATCAGTACAACATATCGTGAACATTTGAGGTAACGCTGCCCAAAGCCCTCCACTTTAGCTGCAACATAAGCTGGGGATAATCCTAGCCTCAAAACCTCTCTCTTGCACCCGCGCTCCGTCGCCCTAAAAAACATCTGGCCCGCCAGCAATGTTACTCCCAACATGAAAACAGTAACATTAAACAACGGCCTGAAAATGCCCCAACTAGGCCTGGGCGTATGGAAAGCGGACAACGGCCAGGAGGCCATTAACGCCATCCATTGGTCCCTCGACGCTGGCTATCGGCACATCGACACCGCGAGTATCTATAAAAACGAAGAAGCCGTCGGCGAAGCACTAAAAACCACTAAGGTTCCCCGCGAAGAAGTTTGGCTCACCACAAAAATTTGGAATGACGACATCCGAAAAGGCCGTACCGCCGCCGCCCTTGAGGAAGCCCTTGTTCGCTTGCAAACCGACTATGTCGACCTGCTGCTCATCCACTGGCCCGTAGATGGCTACGTAGCCGCATGGAAAGAATTTGAAGTAGCCCTGGATACGGGTAAGGTTCGGGCTATTGGCGTTTCCAACTTCATGGAGGAGCACCTTGAGGATTTACTGCAACACGTCAAGGTTGTCCCTGCCGTCAATCAGATTGAGTACCACCCCTACCTTGTCCAGGCCGATGCGATCAGTCTTTGCGATATGCATAACATCGCCATCACCGCCTGGAGCCCGCTTATGCAGGGCAAGTTTAAGGAAGAGCCAGTCTTTGCAGAAATTGCCAAGGTCTACGGCAAATCTCCCGCCCAGGTGATCCTCCGCTGGTGCTTGCAGAACGATATCATCGCCATCCCGAAGTCTACTAACGAAGGCCGCATCCACGAAAACGGTGACATCTTCGATTTTGAGCTGAATGAAGAACACATGGTCGCTATCGACAACCTGGAACGTAACCACCGCTTTGGGCCTGATCCGCTTGATTTCAACTTTTAGTCCCTACATTGTCCTTCCAAATAAAATCGGTCATTCTGCTGCCTCCCACGTCTCCCCTCTCCCCAGGAAAGGGGAGACGTGGGAGAGGGTAAACCAAACGATCATGAACATCACGTTCCATCCACTCGAGAATACAACTACTGCTTTTTTTCACGAGCTTTACCACTCTTCCTTTTATAAATCACCAGGAGAGCCGCAGTTGCCCTTCGAGGCAATCCGGAATCCGGAGATGCGCCGCTACTACGAGTATTGGGGCAAAGAAGGCGACCTGGGCTTCATCGTTCAGAAAAATGGTGAAGAAGTGGGCGCCATCTGGTCGCGCCGATTTCCCCAGGAGGAACCAGGATATGGTTTCGTCGCACCAGATGTGCCGGAATTCGGCATTGCCATCATCAGGAGTGAACGCAGTGGTGGTATCGGTAAAAAGCTACTTAGCCATTTCCTGAAGGCCTTGCGTGAGCGTGGAGACAAGCAGGTCTCCCTCTCGGTCCACCGAGACAACAACGCCGCGCAGTGGTACCAACGCATGGGCTTCCGAATCGTCGCCTTTGATGGGAAGACGATGACGATGGTGCTGGAGTTGTGAGTCTGGAGTCGCTGCCGCAAGTTTTAGATTGATAGATTTATAGTGTGGTAGATTCGCTACGCGGCTTCTTCGAGGTGATAGGCTACCGCAAGTGCCGTTCTCTGCGCTTCGCTTGCTCACCAAAGGCGAATGAGCGTAGCGAAGTGAGTGGTAAGATTCCCGACTCCTAACTCCTAACTTCTCCTCCTCCTTCCACCAACCACTTATAGCTACAAAGCGCTGCCAGCCCCATTGGGCCCCGTGCGTGTAGTTTCTGCGTGCTGATGCCGATCTCTGCGCCGAGTTCGAATTGCCCGCCGTCGGTGAAGGCGGTGCTGGCGTTTGCGTACACCACGGCGGCATCTACTTCCTTCAGGTAGCGGTTTTTGTTGGCCTCGTTGTCGGTCACGATGGTCTCACTGTGGCGGCTTCCGTAGCGTTCTACGTGGGCAATGGCTTCGCTGATGTCATCTACGATTTTGACGGAGAGTTTCATGCTCAGGAATTCGGTGCCGAAGCTGCCTTCTTCCGCTTGGTACAGTAGTTCTTTGGGGTATTTACCGTCCAGGGCGGCGTAGGCGCGCTCATCGGCGAAGACTTCACAGCGGTGCATTTCGCCTAGTTCACGGAGCAGTTCGGGAAGGGCGCGGACGCGGGTGCAGTGTAGGAGGATACAGTCCAGTGCGTTGCAGACGGATACCCTCCGGCTCTTGGCGTTGGTAACGATCGCCCGGGCCCAGTCTGGGTTTGCTTCTTTATCGATGTAGGTATGACAGATCCCCGCTCCCGTTTCTATGACGGGCACCGAAGAATTGGCCCGCACGAAATCAATCAAGCCCTGGCTGCCACGTGGGATGATGACATCCACAAGGCCATCTGCTTCGAGGATAGGTTTGAGCGCTTCGCGCCCAGCGGGCGCGAGGTAGCAGGCGCGGGGCAGGCCGTTGGCGTCGAGTGCTTCGTCGATGAGCTGCTTGATGGCGATGTTGCTGTCGCGCGCGTCCCGGCTACCCTTCAGGGCAGAGGCATTGCCCGCTTTCAGGTTGAGGGCAAAGACATCGAAGGTTACATTAGGTCTTGATTCAAACACAATGCCGACCACCCCAATCGGAACACTTACGCGGCGGAGCTTCATCCCGTTGCTCAGTTCCCGATCTTCATGCGTTACGCCAAGCGGAGAGGGTAGCTCCGCTACCCGCCGCAAATCTGTTGCGATGGCCCGCAGGCGGTCTTCGTTGAGCAGTAACCGGTCGTACTTCGGGTTTTTCGGATCCATCCGGGCCAGGTCGAGTGCATTGGCCACAAGCAATGGTTCTACGTTTGCTTCGGCTAAGTCCGCGAGGGTTCGGAGGCAGTCGTTTAGCTTTTTTTCCGGTTGGCGATTGAGGGCTGCGGCTGCGGTGCGAAGGTTGGTCAGGGCGGTACGGATGGAAATGGAGGAGGGGGAGGTTGTCATGTTGAGGGGGGGATTGGCCCAGCTCGCTGGCGCTCGTAACCTCACCCCCCAGCCCCTCTCCACGGGAGAGGGGAGTAAGTTACCGCTGCGGCTATGCCTTCGCTAGATTGTAGTGTTTTGCAAAGTTAGCCCCTTTGGTTTACAGCAGTTCACTGATGGAACACTAAAACCAAACTGTACCAGTAAAATATTTTTAAAAAAACCATCCCTTAAGGGGTAAGGTCAACAGTAAGGCCGCAATCAGGAGGCAAATCGTTCACCAAAATACCTTCACCATGAAGTTATCTAATTTATTTTTCGTTCTCTTGATGTTCGTCACCTTTGCCAACGCCAGCGCCCAGAAAGAGGGACAAGACTGGGAGAAAGGAGAGTACGAAGAAATTCTCGCCACCCACCCAAAGCTCTACGTCTATCCCGATGGTCGCTACCTTCTCACCAATACTTTGCAAAAAAAGAGCAAAAAAGTAGCCTTTGCGGTGCTGTTCTATCAGAAGGACATCATTGATAAGGTAAAGCCAGAAGGAAAACTCTCGAAAAAATTTATCGACAAGTACCTACAAGAGATTGAGCCATTCGACCCAGGTAAAGTAATGATGCGCCCGCCGTGTTGCCATGTTTACGACAGGAGCGGTAGAATTGTAAGTTCTTATTATCCCCCAAGTGGCTGTCCTTCTAACTGCAAAAAGCCAATTCGAAAAGGCGGCAGAACTTTCCAGATGGATTGCTGCCCACCCGAGAATATGATCAGGGATCTTTGGCGCTAATTTACAACTGCAGCCATATATCCGGCCTCAATAAGTTGACACACGAGGGCGGAATGACAAGCGATTGTCGTTTCGCCGTTCCTTAATTCAGGGTTCTTACAGGAGAGTATTTTGTCCCTGCCTTTTGCGGTAGCACTACCAACTACATTCTACCTACTACGAACTACGCCCCAAACTGCCGGTGCAATAGCCGCAGCG
>CAYPIM010000261.1:2655-7168 GCA_964410795.1 uncultured Lewinella sp. | reverse complement strand
TAACTATTCATTCAAGCGGACTTAAGGCTTCCATTTTCAGGCCAGCATAGATAACTATGCTGGCCTGAATGCTGAGGATCTAACCGGGACCTTCTTATCACTTTCACTTACCTTTAGTCCAAACTACCCCGCTTTTAGGTCAGAAACATGCTTAATTTTTTAGCGACCTACCCCGCTCACTAAAGCCATTACCATCTTCTCCTTCTCCAAACTGGATTTTACCCCTGCTAATCGGCAGCTCTGGCTCATCTTCGTGGTCGGCCTTGCATTAGGGTTGGGAAACTACTCGCTGGGCGTGTACGACAGTCTGGGCCGGAGCATGGTGCTCCAGATCATCATTAGCCTTTTGATCGGATATCCATTATTGGTGCTGGGGCATAACGCCCAGAAGTTCTGGCCGGAGGGTACGCCTGTCTTCCGTCAGTACGCTATGGTCATTCCGGTGTTCTTCTTCCTGGGGGTGATTGCTACGGAGGGGCAACTGCTGGCCGATTATTTTTTATTCGGAGATGAGGGATATCGTCCTTTACAAGCTGGCGGTATTTATCTTTTTAACGGAATCCTGTCTACCGTCCTTGGCTTGATGCCCATTAGCTGGCGCCCTACCCCTCCAGACTCCGAAGTCAGTAGCCATCAAGAAGCCGAAACATTGCCTTCAGAAGTCCTTACCAGAATTCCAATCCGTAAGGGCGAGACAACTGCTTTCATCTCCCTACAAGACATCATCTATTTTGAGGCCTACGATAATTACTCCTTTCTATATGATTCCGATGGCCAACGTACCCTTTGCAATTATTCACTCGTACAACTTGAGAATAAGCTAGATGATGTTTTTCTGCGTGTTCACCGCAAATACCTGATCAATACAAGCCGCATCAACGGTATCACCCCTCACCTTAAGGGGCGTTATGTGATCTCCTTTACGGACACTCAGGGCAGTAGCATTCGAAGTAGCGCCAGCTATACCGACCAGGTGAAGGCCTTACTGAAACTATAACAATTCCTTTCGCCATTCTGTAGACCCATTTCACGAATTCTACCACCCTACTCGCCCGAAACTCCTGGTTTTGGCCCAGTAAAGACTGGTTCTTTGGTGCTCACCAAATCAGTTATCCGTGTCGCACCAAATCAATATTTTATTCCACGTCTTATCCGGCATGATTGCTATTATCATGGGCGTCATCGCTTATGCTTCCGTGAAGGGAGGGGACAATCATCGTAAATACGGTCGTCTATTTCTTGGCTTCATTTCCATCACTATTATTACTGCTGCTTTGGGCGTACTTCTCTTCAGAGATCGTCCCTTTCTTACGGTTGTCACCGTGCAAGCCGCTTACTTAGCTTTTACGGGTTTCCGGATCCTCAAACGAAAGAACGGTCCTTTTGAATGGATTGATATATTGGCCCTCGCAGGTGTCATTCTACTGGTCGGCAACTTCTTCTTTAAGCTCCAAAGTTCTAACATTGTCTGGAGTCAGCAAATCGTTTGGTACATTCTCTCCTACCTCTGTCTGATCCTGGCTTTTGATCTGTTGCGGGTGTTACAGCCAGGCCTGATTAAGCTGCCAAGGTTCTGGTTATACGACCATATTTTCCGAATGACGGGCGCTTTCACCGCCCTGGTTTCAGCGGGGCTTGGCACGGTCATGGTTGGCTGGGGAATCTGGACCCAGATCGGGCCAGCGATTGCAGCTACCTGGTGGCTTATTTTCTGCCTTGTCTGGTTTCCCCGACGGTACAGATCTACTTCTGGGAAAGCTAAAGATTAGGGGTTGAGTCATTACTGCTCAACAACTCTGCCACTGAACTAAAGGGTAGCAACATTGAAGAGATTAACCAAACAAAGAAAAAGCAGGATGAGTAAAAGTTGGTTGAGATAAAGGCTGTTTTTGTCAAGCTTCGTTCTTACTGCTAGCCTAAGGAGGAAAACCATGTTTTTAACTTTCCTTGCACCCGCGCACTTGCGCCCTTATACCTTATCGGAGTACAGGCAAAAATTACGTCTTGATGCGCTCAGTATTTTCAGGCGCGGTCGCAGGATGCAAGGGAGGTTGGAAGAATGGGGACTTCCCGATGCTCAAAAGCTCTGGCGGGCGGTTCAAGGTTTGCCGGCTATTTTCACCAAATGAACCTAACCGAAAACAAGCAAAAAGCCGAAGCCTTTTACCGGATGGCCTACGAGGGTCAGCCTGCTGCAGCCGTTGAAAAATACGTTGGCGATGAGTATATCCAGCACAACCCTGACGTGGCCGATGGCCCTGCTGGCTTCATCGACTATTTTG
Organism: uncultured Lewinella sp.; assembly: GCA_964410795.1. Lineage (GTDB taxonomy): Bacteria > Bacteroidota > Bacteroidia > Chitinophagales > Saprospiraceae > Neolewinella. Next base: position 4,886 of record CAYPIM010000261.1, on the reverse strand, counting down.
AGCGAATGCAACGAGCATATCCCGAAAAGTCAATTCGCTTCCTCCGCTGTATTGCCGAAGGAGATCTGGTCGCCCTTCACACCCACCAGACCTGGCCTGGGAACGATCAATACGTCACCATGGACTTCTTTCGGTTCGACCAAAACGGAAAGATTGTTGAACACTGGGATGCAATTCAGCAGGTACCGAAAGCGCTAGCACATAAGAACGGGATGGTTTAAGTACGAGCACTGCCACCACTTATCCCTTCAACCAAACAACTATATACTGGATGGGCCCATCAGTAAAACACATTGCCTTTGAGAACAGTCAAAATCCCAGGGTGGGCTTTGATTTGATCAGACTAGAGGACCTTCAAGTCAAAACAGATATGGGGCATTCTCAGTTCCAGCTTCACCTTGTCAGATTCTACCTCATTATTCTTATTGAAGCCGGAGAAGGCCTGCATACGATAGATTTCCAAGAGTACGCCTTCCGTCCAGGCAGTATTCTGACCATCCGAAAAGATCAAATACACCGCTTCCACAGAAATACTGCTGTTCGTGGTGCCATGATGTTGTTCACGGACGAGTTTCTGATCAGCTACCTGGAGGCATTGGAGACCAAAAGGGTCTTCCAACTTTTCAACGACGTACTAACGGACCCCGTAGTAGACCTACCCGAAGAAGAAGCAATCAGCATTAAAAGTCTAACCCAAAGGGTTACCGAAGAATACTTCAATAAGAAAGATGATATCAGCCTAAGCATCATACGAAGCGAGTTACACATCCTGATGGCCAAGCTCTTTCGGATACAAGAAACACGAAGCGATCTCTCCTCCAGTCGCAAGTACCTGAGTGAATTTATCGAATTTCAGCACCTTATCGAGCGCAATGCCACGACTACCCGAAAGGTAAAAGATTACGCCATAATGATGGGCTGCAGTACTAAAACATTAAACACCATCTCTCAATCGATCATCCATAAATCAGCGAAGGCATTTGTTGACGACATTTGTACCAAACAAATAAAACGTTTGCTGATCAATACCGAAGAAACGGTGAAGGAAATTGCCTTTGCTACCGGATTTGAAGAAACTACTAACTTTTACAAATACTTTCGTCGTCAAACAGGGATGACACCGGAACAATTCCGAGCAAACGGAGAATAATTAATTCTACAAGTTTCCCATTTTTACAGTCTTTTGGCAGTTTCTTATAGCTTTTCCAGTGTTGGATAGCCTGACCTTTGCGTTACAAACAAATTAAGCGAAACGCAATGACTAAGTCACTCTTCTACATTATTTCATTCCTGGCAATTATCATCACAACTGGTTGCAAATCAGGAGAAAAAACCGATTCTACACCAAAAGAAACTATAAGTATGGAACTCACAGAAAAAGATAAAGCAGTAGCCCTAATCGAAAGTCTCGAGACCGGAGCCCGTGAACCTGCAGGATACATCAATCCCGAAAAGTACATTCAACACAACCTTGGCGTTGCCGACGGGCTCGCCGGTTTTGGCGCGGTACTGGCCAACCCTCCCGCAGGAGGCTTCAAGGCAGAAGTTGTCCGCTCCTTTCAGGATGGAGATTACGCTATTTTACACACCAAGTACGACTTCTTCGGCCCAAAAGTCGGTTTTGATATCTTCCGTTTCGAGGATGGAAAAATCGTTGAGCATTGGGATAACCTGACACCAATCACCCCCCCGAACGCCAGCGGGCGTACCCAGCTCGATGGTACTACCGAGATTACCGACCGGGACAAGACGGAGGAAAACAAAGCCATCGTTAAAGGCTTCATCAACGACGTTCTACTGAACGGTAAGGGCGAGAAGACTACCGACTACATCAGCACCTCGGAATACCTCCAGCACAACTCCAGCGTGGCCGATGGCCTTGAGGGCTTTGGGGCTGCTATGAAGTACTTTGCCGAAAACAATCTCATCATGGAGTACACCAAACTCCACATGGTCTTTGGAGAAGGCAACTTCGTACTCGCCGTCAGCGAAGGTAAATTCGGTACCGGCGACCACGTCGCCTACTACGATCTCTTCCGCCTTGACGAAGGAAAGATCGTCGAACACTGGGACGTAATTCAGACCATCCCCGCCAAGGAAGAATGGAAGAATGCTAACGGTAAGTTTTAATTCTCATCAACGCACAACTATGCAGTAAATAGCTGCTATGGATTGCCCCAAGCACAGAAGTTGTGCTTGGGGCATTGCATGTTATTTGGTCGGTACGGTGG
>CAYPIM010000261.1:0-2555 GCA_964410795.1 uncultured Lewinella sp. | reverse complement strand
ATCACTTCGCTACCGCATACGGCATTTCCTTAGCCGCAAACTGTAGAAGTTCAAAAACTACTCGGTTGTAATGGTTCGAAGGATGGAAACAACCGCGCTCATAGCTCCAGATCAGCCCTTCTTCTGGGGTAAAGAGGTTGAGGTAGATTCTGGATTGAGGGTTTTCATCATTAAAGCGATACCTCCAGAGCGCATAGTCAAAACTTGAATCGTATCTAAAACGGCTGACCAGAACTGCATCAACCCCCAACTCATGAGCTAATTCGGAATAGTCTGCCGTAGAAATATCTGCCATGAGGTCATTCGTCGTTTCCGGATCGATCACGGTGATGTCTAGAACACCCGACTCCTGCCGCTCCTTGATCCAATCCGTAAGCGCAAGTTGAACGCCCGCAGCGATTTCCTCCTTACTCGGGACGAATCTCCAGTTTTTGTGGTCAGGTCGGTCAAATCTGTAATCCACTTTCGGTTGGATTACGGCAATGGTCGTGTGCTTTTTGGCAATGGTATCGATCTCCGCAGTTTCGTAGATGCGGGCAGCACAGCTGGTGAGGAATAAGGCTACGCAGAAGAAAAGGAAGGAACGCATAGGATCTGTGTTTTGGGTGAAATACTAATCTATTTGATAGTTATACTTGCATAACAGTTGAAGTAGCCTTTTTGTGGCGTCGATGACGTTTTTTTTACAATTTGCCTACTCTGCCCACCTAAAATAGGAACTGGTGAACCCCGCGCTGTGCGGAGTCCACCAGTTCTAGTTACAAACATATGCCCTATTCATACGAATAAAGCTAATTAATGGAACTTACCAATAAGCATATTCTCTCCCTTGGTTTTCCCTTGAGATTCCATAGCATTCAGGGCCGCAGCCGTCATCACGAAGTCGTAATCCATACCGATCCACTCAGGCCCGGGGGTGATGCCAAGGGTATCGGTGATATAAACCAGGACATCTTTAGGCACGTATGTACTATCACTCGCGTAGGATTGGAATCCTTTGAAGTTTTGCATCCACTTTGTTTTCTCTGCAACAGACGAAGATGATCTTGGGTAATTCAAGATGTTAAAAATATATTTGCCTTTATCATCGATACCCGCCGTATTCCATTCGGCAGAAGCGTGGCACTGCATGCAGGATCCACGGCCTCCGACGTCGTCAATCGGGCCGGAGAGCCTACCGCTGAGGCCAAGGGTGTTCTCGATAAAGGCCGGAGGATCGGTCAACCAGCGCCGATTCAGGACCGTCTCTTTAAGCTCTGCCCGGGTAAGCACATCCGGATCATTGCCCCACATGACTCCGAGCGGAGTCATTTTGTAAAGTCCTACTTTTTCCGCCGGAGTACCGGCAGGCATGTCGACTGGCATAGCGTCGCGGTCGTAAACCAGGGTGGTGAATAACCAGCCCGTTTCTGGAGCCAGAACAGAATCCTTAATGATCATATCCATCTGTATCAGATGGGTTTTAATCATCTCCATTCCGCTTCCTGTAGTTCCTCCTTTGGCCGTTCCGTAGACATCCCAGCTAAAAGCCCCCTCCAGGAAGGGAGCTTGCTCGAGGGGCAGTTCCGTCATGGCCAGCTTGATTACGATCGAGCCCTCGGGGAACTGATTCGTTTCCAGGCTAATCTTGGGATCATTTTTCGCGCGGCTACAATCGCCCCACACCTGGCCAATGGTGTAGGCACTTACTTCATTGTATAAATCGGTCGTGAAGTTGTAGGCCTCATCAACCTGTAGGTCATCCCAGACCAGGGGGCCGATGTTATTGCCATCATACATACCATGCATGGCCTCGCGCCTACCCATATTGGGAACAGCGAACCAATTGGTATTGCGCTGGCTAAAATTACTGGGGACCAACTGCTCGTATACCAAGGCGCGCAGATAATACTGTAAATCGGTTACATTGTTCGATGTAATGGGAAGAAACGAATGTAAACGCTCCGTAACGTTGGTAGGCAAAGAAACCGGAGTCTCTGGCCAGTCCTGGTTGAGGTAGTAAAGGTCTTCCTCCGGAACGCCGGGAGGCTTAGGCCCGTCGTAGTCAGCGTAACGATGGTCACAATCGGCGACCTCCGCAATATCTTCTTCGCCAGTGACCGAATCTTCCGAAGTACCCTCTGTGCAAGCACTCAGGAACCCCAGCAGCAGGATGAAAAAAATAGTAGTGTGATTTAATGCTTTCATTAAGAATGAGTTTTGAATGAAATTCTAAAAAATGGGTGTGTGTATATACTGTTTTGCTCCAACCTGACAGCTTAATGCTCAGGCAGAGAAAGTCAGTAAAATGAGTCGTTTTAAGAGATTAGGTATTTTTTCAAGAGTGGCGAGGGCAGGAAACAGTTTAATTCTCGCGATGCTTAACACGCTAAATATAACGGGTTTATAACCTTTTCAGGGCCCCTTAAAGCAAAACAGGTATAATTACCTACACTATTACTGAATGCACGGGCGTATAAAAGGCAACAATTTAGTGGCGCTTACGCGGGTGCAGGGTTCGTTTTTTTGGAGGGCTGGGCAATTCTAAATTCGCTACAATTGGCGGCACCTCGTGG
>CAYPIM010000260.1:6097-7178 GCA_964410795.1 uncultured Lewinella sp. | reverse complement strand
CGCAGGTGCAAAGAAGGTTTTAGACGCTTAGTACCGATGCCATAAAACCCGCCTTGCATCCTGCGTGCGCGCCAAAACCACTACCCAACTACAAGACTACAAGACTATCTTTGCCCCATGCACAGATCAGGTTTCGTAAACATCATCGGCCGGCCGAATGCCGGAAAGTCTACTTTAATGAATAACCTCATCGGCGAGCGGATGAGTATCATCACCGCGAAGCCGCAAACAACGCGCCATCGCATCTTCGGCATCGTGACGGGCGAAGACTTCCAGATCGTTTTCTCCGATACCCCCGGTGTGATCGAAGACCCGCACTACAAGATGCAGGAGATGATGAACCGTTATGTGAACACGACTTTCGAGGATGCAGACCTGATGATCTACCTCATCGACCCTCAGGAAGAATATAGCGAAGACGACATGCTGGTCGGGAAACTCCGTCACAATAAGGCACCGCTCTTTCTGGTGATGAACAAGAGCGACCTCGTCAGTTCTACCCACTTGAAGGCGCTCCAGAAGCAATTCAAAAAGTGGATCAAGCCGGAAAAAGTCTTCATGATCTCCGCCCTCAAAGGTGACGGCGTCTCGGAGCTACTGGAGTCCATCAAAGAGCAACTACCCGAAGGCCCCAAGTACTTCCCCGATGAACAATTGACAGACCGCTCCGAGCGTTTCTTCGTCTCCGAAATTATCCGCGAGCAAATACTAGAGCAGTACCATCAGGAAATCCCCTATTCCGTCGAGATCGACATTGAATCTTTCCGGGACAGTGAAACGAAAGACGGCCAGGAACTCGCCCGTATCAGTGCCCTGATTTATGTCTCCCGCAAGAGCCAGAAACCGATCATGATCGGCAAAGGCGGCAAGGCCATTAAGGAGCTTGGCTCCAAGGCCCGTATAAGAATGGAAGAATTTCTACAGCGTAAGGTATTCCTGGAACTCCACGTCAAGATTCGAGAAGACTGGCGGGATGATGAGGATGCACTTAAACGATTTGGGTATGAGAGATAGTAGTGTAGTTCTGTGGTAATGTAGCCCGCTGCCGCACGTTGGAGTTTGGATGCTCGCTTCGCTCGTA
>CAYPIM010000260.1:0-5997 GCA_964410795.1 uncultured Lewinella sp. | reverse complement strand
ACAACAATCTCCCCTTTCACCTTCCCCTTAGCCTCGTAATGCGCCTTCAATTCAGATAGCGGAGCGGTGGTGATCTCTTCGTGGAGTTTGGAAATTTCGCGAGCGACGCAGGCGGTACGGTCTTCGCCGCAAAACTCGAGGAGTTGGCCAAGTAGCTTCACGATGCGGTGGGGGCTTTCGTAGAGGGCAAAGGTATTAGGTAATGCGGCAAGGTATTTCAGTCGGGTTTGGCGGCCCTTTTTGTGAGGTAGAAAGCCTTCGAAGTGGAACTTATCGCACGGAATGCCGCTGGCAGCCAGAGCAGGAACAAAGGCTGCCGGACCTGGCAAACAACTGACTTCCACTCCCGCAGCCCGACAAGCCCGTACCAACAGGAAGCCCGGGTCACTAATACCTGGGGTTCCTGCATCAGTGATAAGCGCAAAGGTCGCGCCGTCTTTAAGTTCATCGACAAGGCCCGGCACGATGCCATGCTCGTTGTGCGCATGGTAAGCCCGTAGCGGAGTTTCCACGCCGTAGTGCTGCATTAGCGGCCGACTGGTCCGGGTGTCTTCGGCCAAGACGAGATCAGCATCCGTTAGCATCCGGATGGAGCGTTGGCTGATGTCTTCGCGGTTACCGATGGGGGTTGGAACGAGGTAGAGCATGGTTACCTACTTGTAGTTTAAGTGAAAAGCCCCTCTCCACCGAGCCGGAGGCGAGGCGCGCCGGAGAAGGGTTGGGTAAGATTATGAACGAGGGATAGCGCGGGCAATTCAAATAAGCCGGGTCTGCCTATTGCTCCATGTAGTAACGAGAAGTCCGCCGTACAATTTCTACCGTAGCACCGAAGGCAACGTGGCCAGCCAGGTTTTCTAACTTATCCTTTGCAACATCCTTTGCTGCTGCGGGTATGATGCCCATAGCTGGTACCGCAATTTGCTGGACGGTCGCAAAAACGCCGCCGCCATCCTGGGCCGTAGCTTCTGTTTTCGCTTCTGGCATGGCCTCAACTACCAGGCCGTAAACACCTCCCATAAGTGCGCCAATGCCTACCTCTATGATGGCAGCGGCTGCGTCCTCATCTTCTTCATCCAGGTCGATGCCCGTGAGTTTTTCGGCTCGGTCTATAAGGTCGTCGGCAAATTTATCCTCTACTTGCACCGCATCAGGCGCTACGTAACGGTCAACGATCATTTTTACGGCCACGCCAGCCAGCCCCCCGAGGACGCCTGCCAGAAAACCACGGCCATAGTTCTTAGGGCCGGTATGTTCGGTCTTGCGCATGAACTCGTCCACGGTGTCAATGCTACCACCAGAGAACTGTTGAATCATACTGGTATCGCCATTGCTTACCGCGTCTTTTACGGTATCAATCAGGGTGTCTACTACGGAGTGGGCCATTCGTTTGATCTTTGTTGGAGTACATTTTTTCACGACTCTCTAATGGAAACCGGCTTAACCGTTCAGGGTTCGCAGAGCGTGGTAGAAACTAGGAGCTAAAGAGCCAGGAGTTAGAAACTAGTTCTCTAATTCCTAGCTCCTGATTTCTAAGATCCAATCACTCCAGCTCCCAGGATAAAGGTCAGGTATTTCACCGTAGGCGTGGGTATAAGCCAGGATGTTGTGGCAAGCCGTAACACCCGAGCCGCAGTAGAAGACGTTGTTTTGGGCTTCCTTCTTCAAACCAGCAAACCGGGCTTTCAGTTCGGCTTTTGGTTTCAGTTTTCCATCCCTTAGGTTATCCGGCCAGGGGAGGTTTATGGCGCCTTCAATGTGGCCGGCAACGGGGTCAATAGGCTCGTGCTCGCCACGGTAGCGGGGGGCGGTTCGGGAGTCGATTACGGTATGGTTGGGGTCGGCGCGCAACAACTCTATTTCGGCGCGACCGCAGGTGCCATGCGAAGTAAAAGGAGCAAGGTGGGGAGCAAGGTCACCTCCGGAAACATCGGGATGATCCCGATAGCCAGCCTCCAATGGTAAACCTTCTGCTTCCCAGGCTTGGATTCCGCCGTCGAGCACCGCCGTGGCTTCATGGCCAAGTACACGGAGCATCCACCATAAGCGAGCGGCTAACCCTCCGCCCTTATCATCGTAACAAACAACTTGAGTATCAGTCCTCAGGCCAAAGCCACTGATGAAAACCGCAAAAGCATCCATGTTCGGCAGCGGATGTCTCCCTGTTCTACCGGGGATAATCTCGCCGGAGAGGTCGTTGTCCATATGCAGATGATATGCCCCCGGCAGGTGGGCAGCGGTGTAGTTCTCTGCGCCTTCGGTTAGGTTAAATAAATTGTGACGGCAGTCGAAGAAGAGTGTTCCAGAAAGCAGGTTACCGCCTTCTTTCGGAGAGATTATTGTTGTGCGCATGGCGGAAGGTAGGGCAAACTATTTTTTTAGAGTGCACACTCCGCTCGGAATAAGTTCGCCATTCGATTTTTTTCGAAGGGCAAAGAAACTGATCTCGGTAATCATCAAAGCCTCCACTAAGGGACACCCCATAAACAACTGATTTACCAAACAATGACCTTCCCTTGCACCTGCGCCCCGTCGCCCAAAGTTTCAAAAACGGAAAAGCCCCGTACGACGGTAAAGTCGTGCGGGGCTTATTTTCTATACCGGTTGTCGTACCGTTTAGCATTTCTTATTTGAAATACTGAGTACTTATTTCATTTTCTGAGCAATCTCAACGATCTCGTAGCCTTCAATGATGTCACCAGTCTTGATGTCATTAAAGTTCTTGATGTTAAGGCCACACTCCATACCTGCGCGGACTTCTTTGACGTCGTCTTTGAAGCGCTTGAGGCTTGCCAATTCGCCGACTGCGCCCTCCTTGAGCGGGAAGACAACGATGCCGTCGCGAATGATGCGAATGAGTGTATTCCGGCCGATCTTTCCTTCCTCCACGTAACAACCGGCAATGGTACCGATCTTGGAGATTTTGAAGGTCTCGCGAACTTCCACCTGGCAGACGTTGCGCTCTTCCTTTGTCGGTTCGAGCATGCCTTCGATGGCGTCCTTGATTTCCTCGATCGCCTGATAGATGATGGAGTACGTCTTAATTTCCACACCTTCACGTTCGGCCAGTTTTCGGGCGGAGCCACTCGGGCGAACCTGGAAACCAACGATGATGGCATCGGAAGCAGTAGCCAGAAGGATGTCGGAATCGATGATCTGACCAACGGCCTTGTGGATCACGTTCACCTGCACCGTTTCCTGACTCAGTTTGATCAGGGAATCAGAAAGTGCTTCTACAGAACCATCCACATCACCTTTAACAATGAGGTTAAGCTCTTTGAAGTTTCCGAGTGCCAAACGGCGTCCGATCTCTTCGAGAGATATACGCTTACTGGCACGGTTGGCCTGTTCGCGGGAGATTTGCGCACGACGGCCAGCCAACTGGCGGGCCTCCTGTTCGCTCGGCATTACCTTCAGCATTTCACCGGCCTGTGGCGCTCCGTTAAGGCCAAGAAGCAGTGTTGGGCTACCTGGCTTCACTTCCTTCACACGCTGGTTGCGCTCGTTGAACATGGCCTTTACCCGGCCACTATGTTCACCAGCCACGATGATGTCCTGAATGCGGAGCGTACCGTGGTTAACGATGATCTTGGTTACGTAACCACGTCCATGTTCCAGAGATGCTTCCACGATGGTAGCACCGGCGGGGCGGTCTGGGTTGGCTTTCAGTTCTAGAACCTCAGCTTCAAGTTCGATCTTCTCCATCAGTTCGGAGATGCCGATACCTTTCAGCGCGGAGATGTCCTGGCTCTGGTATTTACCACCATACTCTTCAATGGGATAGCCCATGGAGGCGAGTTCACCTTTGATGCGGTCGGGGTTAGCTCCGGGCTTATCGATCTTGTTGATGGCGAATATCATCGGTACGTTGGCAGCTTCAGCGTGGCTGATGGCTTCCTTCGTCTGCGGCATGATGTCATCATCCGCGGCAATAATGATTACGGCAATGTCCGTCACCTTGGCACCACGAGCACGCATGGCCGTAAAGGCTTCGTGACCCGGTGTATCCAGGAAGGTGATACGTTTTTCGTTCTCGGTTTTCACTTCATAAGCACCAATGTGCTGTGTGATACCACCTGCTTCGCCCTCGGTTACGGTAGCGTTGCGGATGTAATCCAATAAAGATGTTTTACCGTGATCTACGTGGCCCATTACGGTAACGATTGGCGGACGTTCCTGGAGGTCTTCCGGATCATCTACCCACTCGTCTTCTTCTTCAACGTCTTCTTCCGCGGAGATGAACTCAACTTCGTGCTCGAATTCTTCGGCGACGAGTTCGATGATCTCGGCATCAAGGCGCTGGTTAATGGAAACAATCACCCCTGCATTCATACAGGCCATGATTACATCTCCAACACCTACGTCCATCATATTCGCCAGTTCCTGGGCGGTGACGAACTCGGTAACCTGAAGCTTATCGGTGGTGCGTTCCGCCTCGATGGCTTCCTGACGTTCACGGATACGCTCGCGGTTATCCCGGCGTTGGCGTTGACGTTTTTTCTTGCCGCCGCCGCCTTGGAGGCGGGCCATGGTGGCTTTGATCTTGTCTTCAATTTCCTTAGCGGAAACTTCACGGGGTTCATTACGACCACCGCCGGTCCGACCTCGGCCACCGCCGCCGCCAGCACGGCCGCGCGCGCCACCGGTTCTGTTATTGCCACCGGTTCTATTACCACCGCCTGCACCAGGACTAGTGGTGATCTTTTTGCGCTTACGCTTACGGCGTTCGCCGTCTTCTTTCTTTTCCGGCTTCTTGATATCAATCTTACCCATCACCTTCAGGCCACGCAGGTTAGGTGCATCAGCACGCAACACTTTCGGACGGTTGGAGATGGTTTCAGGAGCAGCAGGAGTAGAAGGTTTAGCCGTATCCGAAGCCGCAGATCCCTTAGTCGCCGCTGGCGGAGGAGTTGTAGCAGCAGGTTTTACCGGTTCAGCCTTAGCTGCGGGAGCAGGAGCAGGTTTTTCTACCGGCTTTTTCGCAGCAGGTTTCTTTTTTGATGGCTTAGCGGCACGTTTGGCGGCATCGAGATCAATAGTACCAATAACCTTCAGTCCAGGTCCTTTCCGTTCAGCAGGAGTTGATTCTGCCGGCTTAACGGGCGGAGGAGTCGGGGCCGAAGCAGGTTCTTCCTTAGCAACAGGGGTCGGCTTGACCTCAGGAGCTGGCGCCGGTTCAGGAGCTGGTGCCGGTTTCTCCTCAGCCGCAGGGCTGGGCGTAGTTTCCGGTGTTGGGACTGGCGGCTTGGGGGTTGCCGGCGGTGTAACAACTGGCGGAGGTGGAGGCACGGAGCCAACCACGGGTGGAGGTGGGGGCAAGGAACGACCAGGAATTGGCGGAGGCGGCGGTGGAGGTACCACCGTCGGACGAGTATTAAACTCCAGTTTATCCGCTTTCTTCTTGTCCTGTAACGCTTTGGCAAACGCCTCACGTACCACGTTCTCCATGTCAGGTGTCAGTTTTGCGGTGGGTTTGTTCTCCACGTCAAAACCTTTACTGGACAGGTGCTCGACGATTGTCGAGGTGGCCACGTTAAGTTCGTTCGCTACTTTAATTAGTCGTTTACTCATTCGATCTTTTAAGCACGGCAATATTTAGCCGCGGAGTGCTGCCGCGGGGCGATTTAGAAAAACCCTAAATAGCCGTGGTTTTTCCCCGATTCAACACCGTGTTGAGGGAAAGGGCCTCCCAAACAATTTTCGGAAGCGATGCAAAGATAAGATAAATACCACTACATAACATATAGCAGTGCTTATCATTAATGCACTAAGGTTAACAAGCTATTAGTCAGTATTGTTTGAAGCTTGTCTTCAGAGCGAACACCTTAGCCCTTACTTTTAGTTGCACCTCAACGAAATGGGAGGTTACACTGCTCCAATTTCTCGCAGAGTTCCTCAGGGAAAGCCAACGATTAAGGGGTCTCTAATTGATGCTTTTAAAACGAAAAACATGAGTCATCCCGAATTTTGCGCTATAACGTTTAGTTTGCTAATAGATGC
>CAYPIM010000259.1:0-7188 GCA_964410795.1 uncultured Lewinella sp. | reverse complement strand
GTAAAATTAGTGGGGCTATTTTGCCCCCTTCTCCATCGATCTTCAAATCTAAGCTTAGCTGACAGTTATCGTTTAAGCGTAGTCCTTCAAGTTCGACGTAGGATTGAATAAGTTGTACCTCTTCTTCCAAGCTAATACGCTCTCTGCTTGAAGAACGGAGATAATAGCGCATGACATCTGCAAGGCCAATGATCATCTCCGAACCTCTGGGCGCATTCTCTTGCACTACACCATAAATATTGTTGAGGGAGTTGAACAGGAAATGTGGATTTAGCTGGGTTTTCAGGGCGGCAAGTTCTATCTCAATATTCCTGGCCTGAAGTTCTTTAAGTCGATACTGATCGAGAATATCACGCTTAAAATGTTGAAGTCCGATGGCAATCATGGAGACAAAGAATAGGTTTTGCGCATCTTGTCTTAGATCGTTTAAGTCCGTTCCTAACAAGTAATATTCAAGTTGATAAAATCCAACACCAAGAGCTACAATAAAGAATAGAAGGATTGCGAATAAGAAGTAGCGTTGCTCATCAAGAAATAGTTTTTTGAAATAGAACACTGTGTAAACGCAGACGACCAAAGGTGGGAAATAGATTAATATCTCCAGTATAGCTTCGCCAAAACCCAACCAAATATTATTCGACTCTATGGTTGCTTCACTGGTTGCAATCGCCCCGGTTAACCAGATTATTGAATGATAAACCCAGCGCCGTTGGAGAAAATTAAACATGTTACAAATATCTCCAAAAGCAAGGTATACTGCCTGAAATTGTGACCAACGCTTTTCATCCCAGGTAAATCAGTGTGTACCCCCTAAGGGGCGACATAGGTCACTATTATTTTCACCATCAGACATGCTAACTCACTTTTGTGACTGTGGGGGGAAGTTCCTTCAAGAACCAAGGGCTCTAAGTGGCCTTATTCAACGATTACTTATGCGTATCACCGTATTACTTTTTTTAATTAGTCTTCTTTTCGGAAATGGCTTTTGCTCAATGCTCGGACAAGGCGAACAGGTACAATCACCGCTTACTACGGAAGAGAAGTTAGCTGATTTCGAATTCCTCTACACCGAACTGGAGCAGTCTTATCCTTATTTCGGCGTTAATAAAAGACTACACGACCATGACTGGTTGGGCAATAAAGATCAATACCTCAGAAAGGTCCGAGCGACGGCCAACGATAAAGAGTACATTGGCGCTATTCAGGAAATTGTCCTTGAGCTCCATAACGGGCATACCGATCTTTACCCAACCATGCTATTCGATTATTTCTACAATGGATATAGCAGTATGGTGGACGAACATCCTGAGTTGGTCGCAATGGTATCCGAAATGGAGCGCTTTGGAGCAAAAGATAAAATAGGCTACTGGCAGAATTTACTGCATGAGCTTAGCGAAAATGGAAAAGAAGGGGATATGGACGCCCCAACGCTATCTTCAACAACTATTTCAACGACTGTTCACGGACGAACACTCGTTGTCAACCTTCCATCTTTCTCGTATGAGAGAATTGATGCCGACGCAAAACCACTAAAACGTATTTTTCGTAAAGCGCGTAAGTACGAACACCTTATCCTCAACATTCAAGGAAACAGTGGCGGGTCTGAAAGTTATTGGCACGAGCACATAGTAGGGCATTTGATTAACAAAGAAGTTGCCTATCCAATCGTAATGGCTTTTAAGCAATCAGACCGACTCAAACGAATGAAGCCTAGTTATGCTAAAAACCTTACTTACGAAGAAATCCGTCTACCAAATCTCCCTGAGGAACTCTCCTCTGGTGATTTTATTTTTAGTCGTGACACCAATTCTATTACCCCGGTCAAAGGAAGTAAGCTTTTTGCGGGCAATATCTATTTGTTGGTAGATGAGGCCGTTTATTCATCCGCAGAGTCTCTCGCACATTTTTGTAAAGTAACCAGCTTTGCCAAAGTGGTAGGCCAAACCACTAGCGGAGACGGTATCGGCAGCGACCCACTCTTAATGACCCTGCCTAAGAGTGGCATCATAATCAGGTTTACAGGAGAAATGGGATTGAACCCCGATGGTAGTGCCAACGAAGAGACGAAAACCGTTCCTGATGTTGTGTTGACGGGGAATACACCGCAGCAAAGACTCAAGCAGTTACTTAAAAGAATTGAAGAACAGTAGAAATAAAAACAGCCCAGTCTTACTATTAGGAGGTCTCCTAATTGAATCCGTTTAAACCACAATTCCTTAGTTTACATTAACTTTAGGCGATAAGGGACGGAAAATAAATAAACCATGGTTTTTGACTGTCTCTAAGAGTTGAGCCCCGTAAACTGTCTGTGTGATGAAATATTCCTTCCTTCTAGGTAGCCTGTTACTGGCGAGCCTAAACCTCCTATTGGCCCAAAGCCCCAGTCCTTTTATCCATGTAGACCAGTTTGGCTATACCCCCGTTGCGGAAAAGGTGGCGGTGCTATCCGACCCCCAGACAGGACAAAATGCTAACTTAAGCTTTTCCCCCTCGAGCACCCTACAGGTTCGAAATGCAAACACCGATGCCGTTGTTTGGTCCGGAGCCCCAACAAGCTGGAACAACGGTGCTACGCACGCCACATCAGGAGACCGGGGCTGGTGGTTAGATTTCAGCAGCCTGACCGGATCAGGCAGTTATTACGTCTATGATCCGGACTCAGGGGAGCGCTCAGCAACCTTTGAAATAAGCAGTACGGTATACGACGATGTGATGAAAGACGCTGGCCGCGCTTTCTTTTACAACCGCTGCAATAGCCCCAAAACTGCTCCTTATGCAGAAGCTAACTGGACCGACGGCATAAACTTCATGAACCCGCTTCAGGATACAGAATGTAGTTACGTCAACGACCGAGAAAACGCCAGCTTACGACGCGACCTGTCTGGTGGCTGGTTCGATGCTGGCGACTACAATAAATACGTAACCTTTGCGCAAGGGGCCGTACAGCCTTTGCTTTGGGCTTACACTGAAAACCCTCAGGCCTTCACCGACGCATGGAATATTCCGGAGTCAGGAAACGGTATTCCTGATATACTCGACGAAGTAAAGTGGGAAATTGATTGGATTCGAAAAATGGTTAATTCGGACGGTAGCGTCATCATCAAGATGGGCAGTATTGAGTACAACGAAAATGCACTGGCACCGCCCAGTGCCAATACCGACCGCCGTTACTACGGCCCAACCTGTACATCCGCGAGTATCGCCACAGCAGCCATGCTCGCCCAAGCAGCGACCGTATTTCAGAACATACCCGCCTGGGCCAGTTATGCCGCTGACATCGAAGCAGAG
The DNA here is from genome assembly GCA_964410795.1 of uncultured Lewinella sp. Taxonomy (GTDB): domain Bacteria; phylum Bacteroidota; class Bacteroidia; order Chitinophagales; family Saprospiraceae; genus Neolewinella. The sequence continues at coordinate 3,900 of CAYPIM010000259.1, read as the reverse complement.
GCCGAAGTCACTTTTTCGTACTGGCTAACGGCTAACAACAATAACGCCCTGGAAACGGACTGTGACGATGGCACAATCAAAGCAGGTGATGCCGACGGGAGTGTTCAGTTTCAGCAAGAAAATGCGCTAACCGCTGCCGCTCACCTCTTCGAGCTGACGGGAAAAGCAGAGTACAACGACTACGTGCGCGACAACCTGAACGATGCAGAGTACATGAACACCGGCTGGTGGGGGCCCTACAAAAACGAATTCTCTTCTGCCATGGTCATGTATACCCAGTTACCGGGTGCGCACGTTTCGGCGGTAACCGCCATCCGTAACGCCATGACACCACATGTACGCGACGACTGGAATGGGTTTTACGGTTTCAACCCCGACGGATTATACCGGGCCTTTATGCCTGCAGACTCTTACAACTGGGGTAGCAACAATATCGGTAGCCGTTACGGAAACATGAACCGCCTGATGAGCACCATTGTACCTGCTCGTGAAAATGAGTTAACGCGGAAGGCTGACGGAATGGTGCATTACATCCATGGCGTAAACCCACTAGGTTACGTTTACCTCTCCAATATGGACAACCGGGGCGCAGAGCGCTCGGTGGACGAAATTTACCATACATGGTTTAACAACGGCACAGATTGGGATAACGCCGCAACAAGCCTATACGGCCCTGCGCCCGGTTTCCTTTCGGGTGGCCCCAACGGAACATATGGCGGCGGAGTAGCTCCACCAGCTGGAGAACCCCTTATGAAAAGTTACCGCGATTGGAATACAGGCTTCCCTGAAGATAGCTGGGAGATTACCGAGCCCGCCATTTATTATCAAGCGGCTTATATCCGGAATCTGGCAGCAATGATGATGGAAAGCACAGTCTTACCGGTAACTTACCTATCCCCATTCTCCGCCCGGGCGCAGGCAAAAACAGTACAGCTGGAATGGCGCATTGAACAGGAAGATGGGGCAAGCCATTATGAAATAGAGTACCTAAACGACCAAGATGATTGGGACCGCATAGGCCAGGTTCGTGCCACCGGCCAAGCCACTTACCAACTCACTCACCAAACACCACGGGAGGGAGAAAACCAGTACCGCCTCAAGCAAGTAGACCTGAACGGTCAATTCTCTTATTCTAACATTGCAACAGCTTTCTTTACTGACCGGTACGCCAACATCAAAGTGTATCCTAACCCGGCAAGTAAGAATGAAAACATGCGCCTGGAAAACCTGCCCCTTGGTTTAGAATTACGCCTTTTCGACTCCAGCGGCCGATTACTACACCAGCGGATGCTGCGGCGGAGTACTTACACCATCCCCACCTCTACGCTACCTACAGGCTGGTATAACCTTGAGCTTTTGCAGGCTAGAGAAGGAACTGTTTGGCAACAGAAAATGATTATAGACTAAGAGCGTGTCTAAGGGACGGGAAATAAATAAACCATGATTGAACTGATTTAATTCCCGTCCCTAGGCAACTTGACACTTAGTTTATTTGTTAAACTAACAAGGGCTGAGTGGTATGCTAAACGCATACCACTCAGCCCTTGTTTTCTACACTGATAAACACCCGAACTATGAAAGGAGCTATCCTTGGAGACATCATCGGCAGCCGCCTTGAGCGCAGCGGCCCCAAGACTACGGACTTTGACCTCTTCACCACCGAATGCCGCTTCACGGACGATACCGTTCTGACCATAGCAGTAGCCGACGCTATCCTGAACCAACTCGACTATGGAGAAACCATCAAAGAATACGCCCTCCGCTACCCAACTGCTGGCTACGGCGGCACCTTTCGTAAATGGATGCGCGACGAACTGGAAGAAGAATACACCAGCTGGGCGAATGGCTCGGCTATGCGCGTCAGCCCCGTCGGGTGGTTGTTCAACGATCTGGAGTCCGTGCTGCGCGAAGCCAAAGCTTCCGCCCTGCCCACCCACGGTCACCCCGAGGGCGTGAAAGGAGCGCAGGCCATCGCCGCAGCGATCTTTCTAGCCCGTCAGGGCGGCGGCAAAGAAGATATCCGCCAGTACGTCACCGAAACCTTTGGTTACAACCTACGCCGGACCGTCGAAGAGATTCGGCCCGACTATAAATTTGACGTGAGCTGCGCCGGCTCCGTCCCTGAATCCATCATTGCTTTCCTCGACTCCAAAGACCTGATCGATAGCATTCGTTTGGCCATCTCTCTCGGTGGAGATACCGACACCCAGGCCGCAATGGCCGGTAGTATTTCCGAAGCGTTCTACGGCCCCGTCCCCGCTCCAGTGGAAGAGGTGATGAATGCTTTCTTACCCAATGAGTTTATTGATGTGATCGGGATGTTTGAGCGGGCTTTGCAAGTGGGGTAAGCCCAGCTTCAGCCGGAGTCTTTAATTTTTAAGGCTCCGGCTGAAGCCAGGCCTACTGAAATAGCTGTTTATTTCAATTCAAAACTCAACGTCTGAAACGCCGAAGGCAGAAAACGATTCCCCTACTTGTCTTGTTCTGTAGAGCAACTATGCCCGGCAGCAGCTTATCCTCGGTGGTTTTTCGTTCCTTTTACTGGCTTTTACCAGTAATTGCGCTTAACGTATTCACTCCCTTAGGCCTAAAGGAAGCAGCCATCGGGTTGCCGGACGTTCCTCTGATGGAAATTATTTTCCTGGCAGAAGATAGTGCAGCGGCCGCTCATAGTTTTTCAATACCAGCGAAAGAAACGACTACAAAACCGGCATTCTGGTCTGGTTGTTCCTACGTTGCGTTTTCTGTCCAGACTTGTACTATCCTGGAGTCCTTAACGCCCGTTGTTCATCAACACCTTCTTTGCTTTTATGGCAAAGCTGCGCCAGAGGCGCTAGATGGTTGGGAGCCCCCTCTCTGCGCTTAAGGCGCGTCTCCTTTTTCAACGCCGTTCTTTTCGCTTCAGCAGACATACGTCTGAATACTGTCATGATCTCTGCTCATGCGGAGCCCCTCGTTGCTACCTCTCCACAATCTTCCTACTTAAATAAAACTGTTTTGCAAAAACTGAAGAAGCTCCTGCGCATGCTGGGCCTGGTCTTACTCATCCTACTCGCCGGCTTAGGTATCGGCCTTACCGGTGGGCTCCCCGTGGCCAACCTTAAAAGACGCGAAGACAAGATTGAAATCACCGATGAAAGCGTAGAAGAGGAGGCAGGAGCGACCTTGCGAATGGAGAAGGAATAAGAACTCGCCGTAAGCCCGGTTGAAGCCGGGCTTACTGATTATTTCAATTCAAAACTCAAGGTTTCCCCCAGCTGGTCCGTCAGTGCGCCGGGGCAACGGTAGCGGATTTTGGTAAAAACGTAGCGATCGCCGGGTTTGCCCAAATCGATTAATCTTTTTGCCTCAAGTTGAAAATTCCCACCTACGTTGAAAACTATTTCTGCGTCTTTCCCTGATGTGATGTAAATCATCTCGTAGCTAATCATATTGCAGCTCCCACAAATATCAAAGCCTTCGATTTGAGCGTAAACCCCACGCTGACATTTGAAGACATTAGTTCTAACGGAAGTCATCGTCTTTGGCCTAAAGCCTCCTATTTTAGGCACAGCAGTTATCGGCTTGGTCCTAAAACTATACTGCTCGTTGGTTCCATCTTGTAGGGTTACGGTTACCTCTACAATCCCTGATGTTGCTGGTCTTAATGAAAAGCCGTAGCGGTGCTGACTTATTGTTAAAGGTATTGGCTCCGGTTCATTCTCCTTTCCATAGGTCCGCAAGACCGCGCGGAGTTGATCTAAGCTCACCAGCTCTTGTTGTTGAATAACTACACGAAACGGATTAATAACACTAACAAATACCCTGTTCTCATGAAAGGACACCAGGGCCTTTGATTCATCCTGCCCAAGAAGAAAACTAGCCGTTAGCGCAAAACTAAAAGCAAGAAGGAATGACAAG
>CAYPIM010000258.1:3658-7266 GCA_964410795.1 uncultured Lewinella sp. | reverse complement strand
TGTACTAGATGGAGAATACCCCTTCGGGGCAGGAACAATGCCCCTAAACCTTCTTTGCACCTGCGGCCGCGCCGTCATCAAATAGCCAGGCTAAAAAACGCCCCAGTTTAGGGCAACCTTACAACTCTTCAATCACACGGTTTGAAACGATGAAATGGCCGTACCCATCCGTCACATTCTGGTGTACGTTAACGGGTTCGGCGAAAGGGTTGTCTCCGGCATTTTCATAGGCCCGGCGAGAGAGCCCGTAACGGTAAGCATCCTCGGTCAGGCGGTATACTTCGAGTTTCGGGCGCGCATCATTGTAGTTGTAGATGGTAAAGCGAACCCGGTAGGTGTTCCCGTTGAATGATTGGTCAGAAACTACTAAACCAAAGCCGGAGCTCATGCTCAATAGGGGGTCTGGGCTTTCCAGATAAGCTTCCTCGGTGAAGGAAAAGTCGTTGGAACAAAATACTGTATCCAGTTGGGGGTCGTATTCACAACGCACCGAAGGCAAGATCACCCTAAAGCCGTAGTAATCTTCCGTATCGGCATTATCGACAAGGTCAATTTCGAGCTCATCTACCCGATCACCTTCACTATCAATCGCTCCGTCAGGTTCATAACTGACTAGACGGTATTCAGGCTTAGCGGGCATTTCCTGGGTAGCTTCAACGGGGTCAAAGCCCTCTACATTAGCAACGACTCGGTAAGTCGACGTTTCGTCCGAGATCGGTACTGGCAGCTCAATGACATTTGTCTCGCCATTAGCACTAAAAGACTGGAAGCGCTGCTCCGCCAGCAAGGCTCCGTTTTTAAATACTTCCACCTGCATACTTCTGGCGGTCAGGTCGTTCTCATCAATAATTCCCCGGCTAAGGGCAAGACGATGATACAAAGCAGTATCTCCTGAACGCAGATCCATCGTAATAGCAGGTAAAGGTTCGTGCACAGGGAGGGGAATAGTCACCGTTTGGCTAAAGCTATCTTCGTCGCAGGAAGAAGCAAGGACTAACATCAAAAAAGAAAGAATGGTTAGGTAACGCATAAGAATAGGAGTTAGGAGCTAGTAGTAAGGAATTAGTTGCTAATTCCAGGTTGCTAGTCTTTAGAATTTAAACTGGTAAGAAACCGAGGGGATGATGGGTAGGATACTGATTTCACGAACTCTTCGTTCGGTATTACAACCGTTCTCATTACAAGTAGTCACATCTCCGGCGGTGAGGAAATAAGGATTCTTGTGCCAGTAGGCATTGTAGGCCCCAATTACCCAGGTGCGGGTATAGCGCCGTTTTTCCTTACGGAAAGAGATGCTAAAGTCTAGCCGGTGGTAGTTGCTCATTCGGAAGCTGTTCTTGTCCGTACTGAACTCCTGGAAGCTACCGTAATAGTTTTCAACATCCGGTCGGTTGACGCTACTGAACCCAAAAGTAGGTAGGGAAACGGCATTTCCCGTACCGTAAACGAAGGCCCCCGAAAGCCATACCCGATCGCTCAGGTCGTAGTTCCCCACAACGCTCAGATCGTGCCGGCGGTCGTAGCGGAAAGGGAAACGGTTGCCCGAATTCAATTCTTCGAATTGCCGCCAGTTCCAGCTGAGGGTGTACCCCAGCCAACCCGTAAAGCGACCTTGCTTTTTCTGAACAAAGAGCTCCAAACCGTAAGCTTCGCCGTCACCCTGGGTTATTTTGTCTTCCCAGGTGTCTTCGAAACCAAGGATAAAGGAAGCTCCTTGTTTGAAAGACACCACGTTTTTCATCTGTTTATAATAGGCTTCAACGCTGATCTCGTATTTATCCTTAAAGGTTTTGGCAATACCCGTGGCTACCTGCCAACTTTCCTGCGGTTTCACTCTACCCGTACTCGGTACCCAAAGATCCGTCGGTAAGCTCAAGGCTTCGCTGGTAAGTAGGTTGATGTACTGCTGCATGGTACTGAAACCCGCTTTGATGGAAAGATCGTTCTTCAAGAGGTACCTAAGCCCAAGCCGGGGTTGAAGGCTGGTGTAAAACTCATCGTCTACCTTAAAGGCCGAGAAATGCAAGCCAGCGTTTATTTTCAGCGCACCCAGCCGGAAATCATCCTCCACGTAAGCATACATTTCGTTGCTGTAATCTACCTGGGAGCCGACCAGCGTATCCAGGTCAACTTCCCCCAAAGTCTCCGCCTTGAAGTTAATCGCACCAGGACGGTAAGTATGGTTCGTTAGTCCGCCACCAAAGCGGATGTAATGATCTGGGTTAGGAATATAATCAAGGTCTATCTTACCGCCAAAGTCATAGATCCCGCTGATGTAACGCGCACTGAAACGGTCCTCTCCGTCATCGGAAAGCGCATCAATATTGATTTCATATTTACTCAGGGTAGCCGTTGTATTCATAAACAGCTTTGGACTGATTTGCCAATTCCAGCGTGCCGCAGATACGATATTCCCCCAATCCGTGCCGCCTCCAAAAATGTCTCCATCTTCCTTGATCTCCGTCCCGAACACGTCAGCCCCGCTGTAAAAACTCAGGAACAAGCGGTGATTGTCGTTAATCTTATGCTGCAACTTCGCGTTGAGGTCATAAAAGTATAGGCTCAGGTCAACCTCATTGCCATTAGAACCAGCTGCTGACTTAATGATTGGCTTAGCAATCAGGTCGGCGTAAGTTCTTCTCCCAGAAACCAAAATAGACGTTTTGCCTTTCTGGATCGGTCCGCTCAGGGTTAGCTTCGAAGAAATGAGTCCAATGGAGCCTTCCCCTTCCCATTCATTCAGGTTCCCCTCTTTCATATTGATTTCCAGGACCGAACTGAGACGGCCTCCAAATCGTGCAGGAAATCCGCCCTTGGTTAAGGTAACATTGCGCAGTGCATCTGCATTAAAGACGGAGAAGATCCCCAGCACATGACTGACGTTGTAGATCGGCACCCCGTCCAGTAACACCAGGTTTTGATCCGGGCTACCGCCTCTAACGTAAAGGCCCGTAGAGCCTTCTCCCCCACTCTGTACTCCTGGTAGTAACTGCAGGGTCTTGAGTACATCGACTTCTCCGAGTAGTGCGGGAATGCGCTTGATTTGAGCGACGGGAATTTCTGTCCGGCTCATCTGTGTTTGTTGTTCGATGCGCTCACCTCGGTCGGATGTCACCACTACTTCAGCCAGATCTACGGAAGGGCTGAGTGGTATATTTAGTGTCATATTTTCTTTCAGCGCTATCGTAATCTCCTGGTTCTGGTAACCGATGTAGCTGAATCTTAACCGGGCAGAGTCAGCCTCAGTCGGTAGGGTCAGGCTGTAAAATCCGTAAGTATTAGCAAGTGCGCCCTGACCTGTATTCAAGTCAATAACGTTAGCACTTAAAAGCGGCTCACCGCTATCGGCATCGGTAAAATAGCCTGAGATTGTAGTCTGAGCATTCAGATAGCCCGCCGCACAAAGCAGCAGACAAAGAAGTAATCTGGTCAAAATTGGAGTGAGTTTAGCTTGGGTCCAGGAAAATAAATGTTCTATTCGCTCAATAGACGTAGATGTTCCGAAAGGGGTTGCCTTGGGGTAAAAATTAACTTTTCCGGGTGCAGAATCCGGCAAAGCATTAGGGCGCCGGCGCGCAGGTGCTGGGGGAGGTTTTCAGGAACTGGTC
>CAYPIM010000258.1:0-3558 GCA_964410795.1 uncultured Lewinella sp. | reverse complement strand
CCCCCATAGCCTTCGCCACCAACTCATGAAAGCGGTGTACTCCTTTCTCCCGCCGGGGAGAAAACCGGCCAGTTTCGTAGAAGCGAGACCTAAGCCCTCGCTGTACCGCCTCCACAACGAACTCATCTTCCCGCTCGGTCTTCTCGGCCAATTGGGCGCCGTTCATTAGCTCAAAGGTTTCCATATCATGGATATAGTACATAAACTCAACCTTGGTAAAGCTTTGGGTTACTGGCCGGACTATATTGAACTGAATCCCCCAAGGGTAAACGTTTAGCATAAAATTCGGGTACGCCCAGATATAATAGGCCGTTACGTCACGGCCATAATCTGGGTGCCCTTCGGGCAGATCGAACGTAAAGTCGGTGCCGCTGGCGTAGCCAATCTGCGTCACCACTTGTTCGTAACATTCGGTCGTATAGCTGCCGTAGTCCAGCAATGCCCCCAGGTCATTATGCACAAACGGCACGTGAAAGCCCTCCATATAATTATCGATGTACAAAGCCCAGTTGGCACTTACGTTATACACCTTCGTCAGTTCAGGGCGAAAAGTGAAAGACTCGATGTCCATAAAATAAAGCCGCTCCTCCAGCCGGCGGGTGATCTCGGTAAAGTCAATCTTTGGATCAAGGCTGGCGAAGAGAAATTGCCGCCATTTTTTCAGTGGTAGCTCATGAAGATGATCACAGGGGCGGGGGAAGTCTTCGGCCTCCTTGAATTCGGGCATGTACTCAAACTTGCCGTCAAGGGAAAAGCGACGGCCGTGGTATTTACAGACGATTTTCCGTGCAGCCGTTGGGTGCTGGGCCAGGAGCATACCCCGGTGGGTACAGACGTTGGTAAGGCATTTAATATCGTCGTTTGCCTTCGAGAGCAGCAAAGGCTCATTAAGGTAATTTTCCAGCAACCAGACCGGGCGAAGGTTTTCAGGGCCAGAGAAGAGGCGCTGCTCATCGCCAAGACACTGCCAGCTTCGTGCGAATATTTTTTCTTTTGCGGCTTCCCAGTGAACTGGGCTTGTATAGAAATCCGCCGGAAGGGTTTCGGCGCTTTTGATGTCAGGATTAATAGAATTCATTAGGCAAAGTTATGGATTTGGCACTTTGTGAGCGCTTGTAGCGCGATTGTTATACACGCCAATCGCGCTATAAGCGCTCAACCCACCTAATTCGCGATGGGCTGACCTCAGCCTTCGGCTTTTGATCAACCCATCGCTAAATGACGCATCCTTACAGGGCACTAATAACGGAACTTGAAAGACAATCAGCCCTTTTTCCAAAACCGTAGCGGACCATTATTATGCCGACAAAGTCAATGCTTTACAAAAACCTATTTTTACCTTCACGTTAATTCAAGTTCGCGTAAATCTCTATTTCCAACTGAAGCCTGAGCCACTAATCCGTATTTTCAATCTTTCTACAATGTTCTTTAACCTCACCCTGCACCCGCGCACCGTCGCCCTCATATGCTTTTGCTTTTGCGGTCTGAACCTAGCTGCCCAGGAAGCTGCCAACGTCGCCTTCAAAGACCCCACCGGGGTGATGCGCTACGTGGCCGACACCGAAAACAACTACATCGCCGACTTCAGCCACGCAGGCTACAAAAACGGGGAAGCAGAACTGCCGGAGGTGCCTGTGGTCAGAACCATTTCGGCCATCCAGGGCGAAGACAATACCGCGCACATCCAGGCCGCTCTCGACGAAGTCGCGGCATTAACCCCGGACGAAAACGGGTACCGGGGAGCCCTCCTTTTAGAGCGTGGCAGCTACCTCGTTTCCGGCCGGCTTTTCATTCGGGAAAGTGGCATGGTGCTGCGTGGTGAAAGTCAGAGTGCTGAAATTATAGCCACTGGCAACACCCCAGCTTTACGTGATGTAATCGTCGTAGGAAACACCAGTAACCTCAACTGGCGGGGAGAAACCCCTGGCACCATCTCCGACGTCACCAGTCCTTTCGTCCCCGCAGGCTCCCGTGCCCTGGAAGTTGCCGATGCGGGGTTGTATTCCGTCGGGGACAACGTAATCATCACCCAGCCAAGCACCACTACCTGGCTGGCCTCCATTGGCTTCGGTGAAACCGCCAGTGATGCCCCCTGGGCACCCGGCGACCTCGACATCTACTACAACCGTTACGTTACCGACGTTAACCTCCCTGAAAACAAAATCACCCTGGACGCTCCCATCCACGACCACCTTGAAAGGGCCCTGGCCCAATCAAGGGTCTACGTCCTGAACCAACCAAATCAGCAAAGGGAAATTGGCATAGAGAACCTCAGCATTCAAATAATGACTAACGGAGAGCTCGACGAAGAACACGCCCGCACCGCCATCTACATGGCCAACGTAGAAGACTGCTGGATCAAAGACGTAACCGCTCTTCACTTTGTTTTCGCCATGGTAGACACGAGGGCCGCCAGCCGGATAACCATTGCTGACTGCTCCGCCTTAAGGCCTCATTCCCAGATTACCGGAGCCCGCCGTTACAACTTCAACGTCAGCGCTTATTCTAACAATATCCTCTTCAAGGGGTGCCACGCCACCGAAGGGCGACACAGCTTTGTCTCCAATGGTACGAGTAGCGCCTCCGGCATTGTCTGGACGGATTGCTTCAGCGAGTTCGACTACAACGCCAGTGAGGGGCACCGCCGCTGGAGCCAGGGCCTGCTTTTCGACAAAATCAACTTCCAATCGGCCAATGGCCAAACCCTACTTGCCCTCTATAACCGGGGCAATTTAGGTACGGGCCATGGGTGGTCCAGCGTAAACAGCGTTGCCTGGAATATTCGGACCCAGGGTAGTCGTAAAATGAGCATTCAGAAACCGCCTTCGCGCCAAAATTTCGCAGTCGGCTGCTTTAGTAATATCTCCGGTGATGGCCCTTTCGCGCAGCCAACCGGCTACATCGAACAAACGAATCAGCTACTGGAAATACCTTCTCTTTACGACGAACAACTTGCTCAGCGGACCCTGAATGGTGCCCTGCCAGATGCCCCGGCCCGCCTGACCCAAATCCTGACAACCGAAGGAGACGTTGTGTTGGACTGGCTGGAAATAGCCAGCCGGGAAACGGGGTATATAGTGGAGGTCTCCCGCGATGAAGGCCTGACCTTTATCGAAGTGGCTACCTTACCAGCTAATTCAACGACCTATACGGATCCCGATCCGTTTACCACCGAGGACTTTCTAGTGTACAGGGTTTACTCCGTGCGCGATGGCCTGCCCTCCCCCTACTCAAACCCATCCACGGTAATGCGCGACGTTTCGATCCGGGAAGCAAGTAAAGCTGAGCTCCAAATCGTTCCTAACCCAGTAGCGGACCGGCTCACGATTCGGGCTAATGAGCCTGTACTAGAGGTGTTTGTTCATAATGCCGCCGGAGCACTGATTGCCCACAGCGAACGGTCTACCAGCCTTATCACTTCCGATTGGCCCGTTGGCCTCTATTATCTTAAAGTTAAGCTCCAAAGTGGTGCTTTGCGCTCCAGTCGTATCGTCAAGAACTAGTGGTCGCTGAAGTTTGAAACTAGCACAAAGCAAGGCAGCTCGCTGCCGCTCGTAA
>CAYPIM010000257.1:2732-7281 GCA_964410795.1 uncultured Lewinella sp. | reverse complement strand
TATTTATTAAAAAAGAATTTTGATTGTAAAAACTGCACTGGTTGCTGTCTAATGCATATTCCGGAAGCTTTTATTTCTGTACTGTATGCGCAACTCTAAGCCCTAAAAATCAAAAAACCCGTCTCTCCAAAGAGAGCCGGGTTTTTTAATTTTTAAGGAGTAAAGAAAAACTATTCCTCCTCAGCAGCTGCAACCTCAGCGGGTTTCACCTTCGCTGCGGCCTGCTTAGAAAGCTCCTTGCTACGTTTAGCGGCTTCGGCTTTCTTTTTGGCGGAAGCGGACTTTGCTGATTTCTTCGGCTGGATCATCACGTTCATCCGGCGCTTCTCCATCTTCGGCATGGCTTCTGCCTGGCCGAGGTCTTCGAGTTCCTTCATGAAGCGAAGCAGCAATAGCTCACCCCGGTCTTTAAAGACGATGGAGCGGCCACGGAAGTGGACGTAGGCCTTAACCTTAGCGCCGTCTTCGAGGAAACCGCGTGCATGGCGCACTTTGAATTCAAAGTCGTGGTCATCGGTATTAGGGCCGAAGCGTACTTCTTTGACTACCGTCTTCACCGTATTGGCTTTGAGTTCCTTTTCCCGCTGCTTTTGCTGGTAGAGGAATTTCTTATAGTCGATGATCTTAACTACCGGAGGTTCAGCGTTCGGGCTGATTTCTACCAGGTCGAGGTCTACATCACGAGCCCACTGCTTCGCGCGGCGGGATTCGTGCACCTGACCGGGGCCGATGTTAAGGTTAAGTTGGCTTGAAATATCAGCTACATTATCTCCCACGAGGCGAACCTCGGGGCTGCGAATCATATCGTTGATTCGGTGCTTAGGCGTAGTATCTTCTCTACGGAAATTGCGTTTGCGGCCGCCGCCTTTACGTCTACCCAAAAATCTGTTGTGTTTAATGAAAAAAAGGGAGGATGCCGGAGGTCTTGTTTTCAGCCGTCCTCCGCTGAGGGCTGTATACCCTTAATAAAGAACTTATGTTCCCATAAGTTCTCAGGTGTTAACAAAAATAAGGAGAAATCGGCGATAAGTCTTTAGAAATAAGCATTTACCGCAAAAAACGAAGTCAGCGCCCCTTGAAACGGGCCGCTGACTTCCTCTGTGTCGATGATGGGAACCCGGACTTACTCAGAGGCCACAGCAGCCTCCTGAGTAATAGAAAGCCCATCCTTTTCCTCGTTCAGTACAGCAACAAGCTTAGCACCGCCTTCAGGATTATTGTTCAAGATGAACTCTGCCAGTGGATCTTCAATGTACTTCTGGATCGCACGGTGCAATGGTCGGGCACCAAACTGAGGGTCGAAGCCTTTCTCCGCTACGAATTTCTTAGCATCATCACTCAGTGTCATGGAGAACTCGAGGCCGTCGAGGCGCTTATAGAGGTCGGCCAGGGCAATGTCAATAATCTTGAAGATGTTTTCCTGGTTGAGGCTATTGAAGATCACTACGTCGTCAATCCGGTTCAGGAACTCGGGGGAGAAGGTCCGCTTCAGCGCGTTATTGATCACGGCCTTGCTGTTCTCCTCTGCGTTCTCAGTTCGGGCTTTGGTGGCAAAACCAACGCCCTGTCCGAAGTCCTTCAACTGGCGTACACCAATGTTGGAGGTCATGATGATCATGGTATTCTTAAAGTCCACCTTACGGCCCATGCCGTCGGTCAACTGGCCATCGTCGAGTACCTGAAGCAGAATATTGTACACATCTGGGTGGGCCTTCTCAATTTCATCGAGCAGGATAACACTGTAAGGCTTGCGGCGGACCTTCTCCGTCAGCTGACCACCTTCTTCGTAACCTACGTATCCGGGAGGCGCACCAATTAGGCGGCTCACGGAGAACTTCTCCATATACTCAGACATATCGATACGGATCAGGCTATCTTCACTATCGAAGATGTACTTAGCCAAGACCTTGGCCAGCTCCGTTTTACCTACACCGGTAGGGCCAAGGAAGATGAACGTACCGATGGGTTTGCTTGGGTCCTTCAGTCCAACGCGGTTGCGCTGGATGGCCTTGGTTACTTTTTCGATGGCACTGTCTTGCCCGATCACCGCTCCTTTGAGGTCGTCAGCCATGCCGACGAGCTTCTTACTCTCGTTCTGAGCGACACGGTTTACTGGGATACCCGTCATCATAGACACTACTTCGGCAATATCTTCTTCATTGACCGGGTAGCGAGCGTTGCGGGATTCTTCCTCCCACTTCGCCTGGGCCTCCTCCAACGAGCGTTGCAGCTTACTTTCCTGATCACGCAGATCAGCAGCTTTCTCGTACTGCTGGTCTTTGACAGCATTGTTTTTCTCCACCTTCACCGCTTCTATCTGCTCCTCGATCTCCTCAATGGATTTCGGGACGACAATGTTCTTAAGGTGAGTACGGGCGCCAACTTCATCGAGTACATCGATGGCTTTATCCGGCAGGAAGCGATCGGTGATGTACCGGTCGGAGAACTTGACGCAAGCTTCAATGGCATCATCTGAATATTCCACATGGTGGAAGTCTTCGTACTTGCTTTTGATGTTGTTCAGGATGTGAACGGCTTCTTCCGGACTCGGCGGATTGACGAGAACTTTCTGGAAGCGACGATCCAGGGCGCCATCTTTTTCGATATGCTGGCGGTATTCGTCCAGCGTGGAGGCACCGATGCATTGGAGTTCTCCCCTTGCGAGGGCGGGTTTGAAGATGTTGGAAGCATCCAATGATCCTGTGGCCCCCCCTGCACCAACAATGGTGTGGATCTCGTCAATGAACAGAATTACATCACGGCTCTTTTCGAGCTCAGTCATGATGGCCTTCATTCGTTCTTCAAACTGGCCACGGTACTTGGTTCCGGCAACGAGAGCGGCCAAATCAAGCATTACGATGCGCTTATCGAAAAGGGTACGGCTCACCTTTTTTTCTTTGATGCGGAGCGCAAGGCCCTCCACGATGGCGGTTTTACCTACGCCAGGCTCGCCGATTAGGATCGGGTTATTCTTCTTACGCCGGCTCAAGATCTGGCTCACGCGCTCAATCTCAGTTTCCCGCCCGATGATGGGATCGAGCTTGTCCATATCGGCCAGGGCGGTAATATCGCGTCCGAAATTATCGAGCACGGGGGTGCGGCTTTTGGAGTTGCCGGCGCCTTTGCGCTGGCCGCCCTGAAAGTCTCGGCCCTGACCGCCTTCTTCTTCAAATTGTTCGTCATCACCCGGCGCTTCGTTGAGGGGCAAGGTGGTATCTTCAGTAAAATCTTTTTCGTCTTTCACGTAATCGAGTTCTGCTTTATAGATGTCATACTCCACTTCAAACTGGCGCAAAATTTTGGTTGCAGGCAGTTCTTTGTTACGGAGGATAGATAAAATTAGATGTTCGGGGCTCACCACAGAAGTTTTAAGCGCCTTGGCTTCCAGAAAGGTAACTTTAAGGACACGGTCGGCCTTATCATTCAAGGGTAATTGAGAAATTGTGTGGCCACTGGCCTGGCCGCCGTTACGGTGTACGTTTTGGCGCACAGTGTCTTTCAATGCCTGAATATCAACAGCCAGGTTACGCAAAACGCGCGCGGCCAACGTATTAGGCATCGATAAGACACCAAGCAAAAGATGTTCCGGCCCAACGTAGGCGTGTCCCATCTTTTCTGCTTCCATCTTCCCGCGGGCCATAGCCTTCTTTATCTCGGGATTGAATTCTCTTTGGCTCGGATTCATTTTTATAAATTTTCGTGGTTTGCTTTTCAGGTCGATCTTGCTGCTGCTCTTAACGGTTATTAGTTAGCATCAGTTGCGGGGCGCGGCCGCAGGTGAAACGTCAGAACCAAGGAGCAAAGTTTGGCGAACGAGACCTAAATATAAAGTCTAAAGAGGAATAACCGTGCCACCACTTCGCCCTGACAAAACTACCTGACATATCGCCGGTGAAAATCATCACTCTGTTTACGCAACAAGCGTTGGGTTTAGTTGGTTGTCAATTCGGCGAACTCCTGCCCGATTTTAAGGGTTTGGTAAAACGCTGATGTAGTAATCCGACCATCTTGGCACACTTTGTGCTGATCTCCTATTCCCTTGGCCCCTCAGTCGGTTTTTGACGGGTACTTTTCACGTCCGGCGTTGTTAAAAGCCTCGCCGTCGCAGTAGCCGAAAGGAGTATAAACCATTAATACAGCGCAAACACTACCTTTGCGAAAAATTTGAAAGCATGAAATTCAGCATCGACAAGCAGGAACGTTACAC
This sequence comes from uncultured Lewinella sp., assembly GCA_964410795.1. Taxonomy (GTDB): domain Bacteria; phylum Bacteroidota; class Bacteroidia; order Chitinophagales; family Saprospiraceae; genus Neolewinella. The sequence goes on along the minus strand of CAYPIM010000257.1, from coordinate 3,074 downwards.
CCTCATTAAGCCACAGGAAGAAAACCTCAACTCCGCCGTAGCTCCAAAGCTCAAGTCTGAGTTTGTCATTTTGGCCAATGAAGGCATTACCAACCTCATCCTCGATCTTAGTGACGTGCACTACGTCGACAGCTCCGGCCTAAGTGCCATTCTCACCGCGCGCCGCCTTTGGAGCAACCTGGGCACCTTCGTCGTTACCGGCGTAGATCACCCAGCCGTGAAGCGCCTGGTAGAAATCTCTAAAGTAGACTCTGTTCTCACCATTCTACCCACCGTTTCCGAAAGCTCAGACTTCATTATGATGGAGGAACTCCAGCGGGACTTACAGGGAGAAGGAGAGGA
>CAYPIM010000257.1:0-2632 GCA_964410795.1 uncultured Lewinella sp. | reverse complement strand
CAGCCATGCTTCGGACAGACACGACCGATGTGCTCATCGACTGTGCAGAAAACACCCAACGACAACTCCTCAAGGCTGGCCTGGGAATGGGAAAGGTTGCTCATATCCTGATCACTCATCTTCACGGAGACCACTACTTTGGGCTAGCCCCTTTGCTTTCCTCTTTGTCCATGCAGGGCCGGACAAGTCCGCTCTCCATTACCTCTCCCTTGCACCTGCGGCCGCGCCTTGAAGCCCTGCTTGAACTGGACAAGTATCCGCTAAGGTTCCCAATTAACTTCCATACCGTCCATTCCGATGGACTATTTCAACTTCCCGATATCGGGAACCTGGAAGTTTTCACTTTCCCGCTTAAGCACCGCATTGAGACGAATGGTTACTTGCTGCAGGAACGCGTGCGGGAAGCCAACATTCGCAAAGAAGCCATAGCGGAATTCGATATTCCCTGGCCGGAAATCAAAAAAATCAAAGCTGGTGCAGATTATCACCTTGCTGATGGAACGATGATTCCCAACGCCAAGTTGGTAACACTGCCTCCACCACCCCGCAGGTATGCCCACTGCTCGGACACCATACATTTTCCAGAACTCGCTGATTACATTCGAGGCGTAGACTTGCTTTACCACGAAGCGACTTTCCTCGAAGACATGGCAGGAGACGCCGCACAAAAAGGCCACTCCACCGCGAAGGATGCTGCCAGAACGGCACTTGCCGCTCAGGCCGGCCAGCTCGTACTCGGCCATTATAGTACCCGTTACGAATCTTCAGCGGATCACGAAGCGGAAGCGCGGACGATTTTCCCGAACACTGCTGCAGCAGATGATCTTTACCGGTTTTCGGTGCCTTTTACTAGTCGTTGACCTGGCTGGTATTCTTTCAAATAGAGAACTGGTTCAGAAAGAGAATTCATTCAGAACAAGTTCTCATACCGCTTGATATTTTTGATTTCCAGCCTCTATTAAAAATGAAAGATCGCACCCTAATCCTGAGTTATCTTGGCCAAAATTTCTAAAGCTATGACCAAATACTTCCCCGAAAACTTCGTCTGGGGTTCCGCTACGTCCAGTTACCAAATCGAAGGCGCCTGGCTCGAAGGCGGTAAGGGCCTCCACATTTGGGACGTATTCAGTCATACCCCCGGCCGGACGGCAAAAGCCGAAAATGGGGACCGGGCCTGTGACCATTATCATCGCTATAAAGAGGACGTTGCCCTGATGGCGAAGATGGGCCTGAAAGCTTACCGTTTCAGCATCGCCTGGAGCCGCATCCAACCCGATGGGAAAGGAGAAGGCAACAAAGAAGGTATCGCCTTCTACAACCGCCTGATTGATGAACTCCTGGCCAATGGCATCGAGCCCTGGATTACCCTTCACCATTGGGACCTGCCCGCCGCCCTCCAGGTGGAAGATGACGGATGGCTCAACCCTGCGATGGCCGACATCTTCGCCGACTACGCCCGCATCTGCTTCGCCGCCTTCGGCGACCGCGTGAAGCATTGGATCACAATGAACGAAAGCTGGGTAATGGCCATCCTGGGCTACTACGACGGGGTCTTCGCCCCCGGCCGCAAGTCTAACCGCGAATGCTACCTCGCCGCCCATCACCTCATTCTGGGCCACGCCAAAGCCGCCAAAGTCTACAACGACGACTTCAAGCAAAGTCAGGATGGGCAAATCGGGATGACCAATAACTGCGACTGGCGAAAACCCAAAACCGACAAGCCCGAAGATGTCGCAGCAGCCCAGCGCTCCCTCGAATTCTTCCTCGCCTGGTTTACCGATCCGCTTTACTTTGGTGACTACCCGCAGGTGATGAAAGACCGCGTCGGTGATCGGCTACCAAAGTTTACCGACGAAGAAAAGGCGCTAATAAAAGGCAGTTCAGATTTCTTCGGTCTCAACCACTACAACACCATGTACGCCTCCGACGTACCGGAAGGCCAAACCGTGGAGAACTATATCTACGCCAACGGAGGCGTTTACGAAGACCAGTACGTTGCCCTTACCGCAGACCCAGACTGGGACCTGACCGATATGCAGTGGCCCGTAGTCCCCTGGGGCCTGCGTGATCTCCTCCTCTGGATTACCGAACGCTACGACAGCCCGCCGATCTACATAACCGAAAACGGCTGTGCGATGCCCGACGAGTTGGTCGATGGGAAAGTCAACGACCCGCGCCGCATCGCTTTCCTGGATGGCTATCTCGGAGCCTGCCATGAGGCCATCCAGCAAGGAGCAGACCTGCGCGGCTACTTTGTCTGGTCCCTAATGGACAACTTCGAGTGGGCCAGCGGCTACGACAAACGCTTCGGAATGATCCACATCAACTTCGATACGCTGGAGCGTACCCCTAAGGCTTCGGCCAAGTGGTATGCCGGCGTCATTGGGCGGAATGGATTGGGGTGAGGTCATTTCTAGTATACTTCATAGGTATAGCTGCCTTCCCCAGATTGCACCCTTCCGGTTAGCGGATTGGTTACTACTACCTTCGTTTTCAACGTATGCTGGCCACGCTTACGTTCGGAAGTCTGGAACTTTGCGGTGCCGTCCGGGCCGATGGGATATTCTTTGCCGTCGATGGTGAGGACTACGTTTTTCGGGTCAAGCGCGCTGCTATAAGAGCCTACGGATAC
>CAYPIM010000256.1:0-7415 GCA_964410795.1 uncultured Lewinella sp. | reverse complement strand
CAAAATAGGGGTGCAACTCCGCCGGAGTCCTTACCTTGCACCCGCGTCCGCGCCCAAAAACTTTTGCTTTTTGCCCCATCACGAATGAAGATTCACTACCAGTTAGAAAACCTGCCCCGTTTCCGCCGTGCAATCATAACGATTGGCAGCTTTGATGGTGTGCACCGGGGGCATCAACAATTACTGGCCCGCATCCGTCGGCTAGCCGAAAGGCGAGGCGGTGAATCCATCGTAATTACTTTCGACCCCCACCCCCGCTCCGTACTACGCCCGGAAGATGACTCCTTACGATTACTAACCACCACACCGGAAAAAGCAGCCTGTTGTGAAGCAGCTGGTATTGACCATCTGGTGGTCGTCCCGTTCACAATGGCATTTAGCCAGCAAACACCAGAAGAGTACATTCGTAACTTTCTGGTTAAGCACTGCAGCCCAGAACGAATAGTAATTGGCTACGACCACCGGTACGGTAAAGACAGAAAGGGGGACTTAGCTTACTTGCGCCACCATGGCGATGAACTAGGCTACGAGGTTATTGAGATTGATGCCCAGGAAGTAAACGATATAACGGTAAGCTCTACAAAGGTGCGCAATGCACTGCTAGGTGGCGAGGTAGCCACAGCTCATACACTACTAGGGCGACCTTACGAAATTACCGGCACGGTGATTGAGGGCCGTAAGATCGGAAGAACAATAGGCTTCCCTACTGCCAATATCCAGCCGTCTCATCAGCTTAAGCTAATTCCTCAAAACGGAATTTATGCCGTTCGGGTAAAATGGCTGGCCCGAGAAATGGAGGGAATGCTATACATCGGAGATCGACCTAGCCTGAACGATGGACGGGGTGTTGTCATAGAGCTCAATATTTTCGATTTTAATGAAGATTTGTACGGGGAAACACTTACCGTTACTTTCGTTGACCACCTGCGCGGAGACATGGAATTGGATGGTCTTGATGCACTAAAGGAACAATTAGCAAAAGATGAAAAAGCCGCCAAAATTGCGCTTCAACAACCAGAACCTATAGACTCAACGGAAGGCGATTATACTCCGGATACTGCGATCGTAATCTTAAATTATAACGGACAGGGTTATCTTGAAAAGTATCTCCCAGGGGTAATAGAAAGCCTACCTCCTTACGCTCGGGTGATCGTAGCTGACAATCTAAGCACGGACGACTCCGTCATTTGGATGAAAGAAATTCACCCAACCGTAGAACTCATTGAGTTGCCCGAGAACTATGGTTTCGCCAATGGTTACAACATGGCGATGATGCAAGTAAAGGCAGAACTCTATGTTTTGCTCAACAGTGACGTTCGGGTAACAATGGATTGGGTCACCAGCATCGTACCATTGTTCAAAGACAAAACAATTGGGGCTGCTCAGCCAAAAATCCTGGCAGAAGCCGACCATGATCGTTTTGAATACGCCGGCGCCGCCGGCGGCTACCTTGATTACCTGGACTACCCTTTCTGCCGGGGCAGAATCTTCACCCATACAGAAAGAGATGAAGGGCAATACGACGGGCGGACAGAAATATTTTGGGCATCGGGCGCTGCGTTCTTCTGCCGAGCAGGTCTCTTTCATGCCCTTGGGGGCTTTGAGCCAGAGTACTTTGCGCACGCTGAAGAGATTGACCTTTGCTGGCGTATGAAACGTGCGGGATACAAGATCATGGTAGAACCAACGTCGGTTGTTTATCATGTCGGAGGAGGAACCCTGAATTACAATACCCCCCGTAAGACCTATCTCAATTTTCGTAATACCCTTACGACGAGTTTTAAGAACGAACCGGTGAGCAGACTTTTCTGGTGGTTGCCCGTTCGGCTCGTGCTTGACGGCGTAGCTGGAGTATTATTTCTGACCCAAGGCAATTTTGCTCATATAAGTTCAATCTTAAGAGCCCATCTACATTTCTATGGCCATCTGTGGCTTTGGCTCGGGCGAAGAAAAGAACGGAGTCAACAAATCATGGACGCTAAAATTGGCGAAGACCGTACTGAAATTGGCCGCGTAGCGGACAGCATCATCCTTCATTATTACCTGCTCGGTCATCGGCGATTTGCAGAAGTTTACCGGAAGCAGATTGGGAGTCAGGGGTGAGGGAGTTTGGAGCCTGGAGTAGCTACCGCCAACTCCAGACTCCAGACTCTAAATCACCCTGGAGCTGCGCCCCAACCGTTCCGTAAGGCGCGGCTTAAGCACATCTGCGGCTTCCAGGATAAGGGATTCATCCGTTGGGAACTGCACTGGCCGGTTGCCAAGGTAACGGCGCGTATCACGGCTCAGCGCACGGCGGTCTCCACGAAAAGTACTTGCATAGTTTTCGAAAGAAGCCTCAGCGGTCAGGCGATCTCGATCGACAACACGCTGGTTCTGAACGTCGAAGAGTTCAAGGCTTCCGGACACCAGTACCGTCTTAAGCTGGAGTACCTCAAGCACATTCGCGCGGACAATTACTCTGCGGGGGCGAGTGATGTCGTTACCAAGGGTATCCTTGGCAACATTGCCGTTGGCGTCAAGCACGTATTCCGTACCGTCGGTGATTTCTCTTTCGTCAATGTAAGCGCGTTCGTTTACGCGCTCAGGGCTTACCTGGATGTCGTTGATCACTATACGGGCATTGTAGTCGTAGGCCTTACCTGGAACGGGCGTGAAGTCATAAAACCTCCAGTTATCATCCAGAACGCGACCTTCAGGGCGCAACAATTCGCGTTCAAAGTTGCGCGGCAAGAAGCCACCGGTCTGATTTACCATCTGAACGGAAACGTACACCTTACCGAGTTCACGGGCTTCGGCGCGTAAAGCATTGGCATCACGGTAACCAGCGCGGTAGTTCTCAACACGGCCGAAGGCGCTGTAGGCACGACGACCAGCGGACTTGTTCCCGGCACGGGCTTCGGCCAGCAGAGCGATTGCATCTGCGTAGTACTGAGCTGCGGCTTTATTCTCTGCATCGGCAATCAAACCACTAAGACGGGCGAAGCGAAATTCAGCCTGGTAGCCATTCTTGTCCACAAGTGGTAATAATGGGCTTAACGCATCTTGGCGACGCTGTATTCTTTCGTAGACAGCTGCAATCTCAGCCCAATTAGGATTGCCCGAAGATGCTTTACGACGCGCACGTTCCATATCCGCAGCGGTCATTTTATTGAAGGCCGTTTCAAGGGCAAGTACGTATTTAGGGTTTTTCTTCTGCTTTCCGGTCAGGCGCTTCTGCGCAATACGGACAGCCTCTTCGTAATTCCCTTGCTCTACAAGTTTATCAATGGAGCCACAGGCAGTAAACACCAGCGTAAGAAAAGCAAGGCAAAGAATAGCGGGGATGTGAGTCAGGCGTGTCATAACAGGGGAACTTAACCAGGTGATACATGGTCACCTTTCTTACTACTAAGCACGGCTTTTTCACCCTTCTGGTTGCTTATAGTAGGGTTAAGAGGAATTAAGATTTGTTAAGGACCAATCTACACTAAGGCTGTATTCCTGGCGCGGCCGCAGGTGCAATGTCAAAGTTCGAGTGCTCGATCTTCCCGGATGGTCTGATCTTTACAACCGGACAACTTATCGTTTCCTTTTAGCCCCACGGCCAATCAGCCCAAGATCAAGCAGGACGGCTAAGACCATACCAATAGTAGGTATCATCGTCCAGGCACCGCCATAGAAGTATTGGACAATTCCGTACCAAAGAAGGGTAACGGGCAAAAACAGGAACCCTAGAATCGGCAAAAGAATGCCATTAAAAGAATCACTAAACCATCCCGTAAAAAAATACAGGACCACGATAACTATTCGAGGAAAGAAAACACCAAACAGGAGTAATAATATAGGCATCGGGTATTTTTTTATTTACGTAAAAGGATTGTTATTGCAACGAATTTAAATCCCACTACGTTCGAAACAAAATAAAATACAGCGCAAAAGCCAAGTTTATTTTACGGTTTCAAAATCCACCCGATAATAAAGCTAGCAAACCTCCATTGTCAAAATATTATTCTGCGATATACAACTTAGGCACAGAATTCAAGCCATTAAGCCAATAAAAGCCGAAGATTCGGAATAAGAATAATATTTTCGCAAAACTCACGCAATTTAGAATTTTCTTTATACCTTGGCCTGAAAGGAAGGTTAATTACACTTTGTAAGCGATCTTCTCCGTTAGAATTCACATACTTAAACATTTCCTGCACAAAGTGCAGAAACCAACGACTTAAATTCCAGTAACTAATAATTTAGGAACCAATCACCGGCACGGTGCAAGGAAGACTATTTAATTTCTATATCCCGGAGGCGCCGCCTGGATAAATGATAATTCTATGTCTTCTATTAATCGTTGCCGATTTTATCACATACTTGATTTTTAATTTTTAAATCACATACATACATGAAAACCACGTTCTTAGCAGTGGCCGCCTGCGGCCTCTTTGCCCTTACCAGCTGTACTCCGGACAATGCCGTAACCGAACAGCTCGCTCCCACTACTGACCTCTCGTTCATCGTAGATGAAAACGAAGATGGTGAGACCAACATGCCCGCTTATGAATTTGGTGACGCCGTCACTGAGCACGTAAATGGTCATTCCCTTGACTTCGGCTCCATAGAGAAGGTCACTGAGACCCGCCCCGACGGAACCACCGAAACCATGTACCGCCTTGACGGTGACGTAGACGTCACAGAAGAACAACTTCGCGAACTCCAGAGCATGGATGCTGCTGGCGAGAAGCAATACCGTACCAACAACCTAGTTTCTGACAACAACATTAGTGTTATCGGGTACACTGGTAGCGGGTACAACCTGACCAATAAGATGCGTACTGCTACAAGTTGGGCGGTCAATAACTACAATGCGCTGAACACAAACAAGACCTTCACGCTCTCGTTCGCGGCAAGTACAAATGCCGACATTGTAGTTTACCGCAACATCAACAATAATGGTGCTGGCGGTGTAGCAGGCTTCCCCAGCGGTGGCCGGCCGTACAAGTGGGTTCAGATCTACAACGGCATGAACAACTATAACACCAACACCAACGAGCACGTGATCACTCACGAGATCGGTCACTGTATGGGTCTTCGTCATACAGACTGGTTTAGCCGCCAGTCTTGTGGCCAGTCTGGCGAAAGTGCGGGTTCCACCGGAGCGGTACACATTCCCGGCACCCCAACTGGATTTGACTCCAACTCTGTCATGCTGGCTTGCTTCAGCTCTAATGAAGACGGTGAGTTCGGTTTCTACGACCGGGTTGCTCTGGAGTACCTGTACTAAGCACACGAGAAATCAAACGAGGCTTTGATCTCGCGAGACAAGGATGGCCCGCTTCAACTTCGGTTGGAGCGGGCTTTCTTCTTGGCTTAAGCATCCTTTAGATCCTTTGCTTTAGTTTCATTCACTTTCCCTTAACCTACCCTGCACCTGCGGCCGCGCCTGAGAATACATAGACTTAACAAATACACCTATGACTTTTTCCTTGGTACTACGTCAAAAACCCGTACCTTTGCGCCTTCTTAGCGCAAGCTACCCCCAACTTAGCCTTTTATGAAGTCCATTAGAAATATAGCCATCATCGCTCACGTAGACCACGGTAAAACTACCCTGGTTGACAAAATGCTCCTCGCCGGTCAGTTATTCGGTGATCACGAGAAGCCCGGCGAGCTGATCATGGACAGCAACGATCAAGAGCGTGAGCGCGGAATCACCATTCTGGCAAAGAACGTATCCATCAATTATAAGGGCACCAAGATCAACATCATCGACACGCCTGGTCACGCCGATTTTGGCGGTGAGGTAGAGCGTGTCCTTAATATGGCTGACGGAGTTCTACTACTCGTGGATGCTTTTGAAGGCCCAATGCCCCAGACGCGTTTCGTAATGGACAAGGCGCTGAAGCTTGGCCTCAATCCTCTTGTAGTCGTTAACAAGGTTGACAAACCAAACTGTACGCCAGAGGAGGTGCACGAAATGGTTTTCGATCTAATGTTCTCGCTTGACGCGACCGAAGAGCAACTCGACTTCCCTACCATTTACGGCTCTGCCAAAAATGGGTGGATGAGCACTGACTGGAGAAATGAGACCGATTCCATCGTTCCACTGCTTGATGCCATTCTGGAGCACGTTCCTGAGCACCAAGCGGAAGAAGGCAATACGCAGATGCTGGTTACCAGCATCGAATTCAGTAAGTACATTGGCCGCATGGCTATTGGCCGCCTAAACCGCGGTACGCTGAAGCAAAATCAACAGCTGATACTGATTGACCGGGAAGGCAAGCAAACCAAAGGTAAAGCTCGTAACCTTTACGTCTATGAAGGCTTTGGCCGCGTAGAAGTAGACGAGGTACAGACTGGTGACATCTGTGCCGTGTTTGGTGCTGAAGGATTCGACATTGGCGACACCATCGCCCACTCTGAAAACCCCGAAGCGCTGCCCACCATTGCCATTGATGAGCCTACCCTCTCGATGAGCTTCACGATCAACGATTCTCCTTTCTTCGGTAAGGAAGGTAAATACGTAACCAGCCGCCACATCAAAGATCGCCTCACAGCCGAACTTGAGCGCAACCTTGCCCTTCGGGTAGAAGAAACCGAGAGCGCTGACACTTTCCGCGTTTTCGGTCGTGGCGTAATGCACCTTTCCGTCCTCATCGAGACGATGCGTCGTGAAGGTTACGAACTTCAGATCGGCCAGCCACAGGTAATCATCAAGGAAATTGACGGCATCAAGTCTGAGCCAGTAGAAGAAATGACCATTGACCTTCCGGAAGAAATGTCTGGAACGGCCATCAACATGGTTACCCAGCGCAAGGGCATCATGCTGAGCATGACCAATAAAGGAGAGCGTGTAACGCTCGAATTCGAGATTCCTTCCCGTGGCATCATCGGCATGCGCTCTAACATGCTCACCGCCACCCAGGGTGAGGCCATCATGACTCACCGTTTCAAGGAATTCCAAGCCCACAAAGGCGATATCCCCGGCCGCCAGAATGGTTCTCTAATTTCCATGGAACTTGGCAAGGCGATTCCTTTCTCCATCAACAACCTTCAGGACCGTGGTCGCTTCTTCGTTGAAGCTGGTCAAGAAATCTACGAGGGCCAGGTGATTGGTGAAAACAACCGTGCCAATGATCTCGTCATCAACGTTACCAAGACCAAGAAACTTACCAACATGCGCTCCTCCGGAGCGGATGACAAGGCTCGCCTTGTTCCTCCACGCAAGTTTACCCTTGAAGAAGCATTAGAATACATCCAGGGTGACGAATACGTAGAAGCTACTCCGGAATCTATCCGCTTGCGGAAAATCCTCCTACGCGAAGCTGAGCGTAAGCGCGGACACAAGATCACTATGTAAGTAGTGTTTTGAACTGGCTAAATGAAACATGAGTCATCCCGAATTTTGACTTCGCCCTAAGTGTTCAATCACCGTAGAA
>CAYPIM010000255.1:0-7438 GCA_964410795.1 uncultured Lewinella sp. | reverse complement strand
TCTTGTAGACTGATTTAGATCCGGTTTCTGTTAAAATTAAAGAGCGCACTCGCCTAAGGCGAGTGCGCTCTTTAATTTTAACAGAAACCGGATCACCCCCTAAAAATCAGGGTCGTTGTTGATACCGCCACCGCCGAACGGATCATCAGGCAGGAGGAAAAGACTGTCTTTCCCTTCGAGAATATCATCATTGTCGCCACTGGAATAAGCTTCACAGTCTAGTTCGATGCCGAGATCTCCGCGCGGGCGGTAGAAGTCGCGTCTGGTATTCCAGGCTACCTTTTCATCTTTCTGGGCGGCCTTCACGAACTGGCGGAAGAAAGGCTTTGCCATATGGGCACCGCTACCGTAACGGAGGCTTCGGAAGCGGAGCCAGCGGTTGTCTCCGCCCACCCAGGTACCGACAATGAGCTCGGGGGTGAGACCCATGTACCAACCATCGGTTTGGTCGTTGGTGGTTCCGGTCTTACCACCGACGGGGCCTTTGACGCCGCCAAGAGCACCGACGGAAGCTTGCTGTAGCATGCGAACCATTACAAAGTTGGCCGCGGGGCTAATGGCACGGCGTTTTTCTTCAACGTGCTTATAGATTACGCGTCCGGTACGGTCTTCAATCTTCTTGAGGAAGACCGGCTTATTGAAAATTCCGTTGTTGCCGAAGGTGGTGTAAGCGCCGGTCATTTGTTGTACTGTGAGGTCTACCGAGCCGAGAGCGATAGAAGGGGCATCCGGTACGTCTTCTTTCGGAACGCCCATATTGGAAGCCAGGGTGCGAACGGGTTCGGTGGAACCAAGCTCCTGCATCAAGTAAGCGGAAACGGTGTTGACGGAGTTTTTCAGACCATGGTAGAGGTTCATGAAGTTACCACTATAGTTGTCGTTGGCGTTGCGTGGCGTCCAGGGCTTTCGTAGGTAGAAGCTACCATCACCGGGGGCGATGGTGATCGGTTGGTCTAAAACCTCAAAACAGGGGCTGATGCCACGGAGGTCGACGGAGGTGGCGTACACGAGGGGCTTGAAGGTAGAACCAACCTGGCGCTTGGTGGTCACGTGGTCAAATTGGAACCACTTGAAATTTGTTCCACCGACCCAGGTACGAACAAAGCCGGTAGTGGGTTCTACGGACATACTCCCGATCTGAAGAATCATCTTGTGGTAGCGAACGCTGTCTAGCGGCGTCATCACGGTGTCCGTCTCCATCTTGGCCCGGTCGTAGGTGAAGACGCGCATTTTTACTTCTTTATTAAAGTCTTCATCGACCTTTTTCTGAAGCTTCTTCCAGGCAGTTTTTAACTGGCGGAAGGTTTCGTGCTTCATCACTTTCTTGTGCGCATTGGCGAGATTTCGACTGACGAGCTTGCGGCGGATGAGGTCACGGAAAACGCCTCCTTCACTCTCTTCCCGGATCATCCGGTCAATCTCACGATCATCGGTATGAAAAGTGAAGTCTAGTTGTGCGTTCACCTTCCGAATGGCGGGGAGAAGAAGCGCCGAACGTAGTTTTTGGTAGCGCGTAGAGTTACGAATATCGCGCTGCAGGCTTTCGGTACGGTATTCGAGGCTTACTTCCGTTTCGGAAGTGGGGCTTTCGTAGGTCCAGGGGTCTTCGTTGCGCCAGTGGCGGAAAAATTCTTTTTGGAGACCCTTCATATGTTTCAGTGCCTGTTCTTCGGCGTGCTTCTGCATATGAGGGTTGATGGTGGTATAGAGCGTGAGACCATCGAGGTCTACGTTATAGCGCTCGCCGCTGCTTTTGTAGTAGCGTTTTTCGGAAAGGATTTTCTTAGCCTCTTCTTTGAGCACCTGCCGGAAGTAAGGGGCCATGCCATCGTCGTGCTTCTGAACGCTGAAGTTAACTCCTAGGGGCAGGGCTTTGAGGCGCTCAAACTCTTCTTGGGTCAAGCGATTGTTGCGGACCATTTGGGCCAGTACGGTGTTTCTGCGTTCCACAACGAGCTTGGGGCGACGTAGAGGGTTGTAGTAGCTGGAGTTTTTTAGCATCCCAACCAGGGTAGCAGCTTCATGAACCTCTAGGTCGGAAGGGCGCTTACCCCCGAAGTAGTTTTCGCTGGCAGCACGGATGCCCTGTGCACCGTTGATGAAATCATACCGGTTGAGGTACATGGCCATGATTTCCTCCTTGGTGTACTTCCGCTCCAATTGAACGGAAATGAGCCATTCCCGCAATTTTTGATATACTGCAACACTGCTTTTTTTACTACGTCCGCCTTCGGTGAACAGTAAACGCGCTAGCTGCTGCGTAATGGTAGATCCACCGCCGGAAGCTTTATTGCCCATGATACCGGTTTTGATGACGGCCCGGGCAAAGGCACGGAAGTCGATACCACTGTGGCCGTAGTACCGTTCGTCTTCGGTAGAGACCAGAGCGGCCTCGATGTGTGGACCAAGTTCGTCATAGTCTACCATCACCCGGTTTTCCAGGTAGTAGCGGCCAAGAACGGAACCATCCTCGGCCAGTACCCGACTGGCTTCGTTATTTTTTGGGTTTTCCAGCTCGGTTACCGAGGGGAGATTGGTGAAACTCAAGCCCACCCAGAAAAGGATGAACAGGAGTGGTGCCAGAAATACCAACCGCCAGAGCCAGACGATGGTCTTGCGGTGATTCTCATTGCTGATGTTGCCGAGAAAAAAATCTTTGATCTTAGACATGAATGTTGGCTTAAACGAACTTCTCTAACGAAGCAGACGCTAAGGTCGGAATAATTTGTGGGATGACTGGCTATAACTAGTATTTGCGGGCGTTCAGCTATTATTCGTGAGGGCGCGGCCGCAGGTGCAGAGAAGGTTGATGGAGGCGAACTCGCCCGGAAACCCAAACACCGCACCCGCGTCCGCGCCACCAAAACCGACAACCGACAACCGACAACAGTTTACGCATCCACCACCGTCCCTTGCCACCGAACGATGAAGTACAGAAAGCCAAGGCCGATGAGCATGAGTAGAGAACAAAGGCCCCAACCACCACCTAGCATAGAGGCCAGCGTGCCGAGTACCAAAGCCGTAATGCCAACCGTGAGTGCGTAGGGCAGCTGTGTCCGTACGTGATCGATGTGATTACAGTCTGAGGCGAGGCTGGACAGGATGGTCGTGTCTGAAATCGGAGAACAATGATCGCCCAGCACGCTTGCGGCAAGCACGATGGAAATAACGTTGAAAAGTAATCCGTGCGCTGCATCAATCTCCCAGCCCGCGTTCATCGCCACAGCCCAGGTAAGTGGAATAGCGATGGGGTAGAGGATGGCCATCGTACTCCAGCTGGAGCCCGTACTGAAACTGACCAGGGCCGCGAGTACAAAAATGAGTGGGGGAATAAAATAGGGGTTGAGGTCTTTGCCAAGCAGATCAACAAGGAAGTTCGCCGTATGCAAGTCTTCCGTAGTGAGCGCCAGCGCCCAGGCCAGGGTAAGAATCATGATGGCGGAGAACATCGCCTTGAAGCCCGAAGTGAGGCTGCCCATCGTCTGCCCGATGTTCATGATGCGCTGGCTTACGGTAAGGATGATGGCCATCACTACTCCGCTGATGGAGGCCCAGAGCAGCGCGATGTAGCTGTCTGCTGATCCGACGATTTCTCCGAGCTTACCAAAAAAGCCGCCGTCCATCGCCGCCCAGGTTGCTCCCCAACCGTCGGAGGCCGGAGGGTTCTCCAGACCACCATACACAGCGCTGAGACCGGTGTCCGCTAAGCCAATGATCGTCATCAGGATGACCGTCAGAACGGGAATGATGGCGTTGCGCGCGCGCAAAGGCGCGCCGGCTACCGGACTGAGGTCTTCTGTCTCCTCTACGTGTTCACCTTCGGTGCTTTTGTCTTTTACCAGACCCGTCTCCCGTGCGCGTTGTTCTGCCTTAAGCATGGTGCCGAAATCGCGCTTCGTCAGGACGATGAAAAGGATGAAGCCGAGGGTAAGGATAGGGTAGAAGCTGTACTTCAGGCTTTGCAGAAAAATGGCGTAGGGCGTTAGATCTTCCAGGCCTGCAATGCCTTTGATACCGTCTCCTATATAGCCTAGCTCGGCACCGATCCAGGTGGTAATGAAGGCAATGGAGGCTACCGGAGCAGCGGTAGAGTCGACGATGTAAGCCAGTTTCTCGCGACTGATCCGAAATTTATCCGTGACGGAGCGCATTGTATTCCCGACTATAAGCGTGTTGGCGTAGTCGTCAAAGAAAATTCCCACGCCTAGCAACCAGGTAATGAACTGAGCTGATTTTGGCGTTTTAGCGTACTTCGTCATCCGTTGTACTACACCAGCCATGCCACCGTTCCGACTGATGATGGCAACCATGCCACCTACCAAAAGACTGAAAACGATGATGCTGAGGTGCCCGCCGTCGTTGAGGGCATTGATGACGTACTTTTCTACGGTGGTCATCAATGCTTTGATGACGCCAAGAAAACCCTCGAACCGAAGCCCTCCGGCAATGAACGCACCAACCCAAATACCCGCGAACAGGGAAATGAGAACTTCCTTGAAGATCAGGGCCAGCCCGATCGCGATCAGTGGCGGTAGAATAGATAGCCACAGCGGGATACGGCGCAGTTTGTTCGGCCCGTTACCCGGAGCGTCAGAGACATGGTAGAGTTCCGCATTTTCACCTTCTTTCAGTAGGTGGAGGCCCGGAGAAAGGGCCAGCGCACGGCGCCCGTCGGTGGTAGAAATAGCCATCATTTCTCCGTCCAGCTTAACACTGTCTACCGTGACCGGTACATCCACCTTGCCGTCCTTTAGGCTAATGTTATTAAGCCAGGCGCCACTGTTATCTTGCGCATGAATTGGCGATATGGCCGTTAGCAGACTAAGAATTAAGGCTAATAAGATAAACTTTGGGTGGGGCATAGCGTAAGGTTTAACGTGGGCAAGATAACACAGAGATTGTTGAGCCCACAGCATTTATAAATCTGCCACCAATGAAACTGCTTCTCTTAACGGCCTTGACCCTAACGGCTACTCTTCTGAGCGCTCAGGCTATAGAGCTCAGCCCCGCTTATCCAACCGTCTCCCAAAATGGGCGTGAACTGCCGCTTGCCTGGTTTGGCGGCCTGAACGCTCCCCAAACCCAGGCGGCTGATCTGGATGGCGATGGCATTGATGACCTCTACATCTTCGATAAGGCTGGAGAAGTGAACCTGGCACTAAAAGGTGATGGTAATGGAAACTATGAGGTAGCACCTGGTCTTGTAGCCTACTTCCCTGACGATAACCGTAGTTGGACGATGCTGCGCGACTTCGACCAAAACGGAGTACCGGATATGTTTCGCTATGCAGGTATTATTGATGGTGTTCAAGTGCTGCGCGGCAACCGCCGCGCGGATGGGCTGCTGGAATTTGAGGTAATTGACTTTGGGGACCCCTTAGACCTTTTATACTTCCCCTTCGAAGCGGTTCGAACGCCAATCTTCGTAACCCGCATCGACTACCCAGGTATTGAAGACCTTGATTTTGATGGCGACCTGGACATCATCACCTTCTCCGCCAGCGGCGGTTATGTTGAGTACTATAAAAACCAGAGTGTAGAACGAGGCTTCGGCACCGATACCCTGATCTATACGCTCGAATCCCAATGCTGGGGCGGTTTCTTTGAAAGCGGACTCACGACGGCCTTAGACCTGGCCCCGGCACCCGGAGACTGTTTCGATAATTTTCTGCCGGGAGGCAATGGCGGCGGCAGACCAAGACATTCCGGCTCCACGGTTATGGCACTGGACTACGACGGGAATGGTCGGATGGACATCTTCCTCGGTGATGTCTCTTTTGATCGGCTCGTGCTTGGCCTTAACAACGGTACGGTGGACCAAGCCTGGATCAGTGAACAGGATACAGCCTGGAACGACGAGGGCGTGATTGCCGATATTGCTTCCTTCCCGGCTGCTTACTACGTAGATATAGACCAGGATGGTCAACGTGACATCATTGGATCACCATCCGTCACCCTCAACGGCACCGACGTGGAAGTGATGTGGTATTACCGGAACGTCGGTACCGAAGCAGATCCCGACTTCGTTTTCCAAAACAAAAAAGTGCTGGTAGAAGACATGCTGGACCTCGGTACAGCGGCAAACGTGACCACTTTCGATTACGACGCCGATGGCCGCCAGGACCTCATTCTGGGAAATAACGACGAATATACCCCGGACAACTCCCTGGACAGCCGCTTCAGGCTGCTGCGCAACATTACGCCCGAAGGCGGGGAAATTGCCTTCGAACTGATCGATGAAGACTACCTCGGGATGAGCGCTTTTCAGACCACCGGCTGGGCCTTTGCACCAACCTTTGGTGACCTGGACGACGACGGTGACCTGGACGTGGTCATCGGTGACCGTAGCGGAAAGCTGTTTTATGGCGAGAATACCGCAGGGCCAGGGAACGAAGCGGCTTTCACCCAATTAATCTTCGAGTGGCAGGGAATTGATGCAGGGCAGTTCAGTAAGCCTTTTATTGTTGATTTGGACCGTGACGGACGAAAAGACCTACTGGTGGGCGGTTTTGACGGCCGGATACGTTTTTACCGAAACATCGGTACGGCGCAAGCTCCAGCTTTTGATTCGGACCCTAATGCGGAAGGAAATATGTTGCAGCTTGGTGGCATCAATACGAATTCGCCCGGCATCAGCACCGGGCACCCAGCACCGTGGGTGGTGCAGAATCCCGAATACACCCTGGTGATTGCTGGTAACCGAATTGGACAAGTTGAGACGTACCGCTTTGGTGTTGACTCGGCGTACACCGAACCATTTACCTTATTAACAAAGCAAGTAGATGACATTGATGTGGGGGGCTTTGCTAACCCTGGCTTTGCGGATTTCGACGGCGACGGTAAGCTGGAAATGGTACTGGGGACCCAAAGGGGAGGGGTGAACTTTTTCCGTTCCAACCTTAACCCGGACGCAACAACGGGGCTTTTCTCTGCTCCTTTACCTTCGTTCGCCTTTTCGGTAGCGCCCAATCCTGTTGCTTCCTTCCTTACGGTCAGTGGCTGGCCAAGAGGCGCCGCAAGCGATATTTCGTTGCTTGATATTACGGGTCGTGTGTTGCGCAAAGAAGCGCTGGCGGCGCGCACGCAGGTGCAGTGGGAGGTAAAAGGCCTTGTCCCCGGCGTATACATCGTTCGCCTGAAGGGCGCAGGCGGTGTCGCTTCAAAGAAGGTGGTGGTGCGGTAAGCCCATCTTGAATAAGGTCCAATTATTCGCGATGGGCTGACCGGTGCCTGCCGGCACGCGGCCAACCCATCGCTAGTGGAAAGACCCCTTCGGGGCCGTGAACTATCCTACAACATTGTGTCTTGTGCCCTGAAAGGGTACATTGTATAGCGATGGGTTGACCGAAGGTCAGCCCATCGCGACTTTTAACGACCTTGTGATTGCCCTTCGGTAATGATTACCAAACTACCAGACTACATTACTATCTTACCGTCT
>CAYPIM010000254.1:0-7536 GCA_964410795.1 uncultured Lewinella sp. | reverse complement strand
AACTGCCAAATAAGCTGGTTGATAAAAAAGAATAATACCAGATAAATCCAAAGTGCGTCAAGAAAGTGCCAATACATGGTTAGGAGCCGTAAGTTGAGCCGTTTGGAAGGGTCCGAAAAGTAAACGAGAACGGAAACAGGCTCCTTCATGTATTTCCGAGCCTGGTAAATGAAGTAGCCGAGAAACGGAATGCCCCCGATAACGTGAGCGAAATGCAGACCACTAATTACGTAAAGGTAACCGGCTGAATTGTCTGAAGTTATGTATACCTGCTTACTGAAGAGCAGGTACCAAGCAATACACTGCATGCCGAGAAAAAAGATAGACAAACCCATGGTGTACCAAAGCATTTTGGTGTACTGGATGGTGTTATCGGCCAGGTAGGCCCGCTTGGCTAGAATCATCGTATAGCTGCCTGCGATAAGAATGGCCGTATTGATCACAAAGAGCAGCGGTAGCTTGATGGGGGGTAAGTCGCTTTGAATCCGTGTATACACGAAAGCTGCGGACAAGGCCAGGAACAGCATAGTCAGACTGAACAGCAATAGCGTCAGTACAACATTGCGTGGATGAAAAGAAAAATCACCGTCTTGCTCGGCTTCGGCAATGTCGGGGAGTTCGTGCGGACGATCTTTCATAATAATAGAAGAGTAGTGGATATTGCTGCCGCAGAATGGAACCTATCAGGCCTTTACTTACCTACTTTGGCTTTGTTTCTGCGGCAGCGTTCGGAACAATATCTGACCTCATCCCAAACCTTCTCCCATTTTTTTCGCCAGGTAAATGGACGCTGGCAGACGGGACAGAGCTTGGTCGGAAGGTCTGACTTTTTCATGAAAATTACGAAGTTTTAACGCTTTGTGATAGTAAACTAATGCAACTCAAATTTCATCCTGCGGATGTACTTACTTTTTATTCAATTCCACTATTTTGTCCATTAACTTTTCGGCCTCATCAATTTTTACGGCGTAGGCTTTCAGGTCGCCAGAACGCTGGATCGCCATGGCCTCTTCCATTAGCCTTTTATGCTGTTTTTCAAGCGCTGCGGTGGGGTTTTTCTTGAATAATCCGAACATAGGGGATTGGTTTTCTCACCTAACGGAGAAAGTAGAATATGGTTGCAGGAAATGACGTTTTCGCAAGGCGGTTACTTCGTGGTGGGCGCGGCCGCAGGTGCAATGGGAGGTTGAAGGCTGGGCGGCGGCCCGTTGGCAAAGATCTATTCTACCATATCTCCGACCACCCGGACGAGTAAATTGTTCAGGAACTCCACCTCGAATTCTCCGACTGTGGGTTCCAGGTGATCGTTGCCGATGCCACTGTCATCGGTGATGAAGACGTAGCTTCCGTTGGTAGCAATGGCCGTGAGGCGCATCAGGAATTCGGTGGGCTTATCGATGCCGCTGGCGACGATGGGCACGATACGGATCCCCTTCTCAGCGGCCCGGAGGGTGAGGGCGCGGTACTGGTTCATGGTCTGCTCATCGTTGTGGGGAGGCGCATCCAGGAGGAGAAAGGCGATGCGCGCGCGGGCCTGGTCGGACCACTGGAGGTCATTCATCGCTACGTCGAGTGCGGAGTGGACGGCCTCCGGAAAATCCCCTCCGCCGTTGGCGGATTGATTGCGGATGAAGCTCATCGTTTGGCTCAGCGGAATACCAAAGTTGCTATGGCGGGTAACGTACTCGTCGCCTTCGTCGCGGTAAAAGACGGTGGCGACCTCGAAGTCTACACCTCCGCTATTTTGCTCGATGCGTTCCAGCACGTCGGTCAGGTCTTGCTTCAGGAACTCCAGCTCGTCGCCCATTGAGCCGGTGGCATCGACCAGGAAAGCAAGTTCGGCGCGGTTGGGAACGCTTGCGGTGGGGCCAACGATCTCGTTGATGCCTTCGGCGTAGCCCTTTATTTCCGCATCCACCATTTGACCGTTGACCCGGACGGAGAGACTCGCGTTTGGACCGAGGTTGCCGTCGCCGTAGAGGTTGGAGAATAATTCCGCCCGGCCCAAATTATTGGTGCGGGCGGTGTAGAGCAGTTGATCGCCGGAGAACAGTTCGATCTTCGCGTCAGAAATCGGGTCAGCGGCTGCGTCGTTAAGGTTAATGCTTACCCGGCCGTTGGTGTTGAAGCCCCAGTTGTCCAATAAGGTGAGAGCGTCTTCGTCCTGGCCCAGGTTGCGCCAAAAATCCCAGTTGGCCAGGTCGTTCCATTCGCCCGCAGTGATGAGGCCGGAGGACGGACCTCCCTGCCCGCCGGAGGAGCTGCTGCTACCCACAGCACCGCCGTCTGCTGAAGACTCAAGGCTGGGAGCAAAGTCACCGTCCGAGCAGGTGAAGAGGAAGGTGGAAAGGAGCAGTAGGGAAAAGAGTCTGAAGATGCGCATATTGATGTAACTGAGCTTAAGCATACGGCATAAGCATAAATTAAGATAGGATGGCCAGGGGGTAAGACGCAAACTGCTACCAATTCTGTTGGCGGCCTGTTGCCATTTGCTAATGGTTAACAACTCATTCGCCCTACATCCCCCGCGCCATTTCCACAAGCTCTCTGAACTCGGCCTTCCACCCGTTCTGATCTTCCAGGTCTGCTTCGTCTAGCCAGCGGAGCACGCCATTGTAGTCGGTCGTCCCTTTATAGCGGGAGTCGATCAGGAGGAGGCCGAAGCCCGCCACCGCAGCAGTGAACTGGCTGTAATCCGAGGCGGATTCGAAGTTGTTGCCTTCATCCGTGATTTCCAGGCTCAGCGGTACGCTGGTGTCGGAATCGGGGAGCTTATACCGGAAATCGATCGTAAAGCTGGGAGCGGAGCGGGCATCCGCGCCGCTGACCGGAATGATTTCGTAGAGGGCGGTTATATTCTGCCCGGCGCCGATTTCACCGGCGTCTTCGGTGTCGTCTTCAAAGTCTTCGTTTTCCAGGACTCGGTTTTCGTACCCGATCAGGCGGTAGGCCTTTACGAGGTCGGGGTTAAATGCTACCTGCACCTTTACGTCTTTGGCGACGGTATAGAACTTACCGGTTTCCTGAAAGAATACTTTTTCAAGTTGCTCAACCTTGTCGAGGTATTCGTAAGTACCGTTGCCTTTGTTGGCGATTTGTTCCAGGGTTTGCTCCGAGTAGTTGCTGCGGCCCACACCGAGGGAGGTAAGGAAGACACCACCTTCGCGCTTGGTCTCGATCAGGTCGATCAGTTCGTCGAAGTCGGTGATGCCGACGTTGAAGTCGCCGTCGGTGGCCAGGAAAATCCGGTTGTTGCCGCCGAGGATGAAATTCTCGGCTGCTTCGTCGTAGGCGAGGTTGATGCCCGCACCGCCGTTGGTACTTCCACCGGTTTCCAGCTGACTTATGGACTGTCGGATGGCGCTTTTGTTCTGACCTGAAGTAGATCGGAGGTGGACCCGGGTACTGGCCGCGTAGGTAACGATGCTGAGGTGGTCAGGATCACGCATCTGGTCTACGAAGCGTTGCATGCCGGCTTTGATTAGTCCCAGCTTGTCGTCTGACTCCATAGAGCCGGAGACATCGATCAGGAAAACAAAATTCGAGAACGGAAGCTCCTGTTCGGGGATGCTTTCCCCTTCAATTCCGATGCGGATCAACCGGCTGGTATCCGACCAGGGGCAGCCGCTCACCTCCCCGTTCAGGGAAATTGGGTGGCCGGGGTTGTTAAAAGGATAATCAAGGTCGAAGTAGTTGATTAGTTCTTCGGTCCGCACGGCTTCGGGTGGGGGTAGGGTGCCGTCCTGCTCCAGGAAACGCCGAACGTTTGCGTAAGCACCGCCGTCGGCGTCGATCGAAAACGTTGAGGTGTTCTCTTCACTGGTGAGCACAAAGGGATTTTCGACTATGGTGCCGGGTTCCCCTTCTTCGCCTGCCGTTGAAATGCCGTTGTCGAGTAAAATTAACGGGGCGAAACTATCATCAGAATAGCATCCCCAAAGGGTAAGGGCCAGTGCTGAAAACAGTATGGAAAATCGGATGGTGCGGGTGATCATTTGCGAATGTTTCTCCATTAAGACGTGAAGTGGGAATGCTTCGCTGCGTGAGGTGAGGTATTTCACAGGTGATTAACAACTCTACTGGATATTTTGATCTTTTACTTCATCTTCAGCCCCCTTTGCCGTACAGACTTTTATTCAATACCAAGCGCGGGCGCAGGTACTTGCGGCGGATTGAGAAAGCAGCGCATAACCGCTAAACTTTTCTGTCCAACCGGTATTAGGGAACGTAAGCATTTCGTTCATGAGGAATAAGATTTCCGCACATCATAAACCTGCAATGCCGGAACGGGCGTAACAAACATTCTTACTTTACCATACGCTGTAGTATTACTTTATAACGAACCACCAACTGAAATGTCCACAATCCTAATCGGCGGCGGCTCCGGTTTCATCGGAAAGCATCTTTCCCGCAAACTCACGGCGGACGGCCACGAAGTCCGTATCCTCAGCCGCTCCCCGCGGCCGGGCTCGAAGTACAAAACCTTCGTCTGGGATGTTGCCAATCAAACCATTGATGAGGCGGCCTTCAACGAAGTAGACTATGTCATTAACCTGGCCGGCGCCGGGATTGTCGGCGCCCGTTGGACAGAAGCTCGCAAGCAGTTGATCATCTCTAGCCGTACGGACAGCACCCTCCTGCTGGCCACCTCTATGGCCCAGCTAAGCGTAAAACCGAAGCTCTACCTATCGGCCTCCGCCGTCGGCTATTATGGTGATCGGGGCAACGAACTGATGACCGAAACTTCCGAACCTGGTACGGGGTTTCTGAGTGAAAGCTGTAGGCTATGGGAAGACAGCGTTAGCGAAGTAGACAGGCTCGGCATTCCCAACTGCATTATCCGCACGGGCATCGTGTTGCACCCCGACGAAGGTGCCCTCGAAAAAATGCTGATTCCGCTAAATTTCTGGATGTCTAACTACTTTGGCGATGGTAGCCAGTATTACTCCTGGATTCACATCGATGATATGGTAGACATATACCGCTTTGCCATCGAATCTAATTTGACTGGTATTTATAATGGCACCGCTCCCAACCCTGCTACAAACAAAGCCCTGGCGGCTGCTATCGGCCCCGCAATGGGGAGAGCCGCCCTGGTTGTGCCCGCTCCGGCTTTTGCCATGAAGCTGGCCATGGGAGAAATGAGCCATACCGTTCTCGATTCCGCCCGCTGCTCGGCAGAAAAACTAATGGCTACTGGCTTTGAATTTGCTCATCCAAAGCTGGAAGGGGCACTGGAGGATTTGTTGGGGTAGGTACGGCACTTGCATCCTCGGGCGCATAAAAGAAGGGAATCCAGTAAGTATTCCTTAACTTGATTTCTCCTTTGTTTTCACCTCTTGTGGAAAGTCCGAATACCCTGAACTCAAGCCGGTGCATTCCGGGAGATTTGTCTTCGAGTGGGAAATAGGCCACCAGCTCCGGAATGGAATTCCCGGTATAGCTTACGGACAACAGTACATTGTTGAGATCTACGAGTTTACCATCAAGGCGGAGCTCCATGATGTCAAAGAAATTGGCGATGAAAATGCTGTCGGTATTTCCGTCCAGTGTGGACGTCGGTAACTGACCAAAAATCCAGCGGCCAATGTTTTCCCCCGCTTTTCTATTGTTCGCTTCAAGCTTTAATCTTCTTTCTTCTTTTCTTCGTTCCGCTTGTACTGCACTGTCTTGCGGACTTAGGATCGAATCAGGTGCGGAATACAATTCAATCGGTTCGACTTCCTTCTCCGCTACTTCTTCCCGGCTTTGCTCTGCCATCAGTGCGATTTCTTCAACGTAAGATTCTTTAAGCGGGAGGTGCGCCCGCAGCACCTTATCGGTAATTATGTCAGAATCAATGTAGACGGACACCGCGTTGCGCCGAAAACCCGAGGCGTCAGCGTAGAAACGATCTTTGCGCATGGCCTTCATGTCGTAATTACTTATGAAGTCAACGCGGTCTATGTAGGGTATAGTGTTGAGCGTCTGCTGTGGTAAAAACACAAGGATCAATAAGTAGGGCACCATCGCCAGGATGAGCCGCTTGCCCCATTTATTACTGATCACCGCGTAGTAAAGCGGACGGTATAAACGGGCGAGGGTTAACCAGCCCATCACGCGATAAATCGGGAAGTAAAACGATTCTCCAGCCCGCTTAAAGGCTCCGGTTGTTAGGAAATCCATTAAGTATAATATCCCCAGCAGTAGGTAAACGAAGAAGAGAACGGTTGCAATTCCCGCTCCGATGCCACCAAAAAGCTTTGTCAACACAAAGAAAAAGCTTAAGTATGCCAGTAGATAAAAGATAATACCGAAAAGAATGGCAATAAGGAGGAAGGTGAAAGCGAAGACGAGACTGGCAGCTTTGTCAAGCCGGTCAACGTATTGGTCAAAATTGCCATGTCTACGGTTTAGGTATCGACCAAAATTCGGCGCATAATCGTCGTTCAGGTAGGTGTTTTTGTCCATCATTCCACGCAGGGCGAGACCGCCGATCCAGAGACAGCGTAGTACTACGTTCATGAAAAAATGAAGAATCGTAACGAAATAAGCCAACTTTACACCCCAAAGAATGAAATAAGCCGCAGGGCCGATATAGGTGAACTGGCGGGTAATGTCCTGAAGAGATAGAATGAGGTCGTGAAACTTGTCCGCGCCGGATATCATCCCCGCCAGCGCAAAACCAGTAATGATGAGTTCTAACTGCCAGCTTTGACGCTGGAGGAAATCGAGTTTGTTATCCCTAGGTGTTTCTTCGGTGCTGAGCATAGTTGTAGGTTAATGCATTGTTCAAATATAGGCTGTTGCTTGCACTAATTGAATGATTTATCGATGAACCTTACTTCTGGTTCGTCCAAAACGTAAGCCAGTTCTTAGCGTACGAGCTTAAGGTGTCCAAGGTGGTGTAAGCCATGCCAGCTGTACGTAGCCGCCAGGGTGTCCAACCGGTAGGTGATGCCACTACCTGAGTGGAAGGCGGTACGTTCCCACTCTGCGTCGGAGCAGGTGGCCAGCAGCGTTGCCCAGCGAAGATGCATGCCACGTAAGATCTCCAGACTGGCGGCAATTGGTACGGCCGTTACGTCGGTCATTTCCGCCCAGCTAACCTCGTCGTAGGGTGTAAGGGTAGGGTGGTCTTCACTTAGGGTTCGCTTGTGGCGAACATAAGCATTCATGTGGCTGTCGGCCAGGTGATGAATTACTTGGCGGGCCGTCCAGCCGCCTTCACGATAGGGGGTGTCCAGCAAGTTTCGGCTTTGTAACTCAGTCGCAAGGTCGGCCACTAAAATGGGAAGCTCACCAATGTTTTTTATGTATTCCGTTCGGTTAGCAGCGGCAGTGGCGTGGTCTGGAAGAATTAGTTCGCCAATGGGGTAGTGTTTATTCATAGTCAAGCAGTCAAATAGTACGGCAAGATACTATTTGAATTACACTGTACTAGTGTTTCTTCAATTTTGATTTTAGCACTATGGCGACTAATACAAAGTTGCTCCCCTCCCCCCCCGGACCTCGTAGGGAGCGCGAAGCAGGTCCTGTAGAAGCCGCGCAGCGAAA
>CAYPIM010000253.1:0-7537 GCA_964410795.1 uncultured Lewinella sp. | reverse complement strand
GTTTTTGCAACCTTATTGATCAGAAGCCGGGGCCATTGGCCCCGGCTTTTTGCTTTGGGGGCTGGATGAATAATCCCTCTACTCTTTAAACGGATTGATGTCCGTATTTCGGCTGCGGGCATTACAGTTGGCTACTTCCTGGAGCATTTTGCTGATGGTAGTGGTATTCAACACTCGGCCCTTACTCACTACGGTCTCAATGCTCCGGGTGTAGGAAATATTCTCAAGCGGGTTTCGATTTAGCAGTATAAGGTCGGCTTCATAACCAGGCTTTATCTGGCCTGTATTATTGCTTGTCCATTGTGCAGGAGCAGTAGTGGCTGAGTACAGCGCCTCGGCAGAACTCATGCCTGCGTCCACTAAAGATTCTAACTCATCATGGAGCGAGAAGCCCGGCACAACAATGGTCGCATTGGCATCGGTGCCAGCTAGTATCTGAACATCTTCTGCTAATAGAATTGGTAAACAAGTATGAATGGCTTTTACGTAAGCGTTCCAGAACTTACGCGCCCGCTTTTTTGCTTCGGGGTTGGCCTCAGTGTCTTTGCTTAGTTGGTAGGCATTGTGTCCTGGTAGCCACCCACGGGTTAGTTTTGTACCTTCCACGAGGGCAGGGTTTGCGTATTCTAAATTAATTTCTTTCAGGATGTTTTTTAGATCGAATTTCTGACGCGGCAGGCTCTCCATGAGCCAGATGGTGGAAGCAACGGCTATGTTGTTTTCCTTGAGTTTTTGTGCTATCCCAGGCCCCCGCTCCTGAATAAACTCCATGAATTCGGTGGTGTTTTCTCCGTTTAATCCACCAAACTCATTGATCAACGATTTAGTGATTTCTTCTATATGGGCAATTTCTTCCTGACCGCCGCCGATGACTTCCTCAATGGAGACGGCGTTTGGAACATGACCAATAACTCTTATGCCTTCTTTTTTTGCAATTTCTAACGTTGTTTCATACATCTCTTTACTGATGACGTTGCTTATTTTTAAAGCATCATAGCCTTCGGCTTTAAGGCCACGGATCACGGAAAATGCTTTGTCGTAGTCACCATAGTTTACTTTATTGTAAGTCCACCTTTCCATAAGCCCGGCTATACCGGTTTTGCTGGTGATCTTCTTACTACTTATGAACATGTGGGGAAGAGGAAAGTCCGCCAGCGCTCCGTTGCGCCAGCTCAGGTAGGTCGAATTCCCTGACATCTCCCGAATGGAGGTTACACCATTAGCTAAATAGAGTAGCAAATCGTTGGGATTGGCCCGCAGGTGAATGTGAGAATCATGCAGGCCCGGAATCAGGTATTTCCCACTACCATCTTTTACCTCATAATCCGCCGGAACTTCAATATTCTTTCCTACGGCAGCAATCTTACCGTTAGCAATCACAACCGTTTGGCTGTCTGTCATTGAGCGGCAATCAGGAGATAAGACACTGACGTTTTTAATCGCAAACGCATCTCCTGGTAAATCAAATTTGGTATGGTCTACTACTTCCGTAAAGGTGGCCCTCACGGTTCTTAATTGATATTCAACCCAACCAATAACGCCCAAACCGATCAACAATAATACAGTGATTGGTAGGAGGATGAATTTGCGGACGGAGAAAGAAAGCATGGGCAAGCGATAAGTAATTGAAACCTTCGCTAAGCTACGATAGAAACGTTATTGTCTTTTATACGCTACGAGACAGCCATCTCGGCAAAAGAGGCGTAGCCGTAGTGACGTACGCCTTCGGTCTCATCCCGTTCATCATGCACGTCGGCCAGGAAGAAGCTACCACCGTCGGAATGGGCAACGTTTTCTTTCAAAGCGCCGCGATGGAGTTGCTCGTAAGTGGCGTAGTCTATGGCCTGGCGGTTCTCGAGGCGGGTTTTGAGATCGAAGCCTTTAGCAACTTCCTTCCAGCCTGCTTGCAGGGTTGCGCCAAAGACCTTAGATTTTGATCCGGAGCCATAAGCGAAGACACAGATACTCTGCCCTTCAACTTTCTTTGCATCCTGCGTGAGCGCCTCCAAAGTGCTCATGAGGCTCAGGAAAACGCTGGCTGCGTAGAGATTCCCTACGCGTGAACTTGCCCACTCTCCCGGTGCGATGCGCTCCTGGACGAATGTTTTATAACCTTCGGACTTGGTGACGAGACGCAGGAAGTCTGCACATTTTGTGATGTATTCTTCCCGATTCTCGTAATCGTCAGCACAGGGCACTTCTAGTTCGTACTTGAGGATGAAATCTACCCAGCCACCATTGGCCTTTAACTCCTCCATGAAGATTTCCGAAAACATTCGACGTGCCTGAAAAGCGTAGGGCAGGTGGAAAACGAGGTGGCTGAAATCATTCAACAACTCACCTTCTTTTTTTCCTGACCGGCTGCGATAGTTCTGAAGTGCCTCCCGGATACGTGCTTGATAAGCTTCGTTGCTGTACGGGCCGTCGAAAACGGGGGTAGCCTTGTGCAAGTACAGGTCGTTATCATTGCAATCAAGCACGCCGCTGCAGTCAAGCCCTTCGGAAAGTTTGCCAAGTAGTTCTTCTACGTTGAAGTCCTCCGCAGAAGTGTCGGGTAGTAGATCAAGTACTTCACTGATGATTTCTCGCTTGGTCACCTTACGGTTGGGCTTAAAGAAATCGTGCGCTGGCCGCGTTGCTACCCCAAAATCAGGATCAATGGCGAGTAAGCGTGGATTTTGTTTTACTACCATTGCTACCGCGCCAGCACCCTGGGTGTATTCACCGGGGCTGTTCATTTCGTACTTGGCTTCGTCGCTGGCAACTACAATACCGATACGCCCATCTTTTGCTGCCGCCCACTCCAAAGAGTTTTGCAGTGCGTCTACGGCACCGATGCAGGCGAAGGTGAGGTCTACTACGTCACAGTTTAGGAAGCAGTTCCCACCGTGGCTGTCGGTGAAGTGATCCTGTAGCATGTCCAGTACGTAAGTGGCCGTCGGTTTAGCTCCGTCCAGGGCAGATTCCGTACCAAGGTATAGGCGGCCGATGTCGTTGGGGTCCAGATCATTCTTGTGCATCAGGTCCAGTACGGCATTAGCGGCCATAGTGGCCGCATCTTCACGGGCGTCGGCTACAGCCATTTGTAATAAACCCAAACCCTTACTTAGCTTTGGGTAGCTTAAGTCCCGCGCAGCAGCTAGGCCTTCAATCGGGAAATAAAGCTGAGGGACGTAAACGGAAAGGTCATCAATACCAACGGGAGAAGAGCTCATAAACTTTGATCTGGTTTGAAATTCAAAGTAGGAACAGCAACAACGGATTTGTGTTTAAATCAACAAGAACGATAATGGTCTCTAGAACCGCTTTATTACGGTTTCAAAGTGCAAAATGAGTCATTCTGAGTAAAGAGAACGGTTTTATAGTGTTCCTTCTAACAAGCCAACTAAAGGGAGGGTGATTTGTGGGGCCGGCCTCTCTCCAAACCCCTCTCCGACAAGCCTCGCCTCCGACAGCCGCGCAGCGAAAGGGGCTTTTTAGGAAAAACACTAAGTATTTTGATGGTAATACCTGTAACGGGGAGTAGTCGACAGATTTGGACACACTACCACTAAAGGCATAAAAAAGCGATCAGCGAACAGTATACAGGGCTTTTTTGCCTGAATGCTGTTCGCTGATCGCTAAAAAAGTGATGTAGTATTTTACAAAACATAGTCATCTGCTTAAAAATCAGCGATGACCTATGTTTAACCTCTCAGCGCAAGTATCTAGATCGAAGCCAGCGCAAAGAAAATCTTACTGCGCCATCTCCAGCATGGAGATGTACTTGTCAGCCTGGGCGGCTTCGGGGCTCTGTCCGTAGTCGGTCTTAAGACGTTTGAATACTTCAAGTGCTTCACCCGTCTTGCCTTGGTGGCGGAGCAGGAGACCGAGCTTATTGAGGTAGTAGCCAGCGGTCACAAAGTTTTCCCCGGCAGCATCTACGGCTTTCTGGTAGTTGCTGGCAGCAGCGTCCATATTGTCGAGTTCGCTTTCCGCATCACCCATTACGCCGTACTTCATGGCGGGTAGTAGGGTTCCTTTCGCGTCGAAAGACTTGGCGTAGTCGAGGGCCGCTTCGTACTTACCTATGTTGAGGTAAGAAACAGCAGCGTAGTAGTTGGCCAGGTTACCAGCTTCGGTTCTGCCGTACTGATCCACAATATCAATAAAGCCAAGGCCTCCCTGGCCTGGGTTTGCAAGGGCGAGGTTAAAACTGTCGCGCTCAAACTGAACCTGGGCTTGCTGCATTTCCTCCATAGCTGTTTTCTCAGCAGGAATCTGAACAAAAGTCTTGTAGATGAAGTAGCCTGCAATAAGCAGGGCAATAGCGATGGCTCCGAAAACGATGGTATTACGGTTACGTTCAAAAAAATCAAGGCCCTGATCACGAACTTCTACGAGATCGACGAGGGTCTCATCACCTTCAAGAACGGGAGCGGAGGTGCCGCGTGCGCGGCCTGTGCTTGGCGTGCCCTGGGGGCGGCGGCCGATGTTATTCTTCTTTGCCATTTTCTCTTAATTTAGCAAGGCCCGAATCACCGGGCCCCTTAAAGCGAGCGCAAAGATAGGTAATGTCGTGGTATTCTGTTTTTTGTAATGGAAATCCTTCTGGTTTTTCTGCAAAAAACAGAATACCAAGACACAGACACCTTTCCTTCCGGATAAAAAGGAATCGGCCCCAACCACAAACTAAGTGGTTGGGGCCGATTCCTTTCTTCCCTTAATCCTTTCCTCTCTTATTAAGTCAGGAAGGGATATGGCTCAGAGTAGTTGTCCGTGTAAAGCGTATCTGCAGACGGGAAGTCACTTTCTTCAGCAAACTTGGCCGCTTCAGCTACTTCAGCCTTTACGTCGTCCTTAATTTTCTTAATTTCTGCTTCGGTGGCAAGGCCCTTGTCCAAGATCAGTTTTTCGGTGACCTTAATGGGGTCACGCTCCTGGTATTCGCGTAGCTCAGTTTTTTCGCGGTACTTGGCCGGGTCAGAAACCGAGTGGCCTTTGTAGCGGTAGGTCTCAATATTGAGGTAGTAAGGGCCTTTACCGGCGCGGATGTGCTTTGCGGCACGGCTGATGGCCTCGTGTATAGCGGCGGGATCCATACCGTCCACGCTTTCGCTAGGCATATTGAAGCTGGCGCCGAGGTTGGTCATGTCGGTAACGTTACTGGTCCGTTCAACCGAAGTTCCCATCGCATAGCCATTGTTTTCACAGATGTAGAGCACGGGAATCTTCCAGTTCATAGCCATATTCCAGCTTTCCCAAAGAGCTCCCTGACGGCTGGCACCATCGCCAAACATCGTTACGCAAAGGTTATTGGTGCCTTTATAGCTCTCGGCCATGGCAATACCCGTTCCGATCGGAATCTGAGCACCAACGATGCCGTTGCCACCAAAGTACTTATTCTCTTTGCTGAAGAAGTGCATAGAGCCACCCTTGCCCTTCACGATGCCAGTTTCTTTGCCGAAAAGCTCGGCCATCGCTTCCTTCATCGTTACGCCACGACCGATTGCCGTACCGTGCTGACGGTACGCCGTCACAATGCCGTCATCTTTTGTAATTGCACTCTCCATTCCGGCTGCAACGGCTTCCTGTCCGATATAAACGTGACAGAAACCACGAATCTTCTGTTGGCCGTAAGCCATCAGCGCTCGTTCCTCGAAACGGCGGATGCGCAGCATTAGGGTGTACCATTCAATGTACTGTTCGGCACTGTATTTCAGGCCTTTGGCCGTTCCGTTTTTCTTAGCGGTCGGGGTTTTCTTTGCCCGCGTTGTCGTTTTCTTTGTTGCTGTTGCCATGCTGGATTAGCGAATTTTCGCAGATTAAAGTTGCGTTACCCCTTAAATATAGGTTGCGCGACGGAGAATCAAAGTCACCCTCCTGTTTTATAACCCACGTTTAACGGCTTGGTTTGCCATTCCGGGAATGAATTGCAGAATAATGCCCTTGGTTAGTCATTTTAGGGCGAGGGCGCAGGTGCAATGATCGTTTTTTGAGACAGTCTCTTTACTCAAAAAGGACTTGCTCCACTTCTTGGTCATAACCGCCCATCACCTCTTCCACGCCACCGTCTTCGTTGATGAGCACGAAGGTTGGGAAACTCGCTACGTTGAAGTTCTCGTTCATCAGGCTCTCCTTGCCGAAGCCAACGAAAGGAAAGGTCTTCTTCTTGAAATAGCGCGGTAAGGCTTCAGATTTATCAACGGGGCTACTGTACATCAGTTCAACCCCATCGCGGAGGGCAAAGTTTTTTTTCTTCATTTCCCGCAGGGCGTACTCACAACCACCGCAGCCAATGAAGGAAAACATGACGACGGTTTTTTTGCCTGCCTTACCGTAGAGCAGCTGCTCTTTATCGTTGATGTCCGTATAGTCCGCCCGGTGAAGTTGCTCTCCGACACGGACAAGGCCCGCCAGCCGTTCTTCTTCGTCATCAGCCTCGCTGATCTCCCGGTAAGCCAAAGATTTCTCCCGGTCAGATTCACCAAATGAATACCGTTCTTCCGAAAAGGAGTAGTCCGAAAAAAAATAGTCGATGATCTGGCTGGTGTCTTGTTCAATGTGGGAGATATTGCGAATACGATCCACGACGTGAAGCACAGGATCGAGGTAATATTCCCGGGTAGAGACCAGCTCCTTTGTTGTGTCCTGGCTGGAGGGCTGATACTTGGTAAGTGTGTAGAGGAACAATTGCTTGCCGGAGATGACCGTGTCCGAAATACTCGTTAAGGCTTCAACTTCTGGTAGCGCTTTAGGATCGCCATGGAAGGACATTGAGTATTTAAAGTATGAAGAGTCCTTGTTGATATCGGCGGCCGTGGTCCGGACGACCTTGCGCTCCGTGTGATGAATTTCTAAATTGTCTTTACCGTTATACAGCATTTCATAAGTGTCTCCGGCCGCATGGAAACCGAAGCCCAGATCGCTATCCGGTAGGTAAGAATAGGTGATGCGCATCGAATCTTCGTAAGTCGAAGACGCGAAGCGATTGTCCCAAAAAGACCGGAAGCGGTAGTGGTGGGTTGGGGTGTTCAGCATTTTGGCACGCGTTGCTTCCAGTACGCTTATTGCGTCAGCTGAAGCACCAGTTTGTTTGGCGTCTTCACAGCCGAACAACAACAGCGCAACAACGGCGAGAAGGTAAACATACAGTGGTTTCATTTTGAATTGGGTTGAGCGCCTTGGGCGCGATTCTTCCGGAGTTGAACCTGCCGAAGGGATGTAATTCAAGGTGAATTTACGATGTTTGTTGCTTCGCGTTAGCGATGTGTCAAAAGTAAGGATAAGCTTGGGGAGACCGGTTGAGGAGTTTCACTCCGAAGTCACTGCCTAACAACCTATTCGGTGCTTGGGTACTTAGTTAGTTGTTTATGGCCATCCTTACATTTGGTGCACCGCACCTTATTTACATCTGCTTGAGCGATTGCTTTACCGGTGGAAAATCGCGCTGCAAGCGCTCAACCCGAGCGCCGAAGAGAACCATCCCACGAACAACAATGCCCTCAACCCACCCTGCACCTGCGCCCCGCCGCCCTAAAAACAACCAGCATCCATA
>CAYPIM010000252.1:0-7543 GCA_964410795.1 uncultured Lewinella sp. | reverse complement strand
CCTGGCGGAGAGATTTGGTTTTCATACGCTTACGCTTAGGGGCCGCAAAGGTAGGGATTAGAGCGCTAGGAATTAGTGAGCTAGGAACTAGAGTGTGTATGACAATGGTCCGCTATGGTTTTACATCGATCATACCTCGACAACCTTAGGTTCTGCTATTACGGCTTACATTTTGGGCATGTGTGGGCTGATACTGCACTTGCCAAAAATATAGATAGAGCTTGGGTTGAGCGCTTGCAGCGCGATTTCCATGTAAAGCAATCGCGCTACAAGCGCTCAACCCAGCATCTTATTTCTGAAAGCCATAGCGGACCATTGTATAACCAAATGCATAGCCAAGGTGCTAAACGGACCTCCTTCGATATAAATTTCAGCATTCAGCAGACAGTCTGAATGCTGTCCGCTGAATGCTACTTGGGGAATTGGGATAAGTATGATTTGTGCATTTGGTTATACACGCGGCATTAGAGAACTAGTAACTAGCTCCCTAGAAACGTAAGGCTCTTCCCCGCACTCTTTAGGCTGGATTCCTCATAATTACCATCCTGCTCCACCATGCAGTAAGTAACGCCGAGCTCTTTTCCGTAGCGCATTAGGTCTTTGATTGGCATTTCTCCGTCGGGAAGTTCTTCGAAGGCGTTGGCGGGGACGTCGGCAATGCGAGTTACGACGGGTGTGCCGGGGTGAAGTTGTTTTAGGTGGAGAAGCTCGACGCGATCTTTGATCTTGGTCATCGTTTCGCGGGCATCCTGGCCGGCAATCTGGGCCCAAAAGAGGTCCAGTTCAAAAGGGACAAGGTCTCCGTCCATTCGATCCATGAGAATGTCGAAACCGGTAGTGCCTTCGATGGGGTCCCACTCGAAGTTGTGGTTGTGATAAGTAAGTTGAAGGCCGTTGGTCTTTGCCTTTAGGCCTGCTTCATTGAGCTTGTCGGCCAGGCGTTTCCAGTCGTCGGCAGAGGTGCGCTCCTGGGGGAGGAGGTAGCCGAAGACGAGGTGACTCAAGCCTGCTTCTCCAGCTTGGTCTAAGACTTCAGCAAACTCGAAAGGGAGGACTTCGGGAGTGTTCTCCCAGCCGCCGGTCACCGTGTTCCAGTTGATGAAGCTGCTGTGGATCTTTAGGTCCAGGTCATCGCAGATGGGTTTAATGTCCTTCAGGATGCGGGTGTCACCGCCTTCCACCTGGTAATAGCCGAGTTCTTTGAGGGTCTTCAGCGTGAGCTTTGGGTCAATTGCCATCTGATCCCGGACCGTCCAGAGCTGGATGCCGATGTTGCTGAGGTAGGGAAGCGGCTGGTCCATTTTTGGGTCTGCTTTTTCTGTGGATACTGGTGTTTCTCCGGAGCCGCAGCCGAGCAGGCTTATGCCGGCAGTGGCGATTACGGAATTTCTTAGGAAGGTTCTGCGGGGTAGCATATTTATGATTTTATGTGGTCCGTGCACGCTCCGCGTGCACGTTGATTATCTTTAGATTACACTATTACAATAATAACTACTTCATTATTGTCAGCTTGTTTTTTTGGATGATTAATCATCTTTAAATCAGGCCGCACGCGGAGCGTGCGGTAACCGCTAGCAGCCGGAGGCTACCTCGGCCGAGTTAAAACGCCGCCAAAAATCGTCGTACCTCCGCCTCCGAAGTCACCTGACGTTCGTATTCGGGCAAGCCGGGAATGCCCATGTAGACGTTTGGGTTGCGGTACTTCATTGGGCTTTCTAGGGTCGTAAATGCGGTGGCGTGAAACTCAGAAACCCCGGTGTAGGCAACTATCTCAGCAACGTTTTCCGGGACAATGCCACAGCCTGGGAGAATACCGATGCGGCCGTTTGCTTGCTCCACGAGCTTACGGATGACCTCCTTGCCTTCCGGTACGGTTGCCGCCTGACCGGAGGTCAGCACACGGTCTACGCCCAGCGCTACAAGGTCCTCAAGGGCTGCGAAGGGGTCGGCACACACGTCGAAAGCGCGGTGGAAGGTAACGGATAGGTCCGGCCCTGCTTCTTCAACCATAAATTGCACCTGCGGGCGCGCCACCTGGCCTTCTATACCCAGTATCCCAAACACAACGCCCGTTACGCCAAGTTTGCGGCATTCTTCGATGTCCTTGGCCATCGCGGTCAGCTCCTTGTCGGTGTAAAAGAAATCTCCGCCCCGGGGGCGGATCATGACCATGATGTCGATGTCAACGGCATCGCGGCAGGCCCGGATGGTGCCCAGGCTGGGTGTGACGCCGCCTTCCACCAGCGCGGCGCACAGTTCTACGCGCTGGGCACCGCCCGCCTGGGCGGCCACGGCGTCGTCTACTGATTGCAGGCATACTTCAAAAGTCATAATTTGTCAGTTTTACGGTTATCCTGCCTTGGCCTCAATCTTAAACTCCGGCACCCTCATCTCGTTATCAACCGTTTCGGTTTGCACCGCATAATCAAAGCCGGACTGGATGCAGAATGCGCCCGTTTCCCCCTTTTTGTTTAACGCAATGAAGCCCACCTGAATGTCTTTCCAGTCGGGGTTCTTACTGATTACCCGTTCAACGGCCAGGCGGCAAGCATCAGTGGGCGAGTGGCCCATACGCATGAATTCTACGACTAAAAAGCATCCACAAGCTCGGATTACCGCCTCGCCCCAGCCGGTGGCCGTAGCGCCGCCAATTTCGTTGTCAACGTACAAACCCGAGCCGATCAGCGGAGAGTCTCCCACCCGGCCGTGGTATTTGAAGCCGGCACCGCTGGTAGTGCAAGCGCCTGCCAGATCACCGTTTTTATCGAGGGTGAGCAATCCAATAGTATCGTGATTTTCCACGTTGATTTTTGGCAAATAATCGGGGTTTTGCTTCCGCCATTCGGCTAGTCGTTCCCGGCCCCAGTCCGTTAGCAATTCTGTTTCCGTCATGCCCTGGCTAAGGGCAAAATCCTTTGCGCCCTGGCCGACGATCATCACGTGCGGGGTACGTTCCATCACCATCCTCGCTACACTGACGGGATGGAGGATGTCCTGTACCGCAGCTACACTTCCGCAGTCCCCGCTCGGGGCCATAATGCAAGCGTCCAGCGTAACGATGCCGTCACGGTCCGGGTAAGAACCAATCCCGACCGTGTGTACTTCCGGATCGGCTTCGGTAACCATTACGCCCTGCTCGGCAGCGTCCAGGGCGGTACCGCCAGCCGAAAGGACCTCCCATGCTTTAGCGTTGGCCATTTGCCCGTGTTTCCAGGTGGAGATGACAACCGGGCGAGTGGCTTTTTCGGGCGCGGCCGCAGGTGCAGGGTCGGTTGATTCACATGCGGACAGCAGGGGAGCAGCGGCCGCAGCTATCGGCAAGGCTCGGAGGAAATTTCTTCGGGTTGTCAAGGTTGTCTCAGTTTTGAATGTTGACAGGCAAGGTAGTGATTTCTGACCGCTGACCTGTGTGGGGCTTGTCATTGTGTATATAAAGAGATGCACAGCTGTAACGAATTTGCTGCCTGCCATGTCTCCCCTCTCACGAGGAGAGGGGATTCGTGCATTTGGTTACAGAATGGTCCGCTATGGGTTTCAGAAATGAGGTGATGGGTTGAGCGCTTGTAGCGCGATTGCTTTACATGGAAATCGCGCTGCAAGCGCTCAACCCAAGCTCTATCTATATTTTGGCAAGTGCAGTATCGGCCCACACATGCCCAAAATGTTAGCCGTAATAGCAGAACCTAAGGTTGTTGAGGTATGATCGATGTAAAATCGTAGCGGATCATTGTTACACACACCTTGTCATTCGTTTAGGGCAGATGCATCAAAAGAAGTTATTTGTACGGCGTCCCTAAGTCTATCCGCTACATCCGAGCTCGGAGAGCTCGTCCGGCCGCTCGCTTCCGGAGGAAGCATCGTCCGGGGCGACGCGAACGATTGTCATGCGAACTATACAACCGGCACCTGCATCGTCAAGCAATGCAAAGAACCATGTTGCTCGATGAACGGCCGGCAATCCAGTTGTAGGACCTTGTAGTTCGTTTTGGCCCGCAGAATTTCTGCTGCCGTACTATCCACCTTTTGTCCGGGATGATCTCTGGCTTCAGAATTGAAGTAGGCCGGCAAGAACAACGTGCCGTTACTAATTAAAAAATTGGCGTAAGTGGCGGGGAGCCGATGGCCATCTTCCCGGCTAGACAATGCCGGCGGCAAGGGTAGGGGAACCAACTCATAAGGCTTGCCGCTTAGCGTTTGGAAGGCTTTAAGTTCGGCCTCCATTTTTGATAATTCTGCGTAGTGCTCATCCGCAGGATCATCACATTGAACGTAGGCAATTTGCGTCGGACTGAGGAAACGCACCAGTGTATCTATGTGTGCGTCGGTATCGTCGCCGGTCAGCTCACCGTGTTGTAACCATAGAATGCGCTCGAAGTCGAAGTACTCCTCCAGCGCAGTTTCTGCAGTCGTTTCGTTCGGCCAGTCGTTTCTATTTTTACTCATCCAGCATTTTCTCGTAGTGATTATTGTTCCTTCTCCGTCGGATTCCAAACTACCGCCTTCCAGAACAATTTCCGAGCGGCGGTAACCAGTTTCGGGGAATTCTGCCCGCCAGAGTCGTTGCGTTACTGCGTCGTCATTAAGGGCTTCGTATTTATTGCCCCAGCCATTGAAGGTGAAGTGATTCAGCACGAGGGTGTCTTCTCCGTAAATAGTGGTGATTGGTCCGTAGTCTCTGATCCAACAATCGTCGGTGGGGCAGTGCATCACTTCACCCTGGTAGGCATCGGCGTACTGTTCGAAGAATTCTTCGTCGGATACGAGTAGTAATACCGGAGTTACCTTATTGATGGTATTGGCTGCAGCAATAATTGCGGCGGTGGCTGCCTTTAGGCTTTTTCCCCAATCTCCCGCCCGGCGGGGTAGGGTGAGGAGGATGCGTTGCTGGGGGTGCCATTCCGGAGGGAGGCGCATGGTCATTTGGGCGAGGAGCTTTGTTTGGTGGTAAAGGTAGGTGCTTTCGGAACTATCCACCCCGTTTAAGCGTTACTCCCATCTACGAGAAGATACCATGAACTTACAACCAAGGGACACCTACGAAAAGTTGGAATTCGATAAGATCCTTCACCTCCTGGAAGAGCAATGCAACGGGGAGATGGGGCGAACCCTGGTGCGCGATACCGAGCCTTCCGTTAAGGTAACCCATATCAAACGGATGCTGGATGAGGTCGCCGAGTTCAAACAAGGCACTGACGAAAAGCAACTATTTTCTATTGGTGCTTACGAAGATGTTTCCGAAGAGCTGAAGATGCTCACCATCGAAGGTTACGTACTTTCTGAGTCTGGTTTGGCCAAGTTGAACGTTCTCCTACTACAAGCCAAAGGAATTTTCGCCTTCTTCAATTCTCCTGAACGCAAGGAGAAATACGGAGCCCTTTTTGCCCTGATTCGCAAGATAGACTTTGAACCCCAGCTCTCCGCAGAGATTGAGGGGGTGATCGATGCTGAAGGAGTTATCCGCTCCGATGCATCTCCTGAACTGTCCCGCATCCGCCGCCTCATCGGCTCTAAGCAGCGGGAAGTAGAAAAAGCTTTCCGGCAGGTTATTGAAAAGTACCGCCGCGCTGGCTTTCTCTCCGATACGGTAGAGAGTATGCGAAATGGTCGTCGGGTACTTTCGGTACCCAGCGAGCACAAGCGCAAGATTCGAGGCATCATTCATGACGAATCTGCTACGGGGAAAACAGCCTTTATCGAGCCCGATGCCGTCATCAGCATCAACAACGATATCTTCGATTTCCAGCAGGAGGAAAAACGGGAGATTTACCGCATTCTCCGTGAGCTGTCCGACAAACTTCGCCCCTACGTGGAGAACATGCGGGATTATGCGGACCTGATCGGCTACCTCGACGTCGTACAAGCCAAGGCTCACCTGGCGCGTCAGCTCAAAGCCTCGCGGCCGAAGGTGCACCACAAGCCGCGAATCGGCATTCTCAAGGGCTATCACCCATTGCTCTACCTTAAGAACAAACCCTACGGGCGAAAGACCGTCCCTTTTGACCTTAAGCTCACCGGCAAGAACCGGGTACTGATGCTTTCTGGGCCGAATGCCGGTGGTAAGTCGATCACCATGAAAACGGTCGGCCTGCTTCAGTTGATGCTGCAATCGGGGATGCTCGTTACCGTCGATGTTGAATCAGAAATGGGCGTCTTCAAGAAACTCTTTGCCGACATCGGTGATCAGCAGAGCATCGAAGATGACCTCTCCACGTACAGTTCCCGCCTAAAAAACGCCAAGGCATTTCTCAAGGACGCTGACGATGCGACGATGATCCTGATTGATGAATTCGGATCCGGTACGGACCCCGCCTCCGGCGGCGCCATCGCCGAAGGCATCCTGGACGGGCTGAACTACCGCAAGGTCTTTGGCCTCATCACAACGCACTACTCCAACCTGAAGATCTACGCCTATAAGACCAAGGGCATCGTCAACGGTGGCATGCACTTTGATACCGAAACCCTGGACCCAACTTACGAACTAAAGATCGGTAAGCCTGGCTCTAGCTATGCTTTTGAAATCGCGACCAAGTCCGGCCTCCCCAAGCGGGTAATGGAATACGCCCGCCGCCGCGCGGGTAAAAACGAACGCGCCGTTGATCAACTCCTAGTCGACCTTCAACGCGAGAAAGCCGAGTCCGAAGAAAAACTCCGTGGCCTGGAGCAAAAGCAGAAAACCCTCGATGCCCTCACCCGTACGTACGAGGAGCTTCGTAAGGACATGGAAGTCCGCCGCAAACGCTTAAAACTGGAAGCGAAAGAATCTGCGCTCCAGGAAACTGCGATGTACAATAAGGAGATGGAAAACCTGATCCGGGACCTTCGCGAAGGCAAAAAACTGGAAGAAGCTAAAGAAAAAGCCAAGGAGCTTCGCACCAAGCGCACCGAAATCGCTGAGCAGGTTACGGACCTTGTAGAAGACATCTACTACGCTCCGGTTAAGGGCGGAAACGACGACATCAAGGTGGGGGACCACGTCCGCCTGCGCGCCGGAGGCGCGACGGGGGAAGTTGAATCCATCAATAAAAAACGCGCAACCATCATTGTCGGTGACCTCCGCCTGGAAGTCAAAATCCGGGACCTGGAACAAGCCAACGCTCCACTAACCATCCGGAATCAGAAAAGTGTAAGCAGCAATATCGCTGCCACGGCTACTTTTTCTAATAAGCTTGACGTTCGGGGTATGCGCTATGAAGAAGTCCTCGCAACCATGGAAGCTTTTGTGGATAATGCCCTGATTGCGAACGCTAGCCAACTGCGCATCGTCCACGGGAAAGGAACGGGAACGCTGAAGCGAGCTGTCCGAAAGAAGCTTTCTGAGTACAAACATAATTTCACCCTCACAACGCCGCCGCGAGAGGCCGGAGGGGATGGAGTTACTATTGTGGATTTGTAGTGGGTGAGTGGCGCTGCCCTACGGTGAGCACACAAGTTTACAGCGTCGTAAAACCCCTCTCTGCACTCTGCGTCCGCGCCCAAAATAGGTGATCGCGAAGGGTAAGACCCAGCGGAAAACAAGGATTTCCCGGTAGAACACACCAAAAAA
>CAYPIM010000251.1:0-7565 GCA_964410795.1 uncultured Lewinella sp. | reverse complement strand
GGTTCGAGCTCGATGTCTTCCAGGAGGCTTTAGTGATAAGCCTACCTTTGGATATCACCAGCTGAGCTGGGTGATAATAATATCAATGGGCTGTTTAGTAACTTGTGTTTTATCGTGTGCCAGGATGCTGGCACATAAACACCTGTCTCCCAGTGTTTACGGGAGGTTTTCAGGGTTGGTCGCGTATCCCACCGTCGGTACAAGCTGAGAAGACAAGGAAGTAAGAGGTAAAAAAACACTCCTACCTGCTTGGAAAATTACCCAGCCGTATTACCTTTGCGGCCCAAGAAAACGCAACGGCGTTTTTTAACCATCACGATCTTTGCCGAAGTGATGAAACTGGTAGACATGCACGTTTCAGGGACGTGTGCTTTCGGGCGTGCGGGTTCGACTCCCGCCTTCGGCACTTATCTTCCTAGATAAACACATTCCCGGTCCTCTTCGCGGAGTTCCGGGTTTGTTTTCAGGAACAACTTTTATTGTAACCGCAATTTTCCGGAGGAATGGCAGAGCGGTTTAATGCACCGGTCTTGAAAACCGACGTGGTGAAAGCCACCGGGGGTTCGAATCCCTCTTCCTCCG
The DNA here is from genome assembly GCA_964410795.1 of uncultured Lewinella sp. Taxonomy (GTDB): domain Bacteria; phylum Bacteroidota; class Bacteroidia; order Chitinophagales; family Saprospiraceae; genus Neolewinella. The sequence continues at coordinate 6,983 of CAYPIM010000251.1, read as the reverse complement.
CCAACCCACTTTGTGGGAGTATTAGCCTGGTCGCTTTGCGACTGGGCTTTTTTTATGGGGATGACTCAGGAGAAAGCGACGAAGGAGCTTTTTCCTGAGTCATCCCCATAAAAAAGCCCAAACACGATAGTGCAGGCTAATACTCCCGTAAAGTGGGTTGAAGCCCCCCCATCCAAGGGATCGCGCGCAGCGCAATCCTAAACACCAACAAGGAATAAGAAAGCGACAAAGGAGCTTTTTCCTGAGTCATCCCCATAAAAAAAGCCCAAACACGATAGTGCAGGCTAATACTCCCGTAAAGTGGGTTGAAGCCCCCCCCACCCAAGGGATCGCGCGCAGCGCAATCCTCTTAGAGGCTTGGCTCCCTCTCCGTCGAGCCTCAGGCGAGACATGCGGGAGAGGGCGGGGGGAGAGGCCCAAAATGACCGGGCTTTTTTGCCCCATCTTAGCAAACAAGTATCAACTACGCGGCTTCTTAAAGGCTTGGCTCCCTTTCGCTTCGCGGCTGCCTGAGGCGGTCCGTCGAGCCTCAGGCGAGACATGTGGGAGATACCAAAAATGTCTAGCAGTTTAACCAACTACTCATTCTGTCGGGTTCCACCAATCTACTCAGATTAGCTAGTTGCGCGCCCACGGAAAGCACAACCCCTCCCCTTCCAGCTACGTTACCACAGCATAAAGCCAACCAAACCTTCCAATTATGCTACGCACACTAACGTTATTTGCACTTTTGATCACTTTGTTTTCCTGCGGAGCGCCTGCTACTGAACCGGAAACGACTGTTGCTGCCGAAACAAATCCGAGCGCTGAAGTTGCCACGTCCCCAGAGACGCCGACCACGACTAAAGACAAAATGGATGACGCCACTGAGTTAGTTAGTGAGGATAAAGTGGCCAAGGAGAATATTAAGCCTAAAACCACCGTAACTGCCCCTGAAAAACCGAAAAGCCCAACCCCTAAAACGACAAAACCTAAAGTAACAACAGGCTCAACCTCCCCTGCTCCCAAAGCACCCAACCCTGCACCCGCGCCCCCGCCCGTAAAAGAAGCATTGCCAACAACCCCACCGGCTGCACCCGCTCCACCAGCCACACCAACAGAAGAGGCTCCAGTAGCCGCTCCGGCAGTGCCCGCGAAGCCTGATCACGCGGTTTTCAACACCTTACTGGGCAAGTACGTCAATAGCAGCGGAAACGTGAACTATGGCGCTTTAAAAAAGGACGAAGCAAAGCTGGATGCCTACATTGAAGAACTAAGCACTAACAGTCCCAAAAGCGATTGGAGCCGCAAGGAAAGTATGGCTTTCTGGATCAATGCCTACAACGCAAACACGCTAAAACTAATCCTGAAAAACTACCCCGTAAAGTCGATCACCGACCTGGACGGCGGCAAGCCCTGGGACGTGAAATGGATCAAAATAGGCGGTAAAACCTATAGCCTAAATAACATTGAGCACGACATTATCCGCCCCAGATACAAAGATGCACGCATCCACTTTGCCGTCAATTGCGCCGCCGCTTCCTGTCCGCCCTTGCCCAACAAAGCTTTTACCGCTGCCAACCTAAACAGCTTGCTTGCCAGCCGAACGCGCAGCTTTATCCGCAACGGCAATTACAACACCATTACCGAAGGCAACGTCAAGGTTTCAAAGATTTTTGACTGGTATGGTGAAGACTTTGGCGACCTGCGGCAATACCTCAACAAATACGCCACAATAGAGATACCCGAAGGTGCGGAAATCGGATTTGAAGAATATGACTGGGCGTTGAATAAGCAATAGGCGGTAGGTTGCAGGGTTCAGGTTACAAGTTGCAGGTTGCAGGTTGGCCCGAACCTGCACCTTGCAACCTGCAACTTGGACCCTGCAACCTGCAACTTATTATTACCTTGCCGTCTGAATACCCCAACAAATGGCTAAGCTTAAGAAAAAGACACCTCTCCCCTACGCGCCGGATGCTCACCTGACTAAGGAATCCGATGCCAAAGGCACCAACCGGTTCAATGATGTTTACTACGAGCACACCACCGGAAAAATTACCGGCATCACCCAGGAGGGCAAGTGCAACTTCGTCTTAAAGAGCGAAGGAAAAGGACAGCTGCGCATTGAAGTGCGGAACGATTCAGTGATTCGTTTCCGCTTCACCGTTGGGGAGCCTGGCCGGGACTTCAGTTACGCAGTAGATGACCAGGCGCGGCCGCAGGATGCAAAGGTGGGGATGAAAGAGCAGAAAACGCACTACCTCATCACCACCTCCGCCCTGGAAATCGAGATCGCTAAAGCAGATGGCCAGCTGACGATCGTCGATAAGCAGACCGGGCAGCTCGTCCATGAATTCGCAGCACCGTTCTACGGCCGCAACACCTTGAATCGGGGCCTGGAGCAAGTCCGAATCCAGCTAAAGACTAATAAATCCGAAGCTATTTACGGCCTCGGTGATAAAGCCTGGGACACCAACCTGCAGGGATCCGACTGGGCCAACTGGAACGAAGACTCCTTCGCTTACGGCCGTCAGCACAAGACAATTTACCGCAGTATTCCCTTTTACTACGGCCTCCGCAATGGAGCCGCCTACGGTATTTTCCTGGACAATACGTACAAAACGCACTTTGATTTCAACAGTCGGAAGGATAACCTCACCACCATTTGGGCCGACGGCGGAGAGTTCGACTACTACTTCATCAATGGTCCTCAACTAGACGACGTAGCTGCGCGCTATCATCACCTGACCGGCATGCCCGAGCTTCCTCCTATTTGGGCCATGGGCTACCACCAGTGCCGTTGGAGCTATTACCCCGAAAGTCGGGTCCGGGAACTGGCCCAAACTTTCCGCGACAAGAAAATCCCGTGTGATGCCCTCTACCTGGACATCGACTACATGGACGGCTACCGCTGCTTCACCTGGAATAAGGAGTACTTCCCTGACCCCAAAGGAATGATCGCAGACCTCAAAAAAGATGGCTTTCACACCGTCGTGATGATTGATCCGGGCATCAAAGTAGACAAAGATTACCACGTCTATGCGCAGGGAATGGAAGAGGACGTCTTCTGCCGTCGTGGCTCCGGAGAGCTGATGGTTGGGCCCGTGTGGCCGCCGGAATGCGTCTGGCCAGATTTTACGGATCCTTACGTACGCGACTGGTGGGGACCACTCTACAAAGAGCTCTACGTAGACCAGGGCGTCAGCGGTTTCTGGAACGATATGAACGAGCCCGCCGTATTCAAGGTCAATCATCTCACCTTTCCGGAAGACGTAAGCCACGACTACGACGGAGACCCCACAAACCATAAAAAAGCCCACAACATCTACGGAATGCAGATGACCAGGGCCAGCTACGACGGACTAAAAGCCCTAAAACCCGCCAAGCGCCCCTTCTTGCTGGGCCGGGCCAGCTTCAGTGGCGGGCAGCGCTACGCCGCCCTCTGGACGGGCGACAACATCGCCAGCTGGGAGCACCTCAAAATCGCTAATCAGCAATGTCTGCGAATGGCCATCAGTGGCTACAGCATGGTCGGTACTGACATTGGCGGCTTTGTGGACAATCCTACACCAGAGATGATGACCCGCTGGCTTCAGCTCGCGGTCTTCCACCCGGTAATGCGCGTTCACAGCATGGGCAACAACTCCGATGGAGCTGCTGAAGCAGAAGCAGATGCCGTAAAGCAGGCAGAAGAAGAAAACCGTCAGGATCAGGAGCCCTGGGTCCACGGCAAGACCCACACCAAATACAACCGCAAGGCTATTGAGATGCGGTACAAGCTCCTGCCCTACCTCTACAGTAGTTTCCGTCAACACCTCGAAACGGGTAAGCCCGTTCTCCGCAACCTTTTCTTCTACGACCAAACGGACGCGAATTGTCTCAAATTTGGCGATCAATTCCTCTACGGAGAAGACCTTATGGTTGCTCCGGTGCTGGAACAAGGAATCACTAAAATGCAGGTTTACCTGCCTAAAGGCGAATGGTACGATTTCTGGACCGGAGAACTACACAAAGGGAAGAAGAAGATAATCGTCAAGGTCAAACAAGACCGAATTCCCGTATTCGTTCGTGCCGGTGCTACCCTCCCCTCGGTAGACGTAGTACAGAGCACCGCCGAGATGCGTAAGCTTCGCAACCTCGAACTCAGTGTCTTCCTGGCCAAAGAAGGCAGCAGCACTTTCTACTGGGATGCAGGCGAGGGCTATGGGTACGAAGCCGAACAGTACACGGAACGGACCTATCATATTAAGCGCTCGGCAAAGAAGTCAATCATTACCCAAACGATTAAAGGCGACTACAACGCAAGCTTCCGCACGGCACAAATAAGGCTAATCGGTCTCACCCAACCACCCACCAGTTTCACCCTGGACGGAAAGCGAATCACTGCCGGCATCTTTTATGGCAAGCGCGCTGTTGTGGTAACCGTACCAATTGATTTCAAGGAAATCATAATTGGTGGATAGTTCCCCAATGGTACACTATTCGACATCTTTGATTTTGGGCCTCTCCCACAAGCTTACCCCAAGGCTCAGCGGAGCGGGAGCCAAAACGTCCAAAGTAGTGTACCAAGATGGACTATCTGACTATTTGAATATTTGACTATCTGACTAAATATGTTCACCGGAATAATCGAAGCCTCGGGCAAAATCACCCATATCGAACGGGAAGCGGACAACGTTCACTTCACGGTGGCCTCGCCCATCAGCGCAGCTTTAAAAATTGACCAGAGTCTGGCCCACGATGGCGTTTGTCTGACGGTGGTAGCTCTCGCCGAAGGCACCCATACCGTTACCGCCATCCGGGAAACGCTCGACCGTTCCCGACTCGGAGATTGGAAAATCGGAGACACCGTCAACCTGGAGCGGGCCATGATGGCCGGCGCCCGCCTGGATGGCCACATCGTACAGGGCCACGTAGATACCGTTGGCGAATGCCTCGCGGTGGAAGAAGCTGGCGGTAGCTGGTACTTCACCTTTCGCTACGCGCTAAGCCCGGAAACTTTGCTGGTAGACAAGGGCAGCGTTTGTATTAACGGTGTATCACTTACAGTAGTGGAGCCCGTAGAAGACACCTTCAAAGTAGCCATAATCCCCTACACCTACGAGCATACCAATTTCAACGCACTCGCTCCGGGAGTAAAGGTCAACCTGGAGTTCGATATTATTGGAAAGTACATTGCCCGGCAGATGGCGGCTTATGCGCCGAAGTAAATAAGCCCCGTTCGTAAAGTGCTGAACATTCCCTTCATAAAGTTTGGTTAATTGCTGACACAATTTTGCTTGTCAGGAAACTATGTTTGATTTTGAGTTGAACAAAGTATTTGGACCTCTATCATAGTCCAAATACCAATTTCTCCACCTCAAAACCTGAACCAATGAAACAGTTTCTATTACTTTTTTGCTGCTGCCTAACCTTTTGCATCAGCGCTCAGCGTACGATTCTTCCGGGGTCTTCCAGCAAAATGCTCACAACGACTGACACAAACAATCACATCTATTTCCCATCAATCTCTTCGCTCGTTTCGGAAGAAAAAGGCATCATTGATACGGTTTTAGCCCCCGTCTTCGAACAAAATTGTGCCCAGAATCCTGCGATTTTTGTAACCGATCGCGGTGGTTTCGTAACCGGAACCAACGGATTTTTCGACATCGCTAAACTCCAACGCATCATCTTTCCGGAAAGCTATAGCTTTGACCTGACCACCGTCCGAGCTGCACTCATTCTTGACAGTATTGCCTCCACCGACAATCTTCTTGACGACGTAAAGATCGTTGCCAAAGCTTACACCGACAATGAAGATGGGACCGTAGGAGATTTTCTTGGAGACAGCGATTCTATTCGTATTGGAGACCTTAACCTAAACGACTCCACCTTTGCTTTTATCGACTTTCCATTCTCCACCCCTCTCGCTTTCTCTTCTACAGAGAGCATCATTGTTGGTGTAGATTTCATTAACGTTTACGACGTCAGCGAGGGGCACATTGGTATTATCTCTACAAACTCCTTTTGTGGAAATGGAACCAATGCATTTGACGTATTTCTCGACACCCTTGGAAATGAAGTCTACGTTGATTTTTTCACAAGTTGGACCATGCTAAATATTGAGATGTATGTTAGTGTGGTCATCGACAGGGAAGTGGTTGCGACCCGTAATCCAGTAGCGGATTACGGTACATTAGCTTCTCCAAATCCCGCCTTTGAACAATTAACGGTAAGTTTCACCTCACCCAATAGCGATGAAATGACAGCGTCTTTAATCTCGGCCACCGGCCGTGTTCTGCATCGTCAAAAAGTAGCGTCGGGTAGCGGGATCCGCTCCGTGCATTGGGACGTAGGAGAACTCCCTACGGGTCTTTACCTCTACCAAGTTTCAGGGCCCGACGGTGTTGAGACCGGGCGGGTAATAATTCGGTAACACCAAGAACCATCATCAGGCGAGGGGCTATGTCCCTCGCGGGTTTACCCCAGGTCCAACAGCCCTTCGGGCAATACCATTTGCAAAGTCTTCAACTCTTCTGCCACACCAGTAATCAGGTCCTCGTGGAGCGGAATCAGAATGTCTTTACCGTCATGTTTGATTTCAGCGAGGTAATGCTCTGGCAGGTCCATAATACCCGTAATTGGGCCTAAAACCGGATAACCTTCGGCTTCGATAGAATAACCGACCACTGCTTCCCACGGCGTAGCGTCTTCAGGTTCTTCAACCGCAGATACTTGCGAAGCCATGAGCCAAACTGGTTTGCCAGCAAGAAGAGCGACGGCTTCGCGGGAGTCCAACGTTTCAAACTTACCAATCACGGCTCCGCCAGCGCGCAGCTGCTCAACAAAATAAGGAACCGGAGGATCACCGATCAAGACGGAAGTTGAAGCGAAGAGATCGTCTTCGTAAAAATCCGAGATGCGGAGCTTTATTTCGCCCTTGAGACCGTGGGGTTTGCCAGTCCAGCCTATTTCAATTAAGTCCATGAGGTTCAGGGTTCAAGTTGCAGGATTCAGGTTGCAGG
>CAYPIM010000250.1:4228-7615 GCA_964410795.1 uncultured Lewinella sp. | reverse complement strand
CTTGTTTAATCTGAGACCTTGCTTATTCACTAGTTCACTTTATCACTCTAATTGATTCATCTTACTGTTTCCAAACAGACAGAAGCCCCCATCGCGGATGCGACGGGGGCTTCTGAATTCAACGGTTTAAAATCCGTAACGTCCGGGTTTTACACGAGTGTTACGTGCTTGAAGCTTGTAGCCTTTAGCCCCTTGTCGGAGTTGTCGAGGTACTGAGCGACGGTCTTTTTATTGTCCTTTACGAACATCTGGTTGACCAAAGTATTCTCCTTAAAGAATTTATTGAGCTTACCCATGGCGATCTTCTCGATCATAGCCTCGGGCTTACCTTCCTGGCGGGCGAGGTCTTTACCGATCTCGATTTCCGTTTCGATAACTTTAGCATCTACGCCGTCTTTGTCGAGAGCGACAGGCTTCATAGCAGCTACCTGCATGGCCACATCGCGACCAGCAGCGTAAGCAGCATCGCTACTTTGGCTTAGCCCAACGAGTACACCGGCACGGTTACCTGCATGAATGTACTCAGCAACAAGCGGAGCGTCAATCTGCTCGAAAGCAGTAACGTTGATCTTCTCGTTGATCTTACCAACCATTTCGGTCACCTTATCCTGGATCGTGTGCGCACCTTCCATAGGTAGAGCCATCAGCGCAGCCAGATCAGCCGGCTTATTGGCCAGGGCAATGTCAGCAACCTTATTAGCAAAAGCGACAAAGTCGTCGTTCTTAGAAACGAAGTCGGTCTCAGAGCTTAGGCGAACGATGATACCGTAGTTCTTTGCATCGCTAATCTTGGCGATGACAGCACCTTCGTTTGCGTCGCGGTCTCCGCGCTTAGCTGCTACTTTTTCACCGCGCTTGCGGAGTACTTCAATGGCTTTTTCAAAATCACCATCGGCTTCGGCCAGTGCTTTTTTACAGTCCATCATTCCGGAACCGGTCATGTCCCGTAGTTTCTTTACGTCTTGGGCGGAAATTGCCATAGCGTATAAATATTTTGTTGTTTTCTTGTAGGATTGGGGCGGGCATGAGTTTTATCTCTTCGCCCTTTTGGAGTTGGTAGTAGGTAGTAAATAGTGGGTAGTGCTGCCGCTGTTAGTTGCTCGCTACGCTCGTAACGGCTTTGCCTTTTTGACAACTCTAGTATCAAAAGATGAAGTAAAACGAATTTACTTACATCTGCGGTAGCACTACCTACTACATTCTACCGACTACTCGCTACTTAGCTTCAGGTGCTGCGGGAGCAGCGGGAGCAGCGGGAGCAGCAGCTTCAGGAGCGGCGGGAGCGGCCTTAGCGGCTGCTGCAGCTGCTTCGGCTTTTCCTTCCGCCTTTGCGGTCTTCTCTTCACCACGCTCTGCCAGGCCCTGCTTGATGCAGTCGGTAAGGTAGTTCAGGATAACGGTTACGGACTTAGAAGCATCGTCATTACCCGGAATTGGGTAATCTACGCTGCTGGGATCTGCATTGGTATCTACGATACCGAAAGTCCGCATGTTGAGCTTCTTGGCTTCGGCTACAGCGAGGTGCTCATGTACGATGTCCACTACGAAGATGGCGTTGGGGATGCGGTTCATGTCCGCAATACCACCAAGTACTTTGCTCATCTTGGCGTGCTCACGCGTCAGCGTCAGTTTTTCCTTCTTGGTTACACTGTCTAGGGTACCATCCTCGAGCATACGCTGAATGTTCTGCATCTTACGGATGGAACGACGGATGGTGTTGAAGTTGGTCAGCATACCTCCCTGCCACCGGTCGGTGACGTAAGGCATGTTTACTTCCGTTGCACAGGACGTAACAATATCACGTGCCTGCTTCTTCGTTGCTACGAAAAGAACCTTCTTACCAGCCCGTGCGATCTGACGCATAGCGTTTCCGGCACGCTCCATTGTCTGGAGGGTAGAGTTAAGGTCAATAAGGTGAATACCGTTCTTTTCGCCGAAGATGTAGTTGGCCATCTTTGGGTTCCACTTGCGGCGCAGGTGGCCAAAGTGAACACCGGCTTCGAGCAGCTGCTGGTGGGTGGGCTTAGTAGCCATGGGTTATTTATTTTCAGTCCGCAGCTAAGGATAAGCTTTGGACTTGGATTAGAGATTGTCCTGCAGGTTGCAGGTTGTAGGTTACAGGTTGCAAGTCACGCATGCTACAAGGAAACCTGCAACTTGCAACCTGCAACCTGAAAAGCGCTTTAGCGCTTAGAGAACTGGAAGCTCTTACGCGCCTTAGGCTTACCGTACTTCTTACGTTCTACAACGCGTGCGTCACGGGTAAGCATTTTCTGCTGCTTAAGCGGGCTGCGGAAATCTTCGTTCAGCTTCACAAGGGCGCGGCTGATACCCATACGGATAGCTTCTGCCTGTCCTTTGATGCCGCCGCCGTTTACGTTCACTTTGATGTCGTAAATAGCATTGTCTACACCAATGATACCGAATGGCTGAACCACTGCCGGTTGAATGTGGTGCTGGGGGAAGTATTCCTTATAGTCCTTACCGTTCACGGTGATGTTTCCCGTGCCCTGGGTCAGGTAAACGCGGGCCACTGAGGCTTTGCGTCGTCCGATGGCATTAATTTGCTCCATGGGAGAATGTGTTAAAGGAAGAAAAGGAGTAAGGGACGGAGGGTATTACGCTAATTTTCTTCCGGATTTTTTTAAATTGATGTGGCGCGGACGCGGGATGCAAGGAAAGTTGAAATACACTGAGATGAAGCCAAAACTTCGGCATCACAACCTGCAACCTGCAACCTGCAACTTTACTTGAGCTCTTCCGGCTTCTGAGCCGTGTGCGGGTGCTCAGCACCGGCGTAGATGTGCAGCTTCTTGATCTGCGCACGACCAAGCTTGGTCTTGGGCAACATGCCTTTGATGGCCATTTCAAGAACGCGCTCCGGCTTCTTAGCGAAGAGATCACGTGGAGTAGCAGCACGCTGACCACCGGGGTAGCCCGTGTGACGCAGGTACTTCTTATCCGTAAGTTTCTCTCCCGTAAAACGGACCTTACCAGCGTTTACGATGATAACGTGGTCTCCGTTGTCGAAGTGAGGGGTAAAGTCGGGCTTGTGCTTGCCGCGCAGAACGGTAGCGACCTTAGAAGCCACACGGCCTACGATCTCACCTTCCACGTCAATCACGTGCCACTTACGCTCTACCGATGCAGCATTGGCAGACTTGGTTTTGTAGCTTAGTGTATTCACTGTATTGCTTAATTTTATTAGTGTTATGCGATAGGTTTTGAACCTCGATTTCCGGAGGTCTCCACCTAAGCGGCTGCAAAGGTATGTGCATTCCCGCTACCAACCAAGCCTTTCACAAGTTATTTTTCAACTTCAGCCTTCATAACTAGCTGAAAAACAGCTAAAATTTCGCACAGGTCTGAAAATGGAGTCTGGAGTCA
>CAYPIM010000250.1:0-4128 GCA_964410795.1 uncultured Lewinella sp. | reverse complement strand
ATGGAGTCTGGAGTCAATCCCCAATCAACATTAGCAAACAAACGATAGGCCCTTCCTTGCACCTGCGCACCGTCGCCCAAAGAGAGATGTACGCTTAAAATTATTTGTGTTTTTATTTGCAAAACACAACTTTAAAGTATATGTTTACACAAACAAATACACCCTTCGCTTTATGAGTACAAAAATCAATTGGCTTGCCGTCGTCGTAGCGGCCCTGGCTGGCATGTTCATCGGCTTTCTCTGGTACGGCGCATTCTTCAATGGAGCCTGGTCTGAGGCAGTAGGTTTCACTGGTCCCGGCCTAACCGAGCCTGGTGCAGAAGTTTTCAAACATGGCGAAGCCGTTACGCTTGACCCTGTGACTCCAATGATCGTAAACTTCGTAGTAATGGCCATTTATGCCTTCTTTATGGCCTGGTTTACGGGCGTAACGGGTCGAACGAACCTAATCAGCGGCCTCTTACTGGGCGCTATCATTGGCGGTATATTAGCCCTCAATCACCTTACGACGAATATGTTTGCCATGGGTTCCTCTACCCTCACAGCAATTGATGGAAGTTACACAATTGTTCTTTTTGCCGTAATGGGCGCTATTGTAGGCGCTTGGCGGAAGAAGTAAATAAAGGAGCGTTGGGAGTAGGGAGTCAGACTCAATTCCCTAACCCCACCAGATTAGCAAACAAACGGTAAGCTCCTGGAACACCTGCGGGAAGTTCTCTAAAGAAGCTGTAACCCGTGTATACATAATGCCCTTCACCGTACTCGGCCACCAGCATTCCGCCATCGTGAGGGTCTTCACCGGGGTCGTTGCTGCTCAGAATTGGCGTGTAACGCTCATCCCAATTATTAGGGAAGTAAAGGCCGCGTTCCTGGACCCAGCCTTCGAAGTCTTTGCTGGTAATCTTATTGGGGTAGTTGAGCACCGCATGATCGGGCGCGAGGATACGAACTTCCGCCTCCTCTACCGTAGTACGGTCGCGGCTCAGCTGCATTGGATAAGGGCCGAGTTCAGTCATCGGAATTTTTAGCCCCCGGCTGGTGTTGTACTGAATTACCAGCGTACCCCCCTTCTTGACGTAATCCATAAAACGGGGCTGGATATTGGCCATGTCGGCGTTGGTGTTATAGGCACGGATACCGACGACAATGGCGTCGAAGCGGCTCAGATCTCCGATGGCAATATCGTCCTTATCCAGTTCTGTGACCTTGAAACCGATGTTGGTCATTGCTTCGGGGATGGCATCTCCTGCTCCGGGGAGATAGCCGATGTTTTTACCTGCAATCTTCAGGTCGAGTTTAGCCACCGGGGCACTGGCATCCAGGTCAGCTAACTGAACGGGAATGTGGTTGTGGTCAATCTTTACCAGCTTGCGCGTATGGCCATCTTCCTCTCCTTCGAGTTTTACTAGCGGGACAATCATCCCCTGCGCCTGCCCTGCGGGCGGGGTAAGCATGAATTCGAAGTACTGCTCTTCTCCCTTGCGCGTCAGGGTAATTTCCGTTTTCTCGGGGCTTACTTTCCAGTCATCAGGAGTACAAAGCTCAACGGTCCCCTTCAGGTCCGCTTTCGCGGAAGTGACCTTGATGCGAACGGGGGTAGGCTTGCTTTCGGTAAAGAGGTAGCTGCTCTTATCCAGTTCGGCAAAAACCGGAGGCATAATCTCCAAGGGTTGCACCTGCTCGCCCATGACGCGGTCGGTGAAAGCATGACGAACGGGCCGGCGGTAGGTGAAATTTTCGCCGGCAATCTCCAGATTAAAATTCACCATCAGTGGATCATCGCTTTCCCCCTTACCCCGGATGCTCTGGTCTTTAACGGTATACATTCCCAGCTTCCAGCTGTCCTGAAGCCAGTACGGGCTACTACTTTTAAGGCCGGGAAGAATAGTCATGCCGGTTTCTTCTTTGAAAGGGCGGTTTTCATTTAGTACAGAATCTACCGTGGCGCGGGTCATACTTATCCCTTCCACGAAGTAGTCAACAAGTTTAACTACCTGGCTGCTGCGGTTGGTTGCTTCAATTTCGATCTCAATATCTGAGCCTGCGGTAGCAATAGGGTCATCCGTTTTGGCGAAGAGGTAAAGGCCAAGAGCTCCAGCGATGAGTTCGTCTAGTTCAGCTTTCTTTTTCTTTTTCCAAAAGCCGTCGGGCAGCGCGTCCATCATTTTACGGACACGCAGTAGGTCCGGTACAGATTTTGAAGGATCATCAAAGTTGAACCCAAGTTCAATTTCCTTCAGGATCAAGCCGATGTTTTCCCCGCCGGGGACGCGCGCCCAGCTAACGTCAATGCTGGCGAAGGGATCGCCTTCGGCGTCTTTATCGTCTCCTTCTAGGAGTTCGAGTTGTTCAATCTGTTCCCCCCGGCTGCCGGAGGAGCCAAAGCCCTGGCTGCGGTGCTGGCTCCGGCTACGCGCAGCAATTTCGTTAACAGATTCACCTAGTTTCGGGAGGTAAGTCCCAGCATCCACCTTAATAATTTTATCTTGTTGCATGTGCTCGGGCACTCCACGCCAGGTGTAAGCGTTCCAGTAGATCCGGCGAGGTTGCCATGGTGCTACGTATTTGAGTTGTTCAGGGAAGGCTTCTCGGTCTCCAGCGAGCGCAAAGGCCTCCATACCAATGATGGCACTGGCCGTGTGGTGGCCGTGGGTCGTACCGGGTGCGCGCGGATCGAATCGTAGCACGATTACGTCTGGTCGCCATTTACGAATTACCCAGACGGCATCAGCGAGCACATCCTGCTTGTCCCAAATATTAAAGGTCTCATCCGGATGTTTGGAGTAACCGAAGTCGTTGGCACGGCTGAAGAACTGGGTACCGCCGTCCGTACGGCGGGCCGCCAACAATTCCTGGGTGCGCGTAAGGCCAAGTAGTTCGCGGATATCAGGTGCGATTAGGTTCTGTCCTCCATCTCCGCGGGTCAGGCTGAGGTAAGCAGTCTCGACCTTCTCAACGTTGCTGAGGTAGGCGATCAGGCGGGTATTTTCATCGTCTGGATGGGCAGCCATATACAAAGCGGAGCCGAGGACCTGGAGCTTTTGGATGCCAGCGTGTAGTTCGCCCGAAGTCGGTCGATTTGGTATTTGGGCGCTGACACAGGTGCAAAGCCCCTCAATCCCCAGTAGGGGAAGTAGGGCAGAAAAGGTAAGGGAGCAGAGGAGGAGGGAAAGTCTTTTCACTTGAGCGGTTCGAATTGTTGCTAAAGTATGGAGACGCTTTTGGGGAGAATTTGTTTTGTTGGCGCACTATGGTTACCTCATGACGGGCTGATCTGCGCCTCCGGTTCGCTCAGCCTATAGCTAAAATGGATGCCTACTTCAGGGTATTTATCAGAGATCATTTACTTTCCACAAAGGCCAGCAAACCTTCAATCTCCTCATCCGTGAGATTGGGGTAGTTGGCCATAACTCCTTTCTTGTTTTCCATCCATACCTCTATGGCTCGTGGGTGCCTGGCCTCAATGAGGATCGAGCTGTTGCGAATCCAGGCGTAGAGGTCTTCACGGGGATAGGCCGCCCAGCGGGCGGTGACGCCTGAGAGCGCAGGCCCGGTCAGGTCGTCTTTCATATTCTTGGCATGACAGGAGGAACAATTGTTACTGTTCCAAATGGCTTTCCCCAGCTTTACAGCGGGGTCTTCCGGAGCATTCACTACAGGAGTAGCAGCTAAAGAAACTGCCCCGGTGGCAACAGAACTTTCATAACTAAGGGTGTAGCCAACCACCAGAGACAAGATAAACAGGATGCCAACGATACTCGCGTACAATAAGGATAATAACAACCTTGCTTTCATAAATTCTCTTTTGGTGGACTGTAAAACTACCGGCTAAAACATGCCTTTCCTAGCGGCTATGCCTTGTTTGAAATAGCTTTGAATTAGGGCTAAAAACGAACGGTTTGGACGGTTATGGCACGAGGCAATATGGTAGTCGGATGGTCAAGCAGTCAAATGGTCAAGCAGTAGGTTTTTCCGTTTGTAGGGTCTCGCCACGCCGATTTCAGAACTGCCTTTCCTGGTCAAAACCAGTATTCTCTTAACTAGTGTTGCTTCAAGTTTGAAATTAGCATAAAGCAAGGATGCTCGCTCCGCTCGTAACCTCACCCCCAGCCCCTTTCGCTGCGCGGC
>CAYPIM010000249.1:0-7650 GCA_964410795.1 uncultured Lewinella sp. | reverse complement strand
AAGTAAAAAGCGCCGCCCGGAAAACCCGGACGGCGCTGAAGTTCACGATGTTACACCTCTAGAAAAGATTGGCACCGCCAATCAAAAATGAACTTCTAATTACTCACAGTATTGCGTTAATTCGGCTAGTTCTTCTTCACTGTTCACGCTTACAACTTCACCAGTTTCCGTAACCGTAACGGTGAAAGGGAAAGCAAAACCTTCAAAGTCTTCGGGGTTACTATTAGCAAAAAACTCCAGTAGCGCCTCTTCAGATTCTACGGTTACGTTTTCACCGGCGAGGATTACTTCCAGGGGGTAGTTGACCGTGAAGCATTCGTCATCAAAATCACCATTCTCGCCATCGAAATGACAGGCATCACAGAGTGCTTCCCACTCCTCTTCGTTGTTAATTACTACGGTGCTGCTGTCGCTAAATATGGTTACCGTAACGGGGTATTCAAGTTCGATGTCAAGCAATTCCTCATCACCAAGTTCGATGAATAGCGTGCCAAAGTCTTCCTCACTGTTGATGGTGATTGATTCACCGTTAACTGAAAGGTTGAAAGGGAAAACAATTTCGAAGCAACCATAGCCTTCGTTGATATCCCAGTCATCTTCGTCGCCATCATCATAGTCGTCATCGTCGTCGTCGTCATCGTCGTCATCCCAACCATCAAAATCACAGGTTTCAATAACGGCTTCCAAGTCTTCTTCACTGGCAATTTCAACGATAGTAGAATCCGCAAGGACAAAAAGGCTGAATGGGAAAACAAGGTCAAACTCAGAGATGGTATCTCCATCGAAAGAGGAGAGTAATTCTTCAAAAGCATCTTCGTCTTCGACGGTAATGTTTTCGTCATTTACCATCACCGTAAGCGGGAAAACAATGGTAAAGCACTCTTCTTCGAAGTCAAAATCATCGGGGCAATCACCGTGGTCATAATCGTCCCAATCTTCGTCGTCCCAATCCTCAAAATCGCCAAAACAACTGATGAGAACTTCTAGCAGGGCTTCGAATTCGTCAACGGTAGTCTCCGTACCATCGGCTAAGGTGAGGGTTAGGGGGTATTCGAAGTCTGCCACCAGGTTATCGGAGTCTTCGGCGGTAAGGAAAGCATCGTTCAACTCGTCTTCGTCATTGGCAGTAATGGTCGTACCGTCTTCAAGAATGAGTCCCAGGGGAAAGTTGAAGGTAAAGCAGAGAGAATCCGCTGAAGCATTGTTGGGAGGAGGTAAGGCCCTGCCCATAGCAGTATTCAGTAGTCCTTGTACTTCGGTTGGGGGGGTATTGGGAGTAATATCTTCCTGAATCTGGTCTTCATCGCAGGAAACGACGACGAAGGTTAGGGCCAGCAGAAGGATATAGAAAAGGTTGGTTCCTTTAAACTTAAACATAAAATTGGTTTTTTGGGCGAGCTGATCGAACCCGGTTTTGATAATGGTACACTGTGTGGCCAGGATGCGTACTTTGCCCCCTCAAACAGGATGAAGTAACTTTACCCTACCCTCCTCCTCAATCTTTTTAAAAAAACTTTTCTCCCCATGAAGGAAGAGCCTACTAAGGGTGTATGCGAAGAGTCGGTCTTTGATGAGACCTTCCTGCGGGTGGCCCCTTTGCTGCGCAACTTCCTTATCTACAAAACGGGCGATACTGGCCGGGCTGAAGATCTCGTGCAGGATGCTTTCCTTAAGTTGTGGGACAATTGCGCCAAAGTGATGCCCGAAAAGGCAAAATCCTTTGTATTCCGGGTAGCGGAGAACCTTTTCTTCAACCAGGTGGAGCACGCTAAAGTGATCCTTAAGTTCAACACCCATCAGGCTGGGATAAGCGAAAAAAGTGAAACCCCTCAAGACTTGATGGAAGAGAATGAGTTTCGCGAAAAGCTAGAACGTGCAATCGCTAAATTACCAGCCGGTGCCCGCGAGGTTTTCCTTCTAAATCGGATTGAAGGAATGAAGTATCGAGAGATTGCCGAACTCTTAAATATCAGCCAGAAAGCAGTAGAAAAAAGAATGAGTCGGGCTTTGCTCGATTTGAGAAAAATTCATAAATCCCTTTAGAGGGTAGGGTAAAATTCACCTAGCCTGTTATAATTATAGTCGCTCAACCGACAAGCATGGAAGAAAATTTCAACAAGGATGATTTACTGGGCCGCTGGCTCGGCGGCTCGCTCAGCGAGGCTGAGGAACGGGAGCTGAAAGCGCGCCCGGGCTTTGCCGAGTACGAGCGCCTTGCCAAAACGGCGAAGGAGCTCCGTCATCCTGATTACGATGCCCAAGGTGCCCTGGCGAAACTCAAAGCACGGCGTAAGGAGGGCGCGGCCGCAGGTGCAAAGAAAGTTGAAGGAGCAAAGGTCCGCCGTCTGAAGCCCGCCTACTGGCTGGGGGCCGCTGCCGCTGTCTTACTACTAATTACAGCAATATTTTTGCTCCGTCCGGGAGCCGACGTTGAGCTGATCGCTGCGGCAGCTACTACCAAAAAAGCAGATCTTCCGGATGGCTCATCCGTTCAAATCAATGCGAGTACGTCTTTTTCTTTTACGGAAGACAAAGTTGAGCGCATAGCCCAGCTGGACGGAGAGGCATTCTTTGAAGTCAGTAAAGATGGCCGGCCGTTTACCGTAAATACGCCCCGTGGCGTTGTGCGGGTATTGGGGACGTCCTTTAATGTTTATAGCCGCGAAGGCGTTATGCGGGTTAGTTGTACTTCTGGTAAGGTAAAGGTCGGATTCGAGGGCGGCAGTAAAGATTATACCCTAACGCCCAACCTCTCCGTTAGTATCGACGAAGCGGGCACCATCTCGGAAGCACCGATTTCGGCTAGCGAAAGCCTGGACTGGCTCAACGGCCGTTCGGTATTCAACGAGCGTCCGCTTTCCGAGGTGATTGCCGAACTGGAACGCCAATATGACCTTAGGGTTGAACTGCCTCAGGGCCAGGATCTCAGCCAGATCATGAAAACAGTTTTCCCGCATGATTCCCTCGATCTCGCTCTCGAGATTGCCTTCAGTCCGTTGGAAAACCTTAAGTACCAACGTACCGGTAATACCGTTGTCCTGAAACCAAAATAATGCACCTGCGTGCGCGCCGCCTTTTTTTTGAACACACCTCTTCGTATGCGTTTTTGCCTATTGCGTTACTTCTTTACATGGGTTGCCCTCTTAACTTTGGGTAAGGGTGAAATTTACGCGCAGCAAGCGCCTGATTTTCGCCTCTCCGCAAACTACAAGCAAAGGGCACTAACTGATATTTTAGCAGAGTTAGAAGATCAGTACCCTCTTTCCTTCTCTTACCTTGCCAATACCCTTAGTGATAAGATCATCAACCGCAGCTTTCAGGAAGCGGCGTGGCCAGAGATAGAAAACTATCTTTTTAAGCACAATGGCATCCAGGCGAAGGTGCTTTCTGATGGCTACGTTGTGTTAACGACCCTCCCCTACGGCACCCCGGTTGATTGGGATATTTGCCTACGCCTTACCGATGAACTTGGCACCGAAATGCCATTCGTCACAGCAGCCCTAGCCAACGGAAAACAAAGTTTTTATTCCGATAGTGAGGGCTGGTGTCGCAAAAAGATCACTGCCAGCCCGAACGACAGCTTAACCTTCAACTTTCTTGGCTACCAACAACTCAGAATGGCCGTAAGTGATGCTTCCGGAGCGCGGTGCCCTGTGCTCGCACTGGAGCCCTCCGGCTTCGAACTCGCATCGGTTGAGATCATAGAGGAGTACCTAACGGACGGAGTGACTTCTTCCCTGGAAGGGCGTGAAGTCACCCTACGCCCCAGCCGCCTGGCCGCTCTTCCGGGTTTCACCGAAAAAGAAGTTTACCGCTCCGCTCAGTTACTTCCTGGCATTAACACGCCTGACGAGTCTGCTGGAAAACTGAGCATCCGTGGCGGTGCGCCCGACCAGACCCACGTGTTATGGGACGGTATCAACGTGTATGCTTCTGGCCATTACTTCGGTATGATTTCCTTCTTCTCTCCGGCCCTGATTGATGAGATGCGTATTTGGCGCGGACAAGCGAAAGCGGACTACGGCGGCCGCCTTTCCGGGCTCCTAGAGATGAATACTTCACGAGATATTACGCCTCGCCTAGCAGCAGGTGTAAGCATGAACCTAACGCACGCGGATGCCTACGTGAAGGTTCCGTTGATCAAAGGTAAGTCTGATCTCCACGTATCCGGACGAAACTCTTTAACCGGTCTGGTCGGCAACCCCACTTACCAGAGTTTCCGCCGACAGGTCTTCCAGAATTCATTCGATCCCGATTCCTCCTTTGAAGAAAACGCATGGGACGACTTTATCGACGGCGAAAACCAGGTTTTCAACTTCACCGAGCTTAATGCCCGCTGGCAATGGAACCCCGACGCAAAAACGTCGATCACCATCAGCGGCTTCAGTCAAGCGGATGAATTCTCCAATAGTTTAGAGGCCGAGATCGAAGACTTTCTACCATTAGACATTACCCAAGCAATAAGTACGCGCAACGATGGCCTTAGTGCAACCTTCAAACGTCGCCTTCCTAATGGTAGCAGTTTTAGCTTACAGGCCGCTCACTCAAACTACCAAAATGAGAATGACACTGAGTTTTCTTTTACTTTTCTGGGTTTTGCCGATTCCGACACGCTTAATCGGGGAAGTACCATCGAAGACTTCACGTTCAAGGCTGATTATCGCTACCCGCTAGGCGGGCAAAATATTTTCAAAGCAGGCCTTCAGTTTCAGCGCTTGAACAGCTCCTTTTTCTATAATGAGCAAGGCACCGATCAACCGTTTGAAGCCATCCAGGAACCGTTTGATGGAGACAACGCCGTTGCCTACGGAACCTATAGCTTAAAATCAATCCGTGGTTTGCGAGCAGACCTTGGTTTCCGGCTACAGTACTACGCTCCTACCAACTCCGTCTATCCAGAACCTCGATTAACGGCTAGCTATCAGCTCTCCAAAACATTAAAACTAAAAGGAGGATATGGCGTAAACCATCAGTTTTCTAATCAGGTTGTTGAACTCGATTTCGACCAACTCAGTGGCGTTACTCCCCTATGGGCCCTCGCTGATGGTGAAGACAAACTGGTCTCCAGCGCTGCCGAAGCAACCGGAGGTTTTCTTTGGAAGAAAAAAGGTTGGCTCGTCGACGTCGAAGCCTACCATAAAAAGATTGACAACTTCTATTCTTTGAACCTGCTTGGCCCAACAGAAGAGGAAGAAGATGAGGATTTTTTAAACGGTGAAAGTCGAAGTTTTGGGGTAGACTTTCTGGTAAAAAAGCGTTGGAAGAATTTCAATTCCTGGGCAACCTACACGCTTAGTAAAACCGACTGGCGCTTTACCGAAATCTCTCCTAATTTCTTCCCCGCCGCCAATGATCGCCGGCACCAACTCAAGTGGGTTAACTCCTTCGAGACCAATCACTGGTTGTTTTCCCTCGGATGGCAGTACCGTACTGGCAATCGTTTCTCTCCTCCATCAAACACTGGCCTTATCATTGCCCCCGATGGCATGGAACCTGATTTAATTCAACGGGAAGGGCTGAACGCAGACGTCTTACCCGATTTCCACCGGCTAGATTTTTCGGCCTTCTATCAATGGGGAGCGAAAGCAAGGGCTCGTGGTGTGCACGGAAAGGTTGGGATATCCTTGCTCAACATCTATAACCGTAGAAATACCAGCAGTCGTAGTTTCAGGTTACAGGGAAATGAAATTGAAGACAATCCGTTCGGTGAAGAGCATGAGACTTTCTTCGTTGAATCAATTGAAAGATTTGGTCTTGGCTTCACCCCCAACCTTTCTATTTCTGTGGGTTGGAGGTAGGCGGCTCGCTCCAGGCTTAAAGGTTCAGCGCTGTAGTATGCTTAATGTCCTTTAGTACGAAGGAAGAGTTCAGCTCTCCGATATTCTCTACTTTGGAAAGCTTGAAACGGATAAAGTTGTGGTAATCCTCCAGACTGGCACTGGTAACCTTAAGGATGAAATCTACCTTACCCGCCATGTGGTAACATTCCTGTACTTCGTCCAGCCCTTGCATTCTGGCTTCAAACTCCTCGATGTAATTCTTATCGTGGTACCGCATAGAAACCTGGCAAAAGGCGGTGACTGCTAATTGAGGAAATTTTCGCTGATCAAGAAGCGCAACGTACTGGCGGATGTAGCCACTTCGCTCCAGGCGGCGGATACGCTCATAAACCGGCGATGGAGTCAGGTCAAGGTGGACCGCAATCTCCTTGGCAGTCTTCTTACTGTCTTCCTGAAGGATGCGGAGAATGGTGAGGTCGGTATCGTCTAAAACGTGTTGCATTGCGTCAAAAATAGTTGCTGTGACAAATTATGGATATTTCGCTTCGCGGCTTCTTCGAGGTTTGATTTTCTGCCTCTCCCCCCGCCCTCTCCCACACGTCTCGCCTGAGGCTCGACGGAGAGGGAGCCATAAATGTCCAGTAGTGTGTGCTATGACAATAATAGAATTTGTATAAATACAGCTTAAATATGCGCAAAAATTCAACAAACAGGAATAATTACTGATTTTTTAGCCTTTCTAGGCTTGAAACACTTCGGAGCATAATTTTGTCAGGTAATCTTCTGTCCAGGAATTGAAATTATCATGCAAGAAACTATTCTTATCACGGGCGCCAACGGCCAGTTAGGCAGCGTCCTTATCCCGGCCCTGCGGGCCAGGTACGGAAATGACAACGTAATTGCCTCTGATCTTCGCCCCCGGCTTGGGTTTACGGGGCGTTTTGAAATCCTCGATGCGACGGATGAAACCCGCCTAACGGAAGTAATTCGCAAGTATGGCATCAATCAGGTCTATCACCTTGCCGCCATCCTCTCCGCCAGTGGTGAACAAGCCCCCCTGCGGACGTGGGACATCAACATGACCGCTTTCCTGAACGTACTGGAAGTTTCCCGCAAGGAAGGAATTAGTAAGGTTTTCTACCCCAGCTCAATTGCCGTGTTCGGAGAAAGTGCTCCGCTGACGAATACCCCGAACGATGCCTTCCTCGATCCGCTTACGTCCTACGGCATCAGTAAAGCTGCCGGAGAGAACTGGGCCAAGTACTACTTCGTAAAGTACGGGCTAGACGTGCGTTCCGTGCGCTACCCAGGTGTAATCGGCTACCAATCTGACCCCGGAGGGGGCACTACGGATTACGCCGTGGAGATTTTCCACCACGCCGTCAAAAAACAAGCATTTACTTGCTTTCTGGAACCCGACGAAACGCTCCCGATGATCTTTATGGACGATGCCATCCGCGCCACTATTGAGTTGATGGAGGCTCCGAAGGAAAGCATCAACAACCGGAGTTCTTATAACCTGGCGGGTATCAGCTTCTCCCCCGCCGAGCTTACTGCTGCCATCCAAAAACACTGTCCCGGTTTCCAGGTCAGCTACGCCCCGGATTCCCGGCAAGCCATCGCCGCTAAGTGGCCAAACAGCATTGACGACGCGCAGGCCCGCGCCGACTGGGGCTGGGAACCAGCATTTAAAATGGAAGAACTGGTCCGTACCATGCTCACCAAGCTTGAGGAGAAGTACGAGACCCAAAGCATCTCTCCTGCTCAACAATCAGCAGTAGCTTGAAGTGTATCAAAATAACATAGTCATGTACATTTTTGATTATCCGCCTCTCCCCCCGCCCTCTCCCACACGTCTCGCCTAAGGCTC
>CAYPIM010000248.1:0-7702 GCA_964410795.1 uncultured Lewinella sp. | reverse complement strand
TTCAGGTCAATTAGAAGATTTGTTCGCTTAATACAACCTCATGTCAGGATGAAAACTGATATGAGGTTGTTTTTTTGAGAGGAAATTGACCATGCTATCACAAGGCCACTTTCACTCCTAAGAATACAATCGTTTGTAGGAGTGAAAATTGAAGTTGTTGGTGGTTTGGGGCCTATAATATTATTTCAGAGACTGGTTTCTTCTTACATTCACACCAAGCTTAAAGTCGATATGAAAGAAAATAAACGCCGTAGTAGCGAATGGTTTGGCCATGCTGATAAGATGGGGTTTGTTCATCGTAGCTGGTTGCGAAACCAAGGGCACCCAGATCATATGTTTGATGGCCGCCCCGTAATTGGTATATGTAATACCTGGTCAGACCTAACCCCATGTAATGCGCACCTGCGAGAGTTTGCCCAATTAGTAAAGCGTGGCGTCTACGAAGCCGGAGGTTTTCCACTTGAGTTTCCTGTAATGAGCCTGGGGGAAACCATCATGAAGCCTTCCACAATGATGTGGCGCAATTTGGTGAGTATGGACGTGGAAGAGAGTATCCGGGCTAACCCGCTTGATGGGATCGTATTGCTTACGGGGTGCGACAAAACAACGCCTTCTACGGTAATGGGAGCTTGCTCTGTCGACCTACCTACCATCGTTGTGCCTGGTGGCCCGATGCTCAATGGTAAATGGCGCGGTAAAGATGTAGGCTCCGGGACCCTCACCTGGCAGCTGTCGGAGGGACTAAAAGAAGGTAGTATTTCTACTGCTGACGTTTACGAAGCAGAATCTTGTATGAGTCGTAGTGCTGGGCATTGCATGACGATGGGCACCGCCTCTTCTATGGCTTCCACTATGGAGGCGCTGGGGCTTACGCTCCCGGGTGCAGCTGCTATTCCTGCGGTAGATTCTCGTAAGCGGGTGCTCGCTCATCTCTCAGGAAACCGCATCGTAGAGATGGTGAAGGAAAACCTTAAAATATCTAAGGTGCTAACCCGTGAGGCTTTCGAGAACGCCATTATGGTGAACGCCGCCATTGGCGGCTCTACCAACGTGATGATTCACCTCACAGCCATCGCTGGTCGCCTAGACATTGACTTGCCGATTGAAGATTTTGACCGCATCGGAAGTCGCCTTCCTATGCTAACCAACCTTATGCCTGCTGGAAAATTCTTGATGGAAGATTTTTACTATGCGGGTGGCCTCCCCGTAGTGATTCGTGAATTGGGCAGGCGCCTACACTCCAATACCGTGAGTGTTAATGCTAAGTCTATTGTTGAGAACTCTAAAGAAGCAGTTTGCTATAACCGGGAAGTAGTCGCTACGTTTGATGAACCCATCAAGAAAGAAGCCGGGATCGTTGTACTTAAGGGTAACCTCTGCCCCAACGGGGCAGTCATCAAGCCTTCCGCAGCTTCCCCCCATTTGCTGCAACATAGCGGCCCGGCCGTCGTCTTTGAAGACATCGAAGATTACCATGCACGGATCGATGACGAAGATTTAGATATTGACGAAAATTCGGTGATGGTTCTTAAGGGAGCAGGCCCCGTAGGCTACCCTGGTATGCCCGAAGTAGGCAATATGGATTTGCCCGCTAAACTCCTAAAACGAGGTGTTAAAGACTTGGTTCGGATTAGCGATGGACGCATGAGTGGCACCGCCTACGGCGCTGCTGTTTTGCACGTCGCTCCGGAGTCTGCCATCGGAGGGCCTTTGGCCCTTGTCCAAAATGGGGACATCATCTCACTGGATGTCCCAGCACGGAAGCTGGAGCTCATCGTAGACCACGACGAGTTGGAGCGTAGGCGCGCTGCTTGGATATCACCACCACCGGTGGCAAAGCGCGGTTACGTGAAATTATTCATCGATCACGTCGAGCAAGCCGATCAAGGCTGTGATTTTGACTTCCTGCGCGGTGGTAGCGGCTCAGAGATCAAACGAGATCTTCATTAATTCATAACTATGACCATTCTTCTGCTACTTCTTGCCTGTATTGTTATTATAATCGTCACCACCTCATGGTGGAAGTGGCACCCTTTCCTTGCCCTGCTTTTAGCCTGCGTCGTGTACGGGATCGGGACGGGGATGGCTCCACTGGATTTAGTGAATACAATCAACACCGGTTTTGGTACCACGGTAGGCAAAGTTGGCCTACTCATCATCGCCGGGCTCATCATTGGTACGTTTCTCGAAAAAACGGGGGGAGCTATGGTCTTGGCTAATAGCCTCCTTCGCCTTATCGGAACCAAACGAATCCATACAGCCCTCGGTTTTATTGGCTATGTGGTCTCGATTCCTGTATTTGCCGATAGTGGATTCATCATTCTCTCTAGCCTTAACAAAGCACTGACCCGCAAAGCGGGACTTTCTTTAGGAGGAACTGCTGTAGCCCTTTCCATGGGGCTTATGGCATCACATACGATGGTTCCCCCAACACCAGGACCAATTGCTGCGGCAGCCATCCTCGGTGCAGACCTCGGCCGTGTTATCCTTGTAGGCGTACTCACCAGTGTTCCTGCCTTGCTCGTTTGTATTGCTTTTACCAAGTTTATGGGCAAACGCATTCACATCGAAGCAAAGGTGAGCGAAGCGGAAGAAGCTGAAGTGACAGCTTATAAACCACCCGTCATTAAAGCTTTTTTGCCAATCCTGGTGCCAATCATACTTATCGTTTTAGCTTCCATTGCTGAATACCCAACACATCCTTTTGGTGAAGGCGCTGCCTTCAAGGTCTTTACCGTTTTAGGTAACCCCGTCATTGCGCTATTTGGCGGTGTTTTGATGGCCTTGTTATTGCCCAAAAAACTGGATCGGCAAATGCTTGGTACTAGCGGCTGGGTAGGCGAGGCCATGAAGGGGGCTGCCCTGATCATCTTGATCACTGGAGCAGGAGGAGCCTTTGGCGAAGTTCTAAAAACCTCCGCTTTGGGTGATGTCTTGCAAGCGTGGATTACCGATATTAATCCAGGGCTTTGGCTACCTTTCGTACTTGCTGCAGTTATCAAAAGCGCCCAAGGTTCTTCCACCGTTGCCATCCTTACGACCGCCTCCATTGCTTTACCTTTGCTAGACAGCATGGGCTACGACAGTGCTTCTTCCCGAGCATTGGTCGTTATTGCAATTGGAGCAGGGTCTGCGGTGGTGTCACATGCCAACGACAGTTTCTTTTGGGTGGTCACCCAATTAAGCGATATGAACGTAAACCAAGGCTACCGTCTTCATGCACTCGGAAGTGCCGTGCTTGGCGTTTCAGCCTTCTTGGTTCTTTCTTTACTATCTCTAATGCTCTAGGCCCATGAAAATTTTCCGTACCAAAGGTGGTATAATCTTACAGTCAGAAGGGCGCAGCGCGCAGGTGCAAGGTTCGTGGGATGTCTTTGTTAACGACAACGATCTGGCTGCCAAGTGTGCCCGTATCCTGGATACAGAAGGTAAGCTAAATGAAGCAGGGAATGAATTGCCTGACGGATTGCTAGCTCCTATCGGAACCCAAGAGGTTTGGGCTTCCGGCGTAACCTATAAGCGTAGCCGGGAGGCGCGTATTGAAGAAAGCAAAGCTGCTGGTGGCGGCGACTTTTACGATCGTGTCTATGATGCCGACCGCCCAGAACTTTTCTTCAAAGCACCCCACTACCGAACCGTAGGCCACAATGACCCCGTCCGTATTCGTCAGGACTCGAAGTGGAATGTCCCTGAGCCTGAACTGGCGCTGTACATCACTTCTTCCGGTAAGATTGTTGGTTATACAATCGGTAATGATATGAGTAGCCGAGATATTGAAGGGGAAAACCCGCTTTACCTCCCCCAGGCAAAGTCTTATGAAGGCGCTACTGCGCTGGGCCCTTGCTTGTACGTCCCGAGCGGCCCTTTGCCCGGGGAAACAGCCATTGAGTTGAAAATTGAGCGGGAGGGCGAAAAGGTGTTTTCTGGCACAACTTCCCTGGATGATATGAAACGCAAGCTCAAAGACCTCGTCGCTTACCTTTTCCTGGAATTACATTTCCAGCCAGGCGCCATACTCTTTACGGGTACTGGGGTGATCCCGCCAGACGATTTTACTTTATACGCTGGAGACCGTATTTCTATTACTATTCCCCCCGTCGGCACGCTAGTTAATGTCGTCGCTTAAAGAAAAAACAATGACCCTCACAGGAAAACACCTCATTGCCGGGCGGCCAATGGCCGCCGGCGCAGACCAGTTCGCGGCTACCAAACCAGTCACTGGAGAAGCTTTGCCAACCGAATTTACCGAAGCTACGCTGAAGGAAGTAGCCGATGCATGCCAACTGGCGGAAGAAGCTTTCCCTGCTTATGCGGCGATTACTGCCGAAGCGCGAGCGGCTTTCCTTGAAGCTGCTGCTGATGAAATCATGGCTCTCGGTGATGCACTTCTGGAACGCTGCGGGCAGGAAACCGCACTGCCGGTTGGTCGCCTTACCGGCGAACGTGGCCGGACGGTCAACCAACTTAGGCTCTTCGCCAAAGTGATCCGTGAAGGAAGCTGGCAAGACATCCGGATTGACCCTGCGCAACCGGACCGGAAGCCTTTTCCTCGTGCGGACCTCCGACAGATGCAAATTCCGCTAGGCCCTGTTGCCGTCTTTGGTGCATCGAACTTTCCTTTGGCCTTTTCAGTGGCAGGAGGAGATACCGCTTCCGCTTTGGCTGCAGGATGTCCGGTAGTTGTAAAAGCACACCCGCTCCACCCAGGGACGTCCGAAATGATCGGGACGGCTATTAACCGCGCAGTTGCCGCGAGTGGCTTACCGGTAGGCGTTTTCTCTTTACTGCAGGGACGATCGAATGCTGTTGGGGGAGCCTTAGTGCAAGATGCCCGGATTACCGCTGTTGGTTTTACGGGCTCCTTGCGAGGCGGGAAAGCACTTTACGACCTGGCGGTTCGGAGAGAAGTGCCCATTCCCGTTTTCGCAGAGATGGGCAGTGTTAACCCCGTATTTTTACTGCCTCGTGCTTTAGAAGAAAGAAGCAAAGATTTAGCGAAAGGATTGGCAAATTCTCTGAATATGGGGGTTGGGCAATTCTGTACCAATCCGGGCCTGGTTGTTTTGAAGTCTGGCGCCGACGCTGATCGTTTCCTTGCTGCTCTGGCGGAACAAATTCGTAGCTGTGCACCTGGAACAATGCTTGGTTCCGTTATCCATGACGCCTACGAAGCAGGTGTTAGCCGATTGTCTAGTCATCCGAATGTTGAACAAGTTGAAGCTTCTGATGGCGCCGGGAAACGACAAGTAGGTGCTGTCGTATTCACAACTACGGCTGCGAGTTTTTTAGCAGACCGTTCACTAGAAGAAGAAATCTTTGGTCCTGCAACCTTAGTTGTTCAGGTTACCGAAGATTCAGAATTGCTACACCTTGCCAAGCATTTAAATGGCCACTTAACAGGGAGCCTGTTTGGTACAGATGAGGAACTTTATGAGCGTAAGAAGTTGATTACTCAGCTAACCAGAAAGGTTGGACGCCTCATCTTTAATGCCTTCCCAACGGGAGTGGAAGTGAGTAATGCCATGGTTCATGGTGGCCCATATCCTGCCACTACTTCGGTTCAGTCTACATCGGTTGGTACTGGAGCTATCCGTAGGTTTTCTCGCCCAATTTGTTACCAGGGCTTCCCACTGGCTTCCCTGCCTAAAGCCCTGCAGAATGCCAACCCTTTGGGTTTGCTGCGTTTAGTCGATGGAGTTTGGACTACGGAGGGTCTGAGCTAGTGGTGAGTTCGGAAGCCCTTGAAATCTTCACCTTGCACCTGCGGCCCCGCCCAAGATGGAAGAGAATAAGGCCGTCTACGAGCCGTAGCAATAATTCCTGCTACGGCCTCGTATTGTTTTTATAGTAGGCGTTTCGCTGCTTCCTAAGCACTACCTTCGCCCTCATGCAGAAGCCCTTATCCGCCTACCTTTCCGACGGCCCCACCTTTACCTACGAACTCACCATTCGGGTGAACCGAAAAACCTACGTTGAGCGCATTGTTGCGTTTGAGCAAGCCTTTCTCACGCTCGGGGAGGAATACGGGATGTTTGTGGCCGTACCCTTTAAACAAGGTATTAACCTGAGTATGGAGCCGCTGCTGGAAAAGTACGGAAAGGAACGTTCTGTCAGCATTGAACAACGAAAAACAGAACGCTTACGATTACTGAACTTTGAAGAATCAAAGTACTTCCGGAACCGCGTCCGCTACCTGGGGTTAGACGTGCGCGGCGCGGAGTTTGAAGACGGTATTACCGTTGCTCCTATAAACCACGATAACGAACTGGAGCATCGGGCCGCCATAAAAATGATGGAATTGGCCCCGGGCCCGGGCATGGACTACGAAGACCTTATGGATGAGTTTTACTGGGAGGAAGACCTGAGCGTACGTATTCGATCATTTGCCAACATCTGGCAGGAAACCATCACCTCCGGCGGCGGAGATGAGCCAGAGCTCACGGTAGACAACCGAGAAGTGTCAAATCGGGTATTACCTGTTTTCAATGCCTGGCTAACCGAAGTCGAGGAATTGGTAAAGGCCGAGAAGGGGAGCCTTAAGGCTGTTTGAGGTTGGGTAATAAAATAGCCTTACCTTACTCTTGCTCAACCCCAAAAGGAAAACTTTAGATGAAAATTTTATTACTAAGCCTTTTGCTGTTTATCATTCCAGGAATAGCTTTTAGTCAAGTGACGACACAAGAAGTCGCTTTTGATTATCAAATCGCTTCTTGTGTTGGGACTTCTAATTCTACTGCTTGGATAGGTGATGAAGTGGTGATTATGATAGAAGGGGAAACTCCTTTAGATAGAGATTCTTCAATTATGGTGGAGATAGTCCAAACTTTTGAAAATGTCATCTCCAAGTATGAAGAAATAACGGGACTTGACAATCTTCCATTGGCATCTTCTTTTGACAATAAACCCGTTATAGAAGTTGTCCTGGATAATTGTGGCGCAGGTGGGTTGGCATCTCATGGAGTAATGGGGATGTCTACAGGGAAGCCCTTTCTTAATGAGTTTTA
The DNA here is from genome assembly GCA_964410795.1 of uncultured Lewinella sp. Taxonomy (GTDB): domain Bacteria; phylum Bacteroidota; class Bacteroidia; order Chitinophagales; family Saprospiraceae; genus Neolewinella. The sequence goes on along the minus strand of CAYPIM010000248.1, from coordinate 698 downwards.
CGATCTGGTTCGTCAGGGTAATGTTTCTGTGCCGCAAGTTTTTTTGTATGAGCTGAATAGAAATTTCTGGGCAGCTGGAATGGATGGCTTTAACGGTAAATTTGATTGGGCAATGAACGACGATCCACAGAATTATGGCTGGTGGACGGTCGGTATGAACAATGCGCAAGCATATATTATCCCGAAAACGCTTGATATTGGGTTGTATTACTTTGGTAGTGATATCAATTATTGGGAAAATAGAATGGTCGGAGAACTTGAAGATTACCTCAATGATGACCAGTATGATTTTGACTACGGATGGAGACAATCTCTTATGCCTTGGCATAACACGGAAAGCATAAATGATTTAATGACTGGGTTGATCATATATTCCTATAATAACTTTGGTGAAGAAGCGTGGATAAAAGGATTTTACGAGCATGTGAAAAATGTTGATATCCCAAATCGAAGTGGTGTTTTTGCTTATCAAGAGTGCAGAGATAATATCTATAAAATCTGGAGTTATGCTGCGGAAGAAAACTTGATTTCTTTTTTTGAAGATGATTTGCGTTGGCTTGTCTCGGAAGAAGCCAAAGCATGTGTGGTAGAACACTTTAATACCACCAACGTAGAAGAAGTTGATAGGGTAAGCACGATTCTATACCCCAATCCGGCTTCGAACAAGCTGATAATTGAATCCGAAAAAAGTATAGGGA
>CAYPIM010000247.1:6295-7739 GCA_964410795.1 uncultured Lewinella sp. | reverse complement strand
GGGGGGAAGGAAGAAAGGGAAAAGTAATAAAAGACTAATCCTTATCTTTGCCTCCCAAAGTTTAGCCCCAATATGTTCGACAACCTGAGCGACCGCCTCGAAGGCGCATTTAAGACCTTTACCGGAGACAATAAGATCACCGAAATCAACGTAGCTACGAGCCTCAAAGAGATTCGACGGGCCCTGGTTGCTGCGGATGTAAACTATAAGATCGCCAAGGAATTCACCGAAAACGTGAAGACCAAAGCACTCGGCACTCAGAACGTACTTAGCGCGGTAAAACCCGGGCAGTTGATGGTAAAAATCGTTCAGGACGAACTCACCGAATTGATGGGAGGCCAGGCCGCTGGCATCAACATTAAAGGAACTCCAGGGGTAGTGCTCATCGCCGGCCTCCAGGGTTCGGGTAAAACGACTTTCACCGGCAAGCTTGCGCTACACCTCAAGGAGAAACGCAAACTAAAAGTTCTCGTAACGGCTTGTGACGTCTACCGCCCTGCCGCCATCGATCAGCTTACTGTACTCGCTGAACAGGTAGGTGCTGGCATTTACAAAGAGCCGGAAAATAAAAACCCGGTCGAGATTGCCCTGAACGCCATTGCACACGCCCAAGACAACAAATACGACGTAGTCATCGTCGATACCGCCGGCCGCCTTTCGGTCGACGAAAAGATGATGCAGGAGATCAGCGACGTTCGCGAAGCCATCTCCCCCAACGAGACCCTCTTCGTCGTTGACTCCATGACCGGTCAGGACGCCGTAAACACCGCTAAAGCCTTCAACGAACGCATCAACTACGACGGCGTCGTCCTCACAAAGCTGGACGGTGATACCCGTGGTGGTGCCGCCCTTTCCGTAAAGTACACGGTCGGTAAACCCATCAAGTTCATCTCCACCGGTGAGAAACTGAACACAATGGACGTTTTCCACCCCGAACGGATGGCCCAGCGCATCCTCGGTATGGGAGACATCATCTCCTTCGTAGAACGCGCCCAGGATCAGTTCGACGAAGTAGAGGCTAAGCGCCTCGAAAAGAAGATCAAGAAGAACAAATTTGACTTCAACGATTTCCTCGGACAGCTCAACCAGCTCAAAAAGATGGGTGACATCAAGAGCCTCCTCAACATGATCCCAGGCATGAAGAAGATGATGAAGGACGTTGAAATCGACAACTCCGCCTTTTCCAAGGTTGAAGCCATCATCCAGTCCATGACGCCACAAGAACGCGCCAACCCCGGACTAATGAGTATGAGCCGTAAAAAGCGTATTGCCCGTGGCTGCGGCCAGGGTATGGACGATGTGAATCGCTTCATTAAGCAGTTCGAGCAGATGTCTAAGATGATGCACAAGATGTCTAACAACCCAGCTATGGCAGGAATGGCGGGCTCGATGAAGGGGCGGGGTAAGCGGCGGCGGTAATGCAGGTTGCAGGTTGCAGGTTGCA
>CAYPIM010000247.1:0-6195 GCA_964410795.1 uncultured Lewinella sp. | reverse complement strand
TGCAGGTTGCAGGTTGCAGGTTGCACAAGAAAAGTTAGCCCCCGGGAACTATGGTAGTTTTCGGGGGCTTTCCTTTTGAATCGTCGTCGTTATTTTCTTCTAGAACAGGTCCAGGGCTTTCGGGAACAGTAATCTGTAGTCGAGTTCATTAAGTATTAGCTCTTCCTGTATTGTTTCGGTTATGCGCTTTATCGCAACTTCTGGAAGGGCGGACAGTTCTTCATTCTTTTTTATTCCCCAGATATACTTGCTAGGTTGCCCAGCGGTAGTGGCCGAAAAACTTCCCTTCATCGCTCCCCTTAATGAACCGTCTTTGCGACGGACAAGGCTAATTTTACTACCGGGTCTTCCCGTTTTATATACATTATTTAATGCTCCCTCTTTATTATATTCCAGTGAAGTACGAACGGATACTTCCTTTCTGATTTTTTTATCAATAATCAGGCTGCGCTTCTTCTTTTGCACCCTGTAGTGTGCCTCCTCTGTTCTTTGTGGTTTTATTTCCACTTCCGTAGTTCCGTTCCATACATAATCAAATAACTGTACCTCGTAGCTTCGGGCTTCATCTGCTGTCTTTTCCTGGGTGAGCCTTAGTTGAACAGGGCGTCCGTTACCATCAAGTGTATAGACTGCTTCGCGGTAGAGGATATCACCAACGGTGCGTACCGTGCGTTCAATCAGGCTGTCCTGAACGCGCATTGTCTTCTTCGTTAAATAAACTCCTTTGGGCCCTTTTTCTCCGGTAAAAGTCCACGACTCTGAAATTATAGTGGAGGATGCTTCCGGGTAAGTTACCTCATGGATTGTCTGGCTTCCTGGTTGTATTCCATTTCGGGCAAATCGTATAAATTCTCCGTTGGAGAGAAAAGAGAACTCTCCAATATCTCCGCGAGCGCTAATTTTGTTGATCGGCACGGTTATAACGTCCGTTTGGGCGTGCAAGCTTGAAAATGGGACAAATAAGAACAGAAGAAGTGAAGTGTATTTTCTCATTAGGGTGTTGATCAGGTGAGCCTAAAGGTCAAATTCCTCGTGATAAATCTAAATTTCTTCTATCGATTTAATGAATTATTAACTACTTGCCCAACTTCCGTAACTGATTCAGCGTCGCGCGCATGTCCTTAGGCATCTTTGCCTCAAACTCCATTCGCTCCCCCGTTTCGGGGTGATCAAAGGCAAGGCGGGTGGCGTGCAGCGGAACCCGGCTTAGCAGCGGGCGTTCCTCCTGGTCTTTTTTCTGATTGTAGCGCCGCCCTTTGATCTCTGAGAGTTTAAACTCTTCCCGTTTACCGTAGTAGGGATCCACCATAATCGGGTAGCCGGCGTAGGCAAGATGAACGCGAATCTGATGTGTCCGGCCAGTAAATATTTGTATCCCAACCAAGCTAAACTGGTGGCCAAAATACTCCTTTGGTTTAAAGATAGTTAGGGCATGCTTGCCCCGATTAGAGACCATCATCGCCCCCATCTTACCTGGGTTTTGTGCGATGGGTTCATCTACCTCTGTTTCTTCATCCGCTGGCTGGCCTTCCACGATGGCGTGGTACACTTTATCTACTTCCCGCTCCTGAAACTGGCGGTTAAGTTCTTTGTGCGCTTCGGCTGTCCGGGCAACAACCAGGCAACCACTAGTTGGCTTATCCAGCCGGTGAACGGCATACATCGGGTCACCGTACTTCTGTCCTAAGAGGTTCACCACATTAGGTATATCCGCAATATAGCGATCGGGTACAGAGAGCAGATTGGCGGGCTTATTGATGACGATGAGGTGATCGTCTTTATGGAGAATTTCCAGTTTCACGTGGGCAAGGGCTTTTTATGGGGAGCAAAGGTAGTGATTGGTAGACATGAAGCAAGCCGTCTCTGGCAGCGAGACCGGTTTGAACCGCCTCCGGCGGTGAAGAACTCTTTGCCGGAGGCAGCTCGAACCAAAAAAAAAGCCCGGGCCGCAATTGGCCCGGGCTTTCAATAATCCCATGAACATAAATCTTGTACTGAGCAAAGCGTAAAAGTGTAGTGTGGTCCGGAGGCAACCATAAATGCCAACCGGACCGCACTTTCACGCAAATCGTAATCTCAGAATATTTCTTGTCTTAGCGGTTAAATCGGGGCATTCCCCCCGCTGACAATGTAAAGGTGCGACCAAAATCAGCCCATACAAAAGACACTTAAAGCAATTTGTGAATATTTTTTTACAAAAAAAAAGTCCAAACACCTTGTTTTCAGGCATTTGGACTAAATCATTGTGAACGAATATATAGAAAATACTACTCTTCTTCGCCCGAAATTTTCTCTTTTGCTTCTTCAACGGTGTCTTCAACAACATCTTCGACCTTGTCGGCAACTTCATTGATCTTCTCCGCAGCTACTTCGGCCATCTCTTTGGCTCCCTCGGTGAGGTCTTCCAAAGTATTTGAGATAGATGCTCCGGCGGAAGACAACACGTCTCCAACTTGATCCATGAAGCCTCCCTCAGAAGACTTTGCCTCGGTTGCTTCTTCAACCTTGTCTGTAGCCTCACTGATTTTCTCAGATGCGGACTCAGCCATCTCTTTAGCTCCCTCAGTAAGGTCTCCCAGAGTATTTGAGATAGATGCTCCGGCGGAAGACAGTACGTCTCCAACTTGATCCAGGAAGCTTCCTTCAGAAGCCTTTGCCTCTGCTGCGCCTTCAACACCGTCGGTAGCATCACTGATTTTCTCGGAAGCTACTTGGGCAACGGCCTTTGCAGTATCAGTTATATCTTCCAGCGTGTCGGAGATAGAATCTCCGGCGGAAGACAGTACGTCTCCGATCTGGTCAAGAATTCCTCCCTCGGCTGTAGCACTATTTGCAGCACCTCCCACCGTAGTGATCACCGAAGCAATGGCACTGCCTGCGGTTTCGGCGATGGTCATTTCTTCGGGGCCCTTGTCGGCGGGAACTTCTGGTGCGGGATCAGCGGGTGGCGTAGATTCTCCACTAACCACTTCACTAAAGGCAACAAAGCTCTTCACGTTTTCAGGAACACGGTCTTCTGGCTTAGTACGACCGCCTTTCTTTTTACCGGCTTTGATTTTATCAGCAGCAGCTTCCAGCTTAGCCTGTTCTTCCGGGCTAACCACCCGGGTGGCCATATCGGCAGCGATCTTGGCCTTAGCGGCATCTGCAGCGGCACGTTCAGCAGCTTTCTTAGCACGCTTCTCGTCCTTGATCTTCTCTTGTTCGATCTTCTTGACGAGCATCGCCTTGGTCTTCTCCATGTCATCAAGCTTGAGTTGCTTGCTGGATATCCGGCTCTCAATCATGACGACCTTGGCCTCCCGGATTTGCTTTTCGAGCTGTCCGTGGGTTTTTTCGATCCGGCGACGCTCGAATTTGAGGTCATTTTCATCCCGTCCAATCCCGCTCCGCATCCGGTCCATAGCTTTTTGGAGTCCGTCCAGACGAGCTTGCGTACGCCCAGCATTGCGATTTTCCTTACCTCCGCCTTGTCCGCGCTTTTCCTTTACGGCTTTGAAGGCTGCATCAATACGGGAGTAGACAGCATCCCGGTCCGTCTTGGTGAATTTTACATTGTGGAACTTTTTCTGGATATCCCGCAGGTCATTGAAGACTTTGTTGAGGTGGGTACCCTCACCAATACGTTTTTCAGCATCTTCCAGTAGCGCCCCAAAAGTAGCAACGTGCTTTTCAGACTGCTCCTTGTACTTCTCGTTGAGTACTTCTCGCATTGCCTTTAGCTTTTCGAAGCTTTTATCAACCCGCTTGCGTATATCGTTGCCTTGCTGGCGGAGGAGGGTCTTGTCTTGAAGCTGGCTCTGTACCTTTTGCCAGAAATTCTTAGCTTGGTTCCAAAGGTCGCTGGAATACTCAGAAGCCCGCTCAATACGATCTTCAATCTCAGCGAGCTCGTTTTTATACGTCTGCGCCAACTTGTCGGAAAGTACGTGGTAGTGCCATTCGGTTTGAGCGCGGAGGATCATGTCGGTTTGCTCCGCCTTCAGGTCATCGGGTAATAGCCCTTCGGTGACACTGAGTTCGCGGGCGATGACGCGGTCGGGCTCGGGGAGATCTGCTTCCTCGTTTTTGCGCCATTTGTCCATAAAGGACTTGAATACATCGTCAGAGACGACTTTTTCGGGGTAAGTCTGGATGCGGACGATGTTGTCAGAGACTTGCAGTTCAATCGTGATCAGTACGCGTTGTTCCTGGGCGTCGCGGCCCCAGACGGCAATTCGGTTTCTCATTTCAGTTCAGTTATGCCGGAGGTATCGTTTTTTCTCCGGCGAGCGGTAATTTCAAATCTAGCCAAAAACAGAAGTCGAGCTTCGATCTTTGGTGGTGGTATAGTTCAGCGTTCGGCCGGTAGACGTTCCTAAGCTTCTACGACCTGCCCAATAAGCTTATGCTCCATTAGGTAAGTAGCAATCTGTACAGCGTTAGTAGCCGCGCCCTTACGAAGGTTATCAGCTACTACCCACAAATTTAGTCCATTTTCAATAGACTCATCCCGTCGGATGCGGCCCACGAAAACTTCATCTCTGTGCTTTGCTAATAACGGCATGGGATAGAGATTGTTTTTCAAATCGTCCTGAACAATGATTCCCGGCGTGGCCGCCAGTAGTTCCCGGACCTTTTCTACAGAGAAAGGTTTGTGGAATTCAACGTTCACGCTTTCGCTGTGGCCGCCGTCTACTGGCACCCGGACAGCCGTTGCGGTTATGGCGATACTATCGTCCCCCAGAATCTTGCGGGTTTCGTGCACCAGTTTCATTTCTTCCTTGGTATAATCATTATCCAGGAACACATCACAGTGCGGGATACAGTTCTCAAAGATGGGGTAATGGTAAGGCCGATCGGTACCAGAAGTATCCTCCCCTCGCTTTTCTGCTTCGTACTGGTTGACGGCGGGAACGCCCGTTCCGGTGAAGCTTTGGTAGGTAGAAATCACCAGACGCTTAATACCAAAAGCCTTGTGCAGCGGTGCAAGAGCTAGTACCATCTGGATCGTGGAGCAATTCGGATTGGCGATGATGAGGTCTTCCTGCGTCAGCTCTTCGGCGTTCACTTCGGGCACTACTAGTTTTTTCGTCGGATCCATACGCCAAGCGCTGGAATTATCAACCACGACAGTACCTACTTCCGCAAACTTCGGCGCCCATTCCAGGCTGGTAGAACCTCCGGCGGAAAAGATCGCTACGTCCGGACGAAGTGCTACTGCATCTTCCATTCCAATTACGGTGTAGTCTTTCCCTTCGTAATTGATCTTTTTACCAACGGAGCGAGCCGAGGCTACCGGGTACAATTCGGTGATGGGAAACTTGTGCTCTTTCAGCACTTGAAACATTACGCCGCCGACCAAGCCGGTTGCGCCTACAACTGCAACTTTCATTATTTCTTTTTTTGGGGAAGACAAAAGTACAAAGCCCATCCGTCAACTTAAGGTTGAAAGATGGGCTAAAAGTTTCGGGTTTTACGGTTGTCAGTTGTCGGTTGCACAACTGATAACGGACAACTGACAACCGACTTATCCATTCAACTTCTGAAAGAGGAGTATCCCCCACCCCAGTGCGCCTTCGTTACCAAGGGCGGTGAAATCTTCGCAAGCCTTAATGCGTTCGTCCACAAATTGCTTACTAGACTGCTTGATCAAGTCTTTCTCATTCTCCCGCAGAATTTCGGCCAGCTTGGTGAAATGCGTAGGCAGGTGCTGATCACGCTGGATGGAGTAGATCTGCTGAAAAAAGCCGCGTTTCGCGTCGTGCTCGTACTGCGGAAGACTAATCAGGTCGTCTACCGGCAGGTCATGAACACGGGCCATTACCTTTTCACTGAGGTTTTCTTTTACCATGATGGCACTAAACACCAAGCGTCCCTCAGGTTTCATCACCCGGTGAATGGCGCGGAACATTGCCTCTTTTTGATCGGTGATGGAGAAACTGTCCTGAGCAATCACGTAGTCAAAAGTATCCGGTGCGTAAGGCATGTAGCCTACGCTTCCGAGGGTTATAATTACCTTTTTAGTCAGTTCCAGCTTATCGATTTCGGCTTGGTTATAGGCGTTCTGCACCTCATCGTCGTTCAGGCAATCCACCTTACAGTTTTGGCTTTCGGCGATGTAGCGGGCGGCAGTACCAAAGCCTGACATGAGGATGAGAATCCGGGTGCTGCGGTTAATCTTAGGGAAGAGCTTCAGCATGCGGTCTGTAGTCG
>CAYPIM010000246.1:0-7794 GCA_964410795.1 uncultured Lewinella sp. | reverse complement strand
GCAACATCCGCAATCTAATCGCTAACAACCGTCTCCGGGAAGCCCTGGAATTGCTGGATCGTCAGTACCCCTCAGATGCTACCGCAACGCTCTTACGTGAGTTCAAACAGCTGGAATCGGACAAAATTATGAACATCCTAAGCGGTGATGAAGAGCGTCGGGTATCTAGCCGGATTGCTGCACGACTACTACAACTCACCTCCACCCTGGCCGAACAGCACAGCGAACAGGCACAACGCAAAACCGTAGAAGAGCAACTCCCTGAGATTCGTGCCCAACTAGACCGAATGGAAGCAACGGGGCAGAATACCAACGAGGCAGTAACTGCACTCGGTCAAATTCTCCTCCACGTAGGTAAAGAAGTAGAAACCATGCGGGACGACCTCTTCGAAAGCCGCCAGGAAGAACGCCGTTTCATGCGAAAGTTGGAAGAAACCGTAGAGCAACTCCCCGCCGCAAAACAACCGGGTGATGACTGGTACGATCTGGACGCAAAGCCTAAGATAAAAGTGGCGGTAGATCTCCTGGCCTTGGTACCGGGCATGTCCTTGAAGTGGGAAAAAGAGATGAGTACTGCGGGGGCTCGGATGCCAAAGAGTTGGAAAGAGTTTAAAGGGTGGTTTGTGAAATAACTAAACCCAAACCTACAAAACACCCCCCCCCACAAAAGAGGCCTCCACCCCAAACCGTTCCTGAACAAAAGCCACCCATTCAGCTCCATCCGGTACGGTCAACTTTTCTACGACTTCCAAGCCTTGTCGTTCTGAGAATTGATCATCAAACAGGCCGATTCGGCCGGTCGGGGTGAAGAGACCGATCAGGCGGTGGTTGACAAACATGGAGTCTGGGTGGCAGGAAGTATAAAAGTTGGCAACGGCAACGTCGGACGCTACCGCCGCCGTTGTCTGAAATTGGTACTGGGGTTCCCACCCCGTTGCAGTCTTGCGCTCCAGTAAGTACTCGTTGTCCTGGCGGGGAACCAGCCGCAGCAGGCCATCGCTGTCTGAAACGGGCTTAGTATTGGCTATCGACAACGGAATGCGCGCGCCCAGCCCGCCAAATCCGACATCCGTAAGAAACCAAGTACCGTTCAGGCTGACAAGATTAGTCAGGTGATTGCGCGGTGGAGTTTCGGCGGGTGAGCGGAGCAGCACCCTCGCCAATACGGGCTTAACGGTAAAGCCCATATACCTTAACAGTGCACCGTAAAGCGTATTCAGCTCAAAGCAATAACCGCCCCGTCGCCGGTAGATGACCTTTTGCGCCAGTTCTTCCACATCCAAGGACGCAGGTTTCCCGCTGTACACATCAAAATTCTCGAAGGGAACAGATTGCATATGTCGCTCTTGGAGCAACCGTAGGGTTGCGAGGTCATTGTTCAGTGGCTCGGTGATGTTCAGGCGGGTACGATAGGCGGCGATGGTAGCAGGTGTCATAGCCCCCAATAAAAGGGTATTTAGTCATAGAATTAGTTTTGCACTGAAAGTTTAGTGTCGTAAGTTCATAAAAATTTAGATCATTCATGTCCTACGCCGAACAACACATCTTCCTAGCCAACCGTCCCCTAACCCCCGATCAGCGGGAGCAAGCCGACGACCTCTCCTCCCACGCCACGGTAGGCTCTAACTACGCCATCTACACTTATGTCTTCGGCGGTAGTTTTAGGGGTTCGGAGGAAGAGCTGCTGACCAAAGGAGGCTTCGACGCGATGCTGTGGCAGGACTCTTCTGGTAGCTTCCACCTCAGGTTTCGACTGCCGGAGAACATGGTTCCCGCTAAGGAAATTCAACCTTATATATACGATGATGACTATTCTGCCATAGCGCTGGAAACGGCAGAAGTAGGCAAGAACATCGTTCTTTCCGTTCGGTACAATGAGGAAGAAGGCGGCAGAATTTGGTTGGAAGACGACCCCGCCCCCTTGCGTGAGCTAATGCCGCTGCGCGACGACCTACTCGCCGGAGACTATCGCCTTCTTTACCTGATCTGGCAGCAAAACCACCTGTACGACCTGGAAAGCGAGGAGTACTACGAAATTGAGGAAGACCGCTATCCGCCCCTATCGCCGGGCCTGAATGCGCTGCCCGAGCACCTTGTCAACTTCTGCCACCATTGCTGTATCGACTATGAAGCAATCGGTGCCGAGGCTAACGAGAATGAAGAGCTGGAGGCCTTCGACTATGAAGCCAACCTGAAAAAAATGAAGAAAAAACAAATGAGGAGCTACCTAAAGCGCCTTCTCGACAACGAGCCCGACCTCGCCGCTCGGCTCCGTCGGGAACTCGGAGCGATGGACGGCTAGTACCTTGCTCCTCACACCCGCGCCAGCGCCCAAAAGCCCAAAAGCAACTACCTTAGCCCCACCATTTAACCACGTTTAGCTCTTCTGTTCATGCCCCACTGGTTCCACGAATACCGCCCCGCACCAGCTGCCCGCGCCGGTGCCTACCGCCGCAAATACGGTACCACTTGGTGGGGCAAGCAATTCCTGGAAGCACTCGAACGTGCCGACAATACCGGCCGCTTGGGCAGAGGAAAAACCTACGCCAACAAAGGTTTGGTGCTCAACATCGACAGTCAGGGGGCAGGCCAACTGACGGCCGAGATCCAGGGCAGCATGCCCCGTCCTTACCGCATCTCCATGAACTGGGCACCTTGGACCGAAGCGCAAGCAAAGACCATCCTCAAAGAAGTAAAAACAAACCCCGCCCTGCTCGCCCGCCTCCTTGCTGGCGACCTGCCAGACAGCCTCACCACTACCCTAAGCGACCACGGGATGACCATCTTCCCCGAAAACTTCCGTGACCTCAACCTCAATTGTAGCTGCCCGGACTACGCCATGCCTTGCAAGCACCAAGCAGCCCTGCTTTACGTTGTTGCGGCAGACATCGACGGAGACCCTTTCCAGCTCTTCAGCCTGCGGGGTTTAGACCTACAATCGGCGCTAAAGGATATGCGTAAGGGAACGTCTGACGCAACAACCATCACACCGCTAGATGACCTACTACAAGACATCGCCGAGGCACCTGCGTACCGCTGGGACGAAGAAGCGCACCATGCGCTTCATTTCAACGGCCTCTCCAACGGTGGCTGGAGGGCCGTCTCCAAACTGCCCGCCGCGCCGCCCTTTGATGGCGATGGAACCCTGATTAAGTTCCTCGATCAACTTTACGCCAAAACCGCCCGCAACGCTGGCAAATTGTACCACGATGGTAAGAAACAGGCCATCGTCATCAATACCCTGCCGCCCGGCGGGCGGCTGGAGCTGCACCTCAACCATAGCCTGAAACTGGACCACCTGAGCAGCTACGATGACGACGACCAAACACTAATGGCCATCAACTCCGAGAAAGCGTTGTTGCACTGGCTCATCCGGTTAGAAACCATCAGCCGCCACTACCTCAATGCGGAGACACGTAGCCTTCTGCTCTTTTTTCAGCTCGCCCGTCGTATGGCCGAAGCACGCGCCTATGTCCCTGATTTACTGGCTACTGCCAATGGAGACAACCTGCTGAGGTACGTACCAGCCACCAACGATTCCGCCGCCCGGGAGCTGCTCGAACAGGCCTATGCTTTAGCCTCTCCGGTATTACTTTACGGCCAAGATTCCGCTGGCAACACGCAAGAATTCATACAAAAGGAGGCTCCGTGTATGCTCCTTTCTTTCTTGCTCAACCTGCTCGTACAAGAGGCTACTGAAGGCCTTCGCCACGATGCGCCAGCCCGTCGGCTTTTTCTGCTAGACAACCCACAACGGTTCAGCCTGCTCGGCACTCAAAACTACCCGATGGCCATCCAGCGGTGGCTAGCAGAACTGCACCTCGCCAACCGAGACTATCATCCCGTTTTTCGAATTCACGAAGACGGGAATGGGCTATTGGTTGACATCCTTATTAATGAGCAGGCGCGCGCGCAGGTGCCAACCGAGTTTTCTGAATGGCAAAGCTCGGACGCTGGGCAAAGCTCCGCCGGGCTGGAAGTGCTCACCCTCCTGGGTAGCTTGGCCCGCCACTTCCCCGACCTGGAACGCTATCTCTCCAGCTCGGGTGCAAAGCCGCTTCGCTACGGAGTTGCTGAATTCACCCCCGTGCTGATGACCGTCTTGCCCACCATGGAGGCCCTCGGCCTCACGGTGATGCTGCCCACTGCGCTCCGCAAACTACTCCGGCCCCGGCTCGGCCTGCGGGTGGACAGTAAAGGCGACACCGAAGCCTTCGAGCTCAGCGGCATCATCTCACTAGACAACATCCTGAGCTTCCGCTGGCAGGCCGCCCTCGGTAATGAGGACCTAACCGAAGACCAGTTCCGCGAGCTACTGGCCAAAGCCGACGGCCTCGTAAAGCTGAAAGAAGGCTACGCTTTCGTAGACCCTACAGAAGTAGCCAAGCTACTCGCCCAGCTTGATGCCGGACCACCTGAGCTAAAACAACACGAACGCCTACACACTGTGTTCACCGAAGAACACGAAGGCAAGCCGGTTCGGATCTCCCCCAAACTCCGCAAACGCATCGAGGCACTCAGGTCGGGAAAACCAATCTCTGTACCCAATGGCATAAAGGCAACCCTGCGGCCATACCAACTGGTTGGCTATAACTGGCTGTACACCAACGGGCAACTAGGCTTAGGTTCCGTTCTGGCCGACGATATGGGCCTTGGTAAAACCCTTCAGGTCATTACCCTGCTGGAAAAATACCGAGAAGATGGTGCGCTCGCTAAGCAAAAAGCCTTGGTCATCGTCCCTACCAGCCTCCTTGGCAACTGGCGGCGAGAAATTGAGCGCTTTGCCCCGCAGCTACGGCCTAGTATTTACCACGGCCCAAACCGCTCTGTGCCCGAGCCCAATGAATACGATCTACTCCTAACTACCTACGGCGTATTGCGCTCCGAAGAAAAGACCTTCGCAGGTAGCGGTTGGAAGGTATTGGTCATTGATGAGGCCCAAGCCATCAAAAACCCTGCCGCTAAACAAACGAAAGCGGTAAAAAAAGTAAAAGCACCCATCCGTATTGCCATGAGCGGCACCCCCGTAGAAAACAAACTGCTGGATTACTGGAGCTTGTTGGATTATACCCTACCGAAGTTCCTTGGCTCCAAAGCTTACTTCCGCAAGCAATATGCCCGTCCCATTCAAGGAGAGCGAGATCAAACTGTTGCCGAACGCTTCCGTCGCCTTACCTCACCCTTCGTATTGCGCAGGCTCAAAACAGATAAAAGCATCATCTCCGACTTGCCCGACAAGGTGGTACAGACGGAGAATTGTTCCCTAACAGCAGAGCAAACCGCTGTCTACCAAAGCATTCTCGACGAAAACATGCGGATGGTCGAAGAACAAGAAGGCATCGAACGCCAGGGGCTCGTCCTGAAGTTGATCACGGCCCTAAAACAGTGTTGCAACCACCCCGTTCAGTTCCTGAAGCGGGGAACCCCAACCTTGGCCGCCAGTGGAAAATCTGCCCTTCTTCAAGACCGTCTATCTACCATCCTGGAAGCTGGAGACAAAACCCTCATCTTTACCCAGTACAGAACCATGGGCGACCTCCTCCAAAAAATGATCTGGGAGGAGTTCGACATCGAAGCACCCTTTCTACACGGTGGCTGCTCCACAACCCAACGCGAGGAGATGGTACATCGCTTCCAGAACAACCCGGCCTGCCCCATCTTCCTGCTTTCCATCAAAGCTGCTGGCACGGGGCTAAACCTCACGGCCGCCAACCACGTGATTCACTACGACCTTTGGTGGAACCCTGCTGTAGAAAATCAAGCCACCGATCGGGCTTACCGGATTGGCCAGGAGCGAACAGTATTCGTCCACCGCCTCATCACCGAAAACACCTTCGAGGACAAGATCGACGCCTTAATCCAGAGCAAACGCGACCTTGCAGACCTAAGTGTTGGCTCCGGCGAGAGCTTCGTAGCCCGAATGTCAAATGCGGAGTTGCGGGAGTTGGTACGGTTGTAGCGTCGCTCCGTAGGCCCGGCTTCAGCCGGAACCTTAAAGTCTATTTCAGGAAGGCTCCGGCTAAAGGCCGGACCTACAAAACAGGTCCCCACAGAAAAAACATTGGCAACAAGGGTAAGTATTTTGATGCCCCCGCAATCAGGAGGCAAACAACGTCACCAAAAGCTGGCAGCGCCAGCCGAAAAAACCTTTACTAATGAAATACTTACCCCTAATTTTCCTGATCTTCTTCTGCCAATTCCTAACCGCCCAAAACCTGGAAGCGCTGAAAAAAGGCGATAAATACGCCTTATTCCTGAACGAAGAGCGTGTCACTGAATTTATCTACGACGATGTCTCTGCTACTGAAGACGGCGGCTACCTGGTTGTGCTTAACGGTGCTTGTGGCCGCGTCAACGAACGGGGAGAGACCACCATACCAGCGCAGTACAGCTACATCTATCCCACCGGGACCGGCCACTACATCGCCGGACAAAACGGCCTGGCTGGGGTAATCGACGCCAATGAAAACGAGCTACTTCCCTTCGTCTACGAAAAGGTAGACCAGTACTCCCGCAGCGGGACCGCAGTAGTGAAGTACAACGGCCGCTGGAGCGTACTGCGCAACGGACGGGCGAGCTACGACCTGAGCAAGGTGGTGTTTATGCATCCAGACACTTACCCCGTCTTTGCCGGCAACCGCCGGCAAAGTTCAGACCTGCAAAACCAGCAGCGGTCTGTAAATAAAATTCTAAGCTTCATCGCCCAGGAGTACCTGGCCTCCGAAAGGGTGAAGAGAGAACAAATCAGTGGCTCCGCCACCGTTTCTTTCGTGGTCTCCGCTCAGGGAAAAGTCGGCGCACCTTACATTTCTGACAACGACGATACCGACTTCGCGGAAGTGCTTGTTGGCATCATCCAAAAGATGCCCCGCTGGTCGGCCCCTGCGAAGGCTGGTGGTACGCCGGTAGCGATGAAGTTAAATCTGCCCATCAACCTCGGGGTCAAATAATAGACCGAATATACAAACATGAGTCATCCCGAACTTTGCGCTACGAGAGTTCGGGATGACTCATGACTCGCAGCCGGAGGCTGCTCGCACCAGGTTACCGCTTAACCCACCGAACAACATCACCTCCCGCCCGCAGCAGATAAGCACCGGCGGGCAGTGCGGAGACGTTGAGCGCAGCGTGAGCGGAGAGCTCCCGTTCCAACACCATCCGCCCCTGCGCATCCAAGACTTGAACCGAGCCACCGGCAAAGCCCTTGATCCTCAACTGAGCAGCTGTAGGGTTCGGGTAAACGGATAAGGACAATGCGGCGGAGACATCCACTACCCGCACTTCGCTGAGCGTTTCCGTACCGTCCAGGTCTACCTGGCGGAGGCGGTAGAAGTTCTCGCCCGCAGCGGGGTTCAGGTGCAAGAAGTCATAACCTTGCTCCTCAAAAGCATTCCCTGCACCTGCGACCTCGCCCAGAAAACTGAACGTGCGGCCGTCGGTGCTGTGCTCTACTTCGAAGTGGCTGTTGTCGGTTTCCGTAGCCGTGATCCAATTCAGCTGAACGCGTTGCTTTTCGACCTCCCGAGCAGTAAATTCTGTCATTTCTACTGGTAGGGAGGCTTCGGTAGCGAAGAGATAGAAAGTGGAGAAAGAACCGGTGAAGAACTCGAAGTAGCCATCTTCGCCCGAACAACCAAAGCTATTGAAGGTGGTAATCATCGGTGTTGCGTCCTGGCCAGTATAGCCAGACCCACAATCCGAGTTACTTGTTTTCACCAGGCTAAAAGTACTCGTATTAGCCCCTGGTGAAGCGGCGGACAATGCCGCAATCTCTGCTGCCGAGTAGTAAAGGCG
>CAYPIM010000245.1:0-7802 GCA_964410795.1 uncultured Lewinella sp. | reverse complement strand
CGAGATAAAGCATCTATTAGCAAACTAAACGGCATAGCGCAAAATTAGCTGCGCTATACTTCGTGCTCGGGATGACTCATGTTTGACGCGATTAGAGCGGATTACAAGATGACTCCCTTTAGGTCGTGATCGCTACGCTCTGAGTTCGAACGAGAACGACCCGGAAAGCTTACCTTGCCAAAACGCAGAAGGGCCGTCTTTCCCGGAGGAAGACGACCCTTTTGACGCGATTAGAGCGGATTACAAGATTCGAACCTGCGACCTCAACCTTGGCAAGGTTGCGCTCTACCAACTGAGCTAAATCCGCGTCTGCTGGCTGCTCAGCCAAGTACTTTATTGCTAAAGCGATGCAAATATACTGCGATCACTTTCGACTGTGCAAGTAAAATGTCGCTTTAAAAAGTTTTTTTTGCCCACATACGCCCCAAGAATTTGATTGTCAACTGATTGGGGGCATACTTTTTTTTCAGGTTACTTTGTCAAGACACTGGTTCGTTGATAAGTGCTTCAATAGAAGGTGGACTTAGTACCGGACCGATACGTTCCAACTTTAATTCTGCCAGCGCCCGCCCGGCACGGGCGCAATCATAAATTTCCTTGCCGTTCAGCCAGGCTGCCAGGAATCCGGACCAGAAAGCATCTCCGGCCCCGGTGGTGTCCTTCACTTCTACCTTTCTGGCGGGGAGGTGAAACTGTTCGTCTGCGGTCATTACGAAACAACCATCTTCGCCTAAGGTAAGGCAAACCAGAGAAGCGCCTAAAGCGAGAATACGCTGAGCAGCAGCAGCGTACTCCTCAGTAACACTTTCTCCGAAGAGGCGCTCGAAGTCGACTTCGCTTACTTTCACAAATGCGCCCAACCCGGCTAATTGGGTTAAGGCTTCGAGCCCCGCCTGCCGGTTGCTATCCCATATTTTGTCGGCATAGTTGAAATCTGTACTCAGCTGCACTCCGATGAGCGCGGCTTCGGTCATCTCATCGATAATAGAAGTACGCGCCGGTTCCAGGCTGAGGGCAAAGGCAGTCGTGTGTACAAGGCGGGCGTTGTACAAATCCGCTGAAGCCAACTGTGTACTGGTGATGTGTTTATCCGCCAGCCGGTAGGGTTCAAAATTACTAACGGCCTGGCTCTTGGTGACCAGTATGAGGGTGGTTGGCTCAGCTACGCGGACGATTCCATCCGTGTTTACACCAGCTTCCTTTACCGCATCGATGAGCAGGGAGCCAGCGTCGTCAGCACCGACGGTAGCAACAAGGCCGACGTCGCAGCCCAAACGAGCCATATTCATCGCCAGGTTAGCAGGGCTACCACCTGGAATGCGTTGATACCGATCAGCTCCACGGAAGTCTTCAGCGTACTGGGTACTTATAAGATCGATGAGAAGTTCGCCAATGGCAATGATGTCTGGCATGAAGTTAGGAGATTTTAAGGGCAATGTACGGCATCCATTTCGGTTGATACCTTGCAGACCAAGAACGTGTATATAACGAAATGTACGGATGTCGCCAGTCCAATACTCTTAGCCTGGCGAAGCCGGATTAAAGTATCCATGTCAACTTTCCATGCGTATATTTCATTATTCACACCTAAGAACCCAGTCTGGAAGGTCCCGGCCAAGCCTAAAACCTACTCTGCATCCTGCGGCCGCGCAAAAAAATACCACAGAGTAGCACAGATACAATCAGACCATGACAGAACAAATTAGCCCCTGCCTTACTTTTGCTAACATTGAAAAGTAAGCAAATATGAAAGCCTCTCCACAGCACGCAGCAAAACTAGCAAAACTACGGACCAACAAATTTGACCTTGTCGTCATCGGCGGCGGGATAACCGGTGCGGGGGTAGCTCTTGATGCCGCTAGCCGCGGCCTGGACGTCCTGCTCGTAGAACGCAATGATTTTGCCTCCGGCACCAGTTCTAAATCCACCAAGCTGATCCACGGAGGACTCAGGTACCTAAAGAACCTCGAAATCGGCCTCGTTCGCGAGGTTGGCCAGGAACGCGCAGTGGTTCATGAGATCGCGCCGCACCTTGTCCGTCCTGAAAAAATGTTACTTCCACTCATCGAAGGCGGCTCGCTGGGTAAACTGACCACCAGCATGGCCCTCTGGGTTTACGATTTCCTTGCCGATGTAGAAGGTGACGACAAACGGGTGATGCTGACGAAGGAAGAAACCATGGACTACGAGCCACTTGTCCGGAAAGACATTCTTACCGGCGGTGGATTCTACGCAGAATACCGTACCGATGATGCTCGCCTGACCATCGAAAACGTAAAGACGGCCGAACGCCACGGTGCCACGGCAATGAACTATACCGAGGCCACCGACTTCGTTTACGACGACAAAGGCATCATCACTGCAGTAGTTTGTCATGACCGCTTCACGGATGAAAAAATAAGCGTGCAAACCAAGCACGTCATCAGCTGTACTGGCCCCTGGGTAGATGAACTGCGGGAAGTGGACAAGAGTATGACCGAACGCCACGTCTTCCTTTCCAAAGGCGTTCACATCGTCGTTTCTCGCGAGCGGTTGCCCCTCCAGCACGCGGTATATTTTGACGTCGAAGACGGACGTATGTTTTTCGCTATCCCCCGCCTCCGCTGTACTTACATCGGTACCACCGATACTGCCTACAAAGGAGACCCAAATGCCATCCCAACTTACAAAGAAGACGTAGAATACATCCTGAAGGGAACCAACGCCATCTTCCCTACCGTCAACCTAAAGATGGAAGATGTAGAGTCTAGTTGGGCCGGCGTTCGGCCGCTCATCTTCGAAGAAGGCAAAGACGCCAGCGAAATGAGTCGTAAGGATGAGATTTTTGAATCTAAATCCGGTTTACTTTCCATCGCTGGTGGAAAACTGACCGGCTACCGTAAGATGGCAGAGCGGGTAGTAGACCGTGTCGGTGATCAGATGAAAAAGAATGGTGAAAAACTAAAAAAGACCCACACCAAAGACATCGACCTCACCGGCGGCCCTTTCCTGGATTTCGCTGCGGTACTCGCTTATGAAAAGGAAATCGCCGACCAATTAGAGGCCGCCAGTCTTGCCCCAGACCGCGCAGCTTACTTGGTAAGCAACTACGGCAAACAATCCCCAACCATCATCCAGGAAGCCCTCAAGCGCTCCGAAGGAACTGATGTTGCGCGCCTGGCCTGTGCCGAAGCAGCCTGGTGCATTGAAAACGAACTCACCCTCCACCCTATCGACTGGGTAGAAAGACGTAGCGGTCGCCTTTATTTCGATATGCCAAGTATTGCGCCTGTGCTGGACGAAGTACTTGCCGTATTCGCGGAAGCTTACCAGTACACCGAAGAAGACCTTGCTAAGGAACGCAATAAGGTAGACGCTGCAATTAAATGGGTATCTACTTTCGAGGCTGCACCTGAAGGTACAGTGGTGCATGAGGTATAGGCAAAGACCTAGTACTTTATCAGGTCAATTCTGGCACACTAAGTGCTGGTGAATTTTTCCGGCTGACAAGGCACTTGAACCGGAGTTAAGCCGTAGCTAAATGAGGGTTCAAGTAACGCAGTTAGCGGGGAAAAGACGCCGCAGATAGTGTGCCAAGATTGACTTGACAGAGCACTAGTATTCTTACGTTAAGGTGGGACGTTTTGGGTTATGTCTAGTGAGCCAGCCAGTAGGAACCTAAGCGTTCAGCTTAAAGCATTAAGGCTTCTGCTCATGAGACGCCTAAAAGCTTTAAGCTGAACGCTATTTGCTGGCAATATCTACGGCTCAATAAACCGCTGTTCCTCATCGTAAAGCCCCACTAAAAGACTGTTGCCTTTTCCATCTACCCTTACACCGCCGTACGCTGCAGCTTCGAATCGTGCCCCCTGCCCTTCTTCAAAAAAATAGGACTCGGCACCAATCTTAAGACGCCACCGTGTGGAGGTATAGTTCACGAGGTATTCCCCAGGATCAAGAGGTGATGTTCCTGCTTGTAATCGTTCTCTCTGCGCAATTCCGTTCTCATCTTTAGTGACAACGATGTAGCCTGTTTTGGGTAGGGAATCGGGTGTCCAACCCCGGCTAACCGCATAGCGGAGGGTCATGTAATCTCCCTGGATCAGCGACCGGGGGTCTACCGGAGCCAGTTCAAAGAGCAATAAATCGCCTTCTGCTAGCAGGGTTTCTTTTTTGTTAATCGACCAGGCAAACCAGGCCAGCATCAGTACCAAATTAACGGCTACCAGCGCTCTAAACATTGGCTTCATCGGGAGATATTTTTTTGTACAGCACCCTCCAGGCAACCAGAAAAAGGCTGCCGGACGCACTAAGAATGATCGATTTGGTGAGCAAGCTCAGGTTCAGGTCGTAGTAGTAACGGCTGATGAAATATATCAGCGCTATTACCGCCAGGGCGGTACCCGTACGGTAGCCAGCTTTCCAGGCAAGCAATAAGCATAATAAGGTGGCGCTCAACGCAGGTGCAAAAATGGTTGGAAGGAGCAGGGTAAGCAGGCCAGCCAGGTACAACCACCGCTTTGCGTCTGCTACGGCAAATTGTTCTAACAACTGGTACGCTAACCAAAGCGTTAGCGGTACGAGCGCAACCGAGGCGTACCAATTGGGCAAGCGTCGAAGGTCCATCCAGAAACGAAAGTCACTCAAGTACCCTGCCCCAATAAGCAGCGCAAGAATAAGCCCGACTCTAATACCATCATAACGCCTGCATACGAGGTCGGAAGCCTTCAGCACACGAGCTTCAAACTGCACCCATCCTGTCAGTAGAATAGCCACAAAGCCAACGTAGAGGTGGGCGCCGAAACGATCAAAGCCGTCGTGCGCAAGGAAAAGCAGACAGCACCCCATCGTTACCGTAGCTAAAAAGGTGATGATATTGTTCTCCACCACAAGCAAGACAAGCCCGGCGAGGACTAGCGCAAAGAGGGCCATACCACTCTCATTACTAATCAAGTCTGCTACCCCGGCCATAAGCAAAGGAAATCCACAGACCACCAGCGAAACACCAAAGGCTTCTCCAATGACGCCCAGGAGATCTCTTCGGCAAAAAACATAGCCACCTAACAGCATCAAGGTTCCCATCAGCCCGAAGGCCGCCTCAGAGTTTACCCCAAGAAGGAAGAGAAAACCAAGAAAGAAGCCAGTAGCGAAAAACGCACCGACGATGGAGAGTATCTTCATCGCCAGGGTGCCTTCGTGGGCCTCGTCCTGGTGAAAGTCTTTGAGCAAAGCTTCCTGGTTAATACGAAGCGGGCGCACGGTTTCCCGTTCAAGTTGGCCCAGTTGTGCATTTAGATTTTGTTCAGTCATGGCGCCAGGCTTTACGAAGGTTATTCAGGATGATGATGCTCCCGGTTGTCCCACCAACCACCCAGAGAGTGGCCATCAGGAAGCTTGCCGTATCCAGGTCAAACCGTATGATAATAGCAGCAACAATGGCAATAGCGGCCAGCGCTAGTAATGTGAGGTAATACAGCTCCTTTTTACGCATCGCCCACCAGGCTACCAGCCCCAAAATGACCAGCACTGGAATCATATAGAGTAGGTCCGCTGGCTTATCATCCATTTCCATAATGGCTACACAGCAGCAGTTTATACTGAAGTAAGCAGCGGCGAGTGCAACCATCTTAGGTAGCCAACTGGGATACATAGGGGCTTCGGCTTGCCGGTCCAGCACTAGGAAAAACAAGGTAGCCAGCGTATTGATCGCAAAGAGTGTAAAGGTCAGCATGACATAACTCCACCCCGAAGCAATCTGCTCACTGTACAGAAAAACCGAGGTGTTTACCAGGGTCAAAAACAGCAACCACAGTGGCGCAAAGTTGACGGCCAGCACCCACACCAGGATGAACAGCGACCAGGCGAAGAACAAGTCATAGGCATTAGCTCCCGTTTGGTAAATCTGTCCGAACACCCCGAAAAGCGGGCCGACCAAAAAAGCCGCTGCCGTAAGCAACATCTTCTGGGTAAGCACCGAAAAAGACGGAATTAATGACAGAAAACAAGGGATGATCACTGCGGCAAGGGCTATGCCCAGTTTTCCAAACTTCGGGATGTCCGCCCAGTTGTAGGCGAAGAAAAACAGAATGCCGCAGGCCAGAAAGCCAATGCCAAGTGCCGGCAGCAGCATCCGCAGCAGCCAACGCCAACGTTCTTCGTTGGCGCGTACGTGCTTGTTCAGCGCTTCCTCCAGCTCTTCCGGTTGCCAATCGGAATGGCGAGCAAGGAGTTTTATGGGTGATCGGGTGATTTTAGTCATACTCTAATAAGTTGACGGTCTTTCTCTAACGTAATTGCTGAGAAGATCAGGTTTTCCGGTTCAGGCGTAACAGCGGTAATTTAGCCAGGTTATTGCCGGGATCGGAGAAAATAGGCCCTCCTTATCGACGAAGTGGGATGGAATTCCTACGAATGGGTGACTCAGCAGCGCATCAATTTCACAATTAGATCATGCCAGGGACGAGTAAAAACGCCAAATAAAGAGCAAAATAAGCCTTTGTCTTCAGCTCCTTCTACCCTGCTCCAACCAGCATTTCCTTGCACCTGCGGCCGCGCCCTGAAAAAACGATCAAACCATCATAGCCCACACCACGTTAGAGCACCGTACTTTTGCGCGCTCTTATAATACCGAAACTAAGGGAAGAGCGCCATCCGCCAGTTCCCTAATCAGCTATCCCGAAATATGCGTTACGAAGTAAAAATTGGACTCTTAGCGATTGTTGCCATCGCCGTTGCCTTCTGGGGCTATAAGTTCATCCAGGGAAGCAACATACTTTCCAGTTCAAACTATTATTACGCCATCTATGACGATGTGGATGGCCTAACCGTCGGCACCCCGGTTACCATCAGTGGTGTAACCGTAGGCTCCGTCAACGAGATCCTGCTCGATCAGGTGAAGCGAAAAGTTAAAGTCACCTTTGACATCAGAGACGAGATCAATATTCCTAAAGGAACGGACGCTTACATTTCCACGGTTAGTTTACTTGGCGAAAAAGCAGTCGCCTTAGAATACGACACCCCTTGCTTTGGCGATGGAGACTGTGCACCTGAGGGTGGTGAACTCAATGGCTACACCAAAGGCATCCTCTCCTCCTTCACCGGCGGCGGTGGCAAAGACGATAAGAGCCCAATAGACGGCCTAAAAGACCAACTCGGTTCTACCCTGGACAGCCTGGAATACATGTTCTTTAGCCCAGATAGTGACAACCCCATCGCACGTTCTTCTAATGATCTGGCCGTCACTATGGAAAACCTCAAGAACAGCACAGCGCGTCTGCAGCGCATCATGGATCAGAACTCGGGAGAGATCAATACTACTTTTGATAACCTTGCCAGCCTAACCAATACCCTGGCCACCAAGCAAGAAACCATCACTGGCCTGATCGACAATGCCGAAAACTTTACCGGCGAACTCAGCAAACTGAAGCTTGAAAAAACCATGGCCGAGGTCAGTGAAACCATTACCAACCTCAAGAATACCCTCAACCAGGCAGACAAAGCCATGGGTGGCGTAAACACCGTCATGAACAAGGTAAACTCAGGTCAGGGTACCCTCGGCAAACTGCTAACCGACGATAAAATCTACGACCGACTCAACAATGCCTCTTTTGCCGTAGATACTTTCCTGACCAATTTCAGAAACAAGCCCTACCGCTACGTACCTTTCAAAAGCCGTAAGCGCGTGCTGAAGCACGATCGTAAGGACGCAGCACTGGAAGCGGCTCAAAATGCAGACGGGAACAACTAATGTTTAGAAGATAAAGCTTGTTGAGAAGTTACTATAAAAGAAACATGAGTCATCCCGAGCACGAAGTACAGCGCAG
>CAYPIM010000244.1:0-7888 GCA_964410795.1 uncultured Lewinella sp. | reverse complement strand
CAGGTTGCAGGTTGCAGGTTGCAGGTTGCAGGTTGCAGGTTGCAGGTTGCAGGTTAAAAAAATAAATATAAATTTTGCGTGCAAGTTTTTGGATAAAAAAAGCCCGCAAATTCTCGTAAATCGGAATTCGCGGGCTAAGGTATGATCATAAGTCACAACCTGCAACCTGCAACCTGCAACCTGACTATTTAAATACCGAGCTTAGACTTCACGGCAGCGCTTACGTCAGAGGCTTCTTCGCCGTAAAGAAGTACCTGCTGATCGAAGATAAACTGGAAGCCCTGCTCTTCAGCGACGGCCTTAATAGCGTCGTTCACCTTTTTGTAGATGGGCTCGAGGAGTTCGGTGCGTTTCTTCTGGAGGTCTTCCACCATGCTTTGCTCAAATTCACCGATTTTCGCCTGGCGGGTTTCCAGCTTAGCGGATTCTTCTTGCTGTGCTTTTGGGGTAAGGTTACCTGCCTGAGCTTCTGCCTGAAGCTTCTGGACATCTTGCTGGAAGGTCTCGACCATCGCACGGCCTTTCTTCTGAAGTTGGGTCTGGAGGGCTTCGAGGCCAGATTCAGCGGCTTTCATTTCGGGCATCTCAGCGAGGATAGCCTGAGAGTTTACATAGCCGAACTTCTGAGCGGAGGCGGTGGTGGTAGCGGCAAGGAGCAGCAAGGCCACAACGGCCAGTTGGAAAAAATTTTTCATTTGATTTAAGTTGAGTAGTTGCCATTTTTTAGCGGCCGCAAAGATAAGTAAAACAAGCCGCCGGTAAAAGACACATTTAGAGTTAGCCCCGGTTGGTTGGTTTTGGGGCAAAAAGGGATTATTTTTTTCAGTTGTCAGTTGTCAGTTGTCCGTTGCGGTTCATGACAACTGACAACCGACAACCGAATACTAATTCTTGAGGGCGCGAAGAATGTCGTCCGTCTTATCATAAGTATCGTTGGCAAAGATGATACCTGCGGAGCCTGCGCGGTCGAAGATAAAATCGTAACCTCGGGTAGAGGCGTAATTTTCGATGGCTTCGTAAATGGCGTCCTGAATGGGCTTCACCAATTCCTGGCGACGCTGGAAGAGAGAGCCTTCGGGGCCAAAGCGGTCGCGCTGCATTTTCTGAACAGCCTGCTCCTTAGCGATGATATCATCTTCGCGTTGGGTGCGTTGGTCTTCGGTGAGTAGCACTTGCTCGGCCTGGTACTTACTGTACATACCTTTGATGACGTCGTATTGCTGACTGATGTCTTGTTGCCACTTAGCGGCAAGCTGGTCCAGTTGCTCCTGAGCATCTTGGTATTCGGTGATACTACCGAGAATCTTTTCCATATCAACGGAGGCGATTTTCTGAGCGGAGAGCGAGCTGCCGAAGCCCACGAGGGCAAACATGGCGATGAAGAGGAAATTACGGATACGCATGATGTTATCTTTATTTGAGGGTTCAAAAGTAAGTTGGCCATTCCGGACCGTCTGCCTAATAGACGCTTCAGGGAGGCTGAAGTTACGGCATTGCGATAGTTTTAAGACTTCACCAATAACCATAAACAACTGTTATTCATACAACTGCGATTAAACGCTTGCGTTTTGGAGATATGGTGTTTAACTTAAAATTAACGAGCTCCCACGGCTTTTTAGATGACTTACACCTCTGATTAGACGATTAAACAGTGCTTTTCAAGACCATAATCAGCACAGACACCGTGCTCAAAACCTTCCTTGCACCTGCGCACCGCCGCCCTTATTCTGCCCTAAGAGAAGGACAACACTGCAACCACCTACACAAATGCACAAAAGGGCCAAACCACAAAAAGCAGTAAACCTTTAAAACAAAAACATCCTCATCGTGTATTCAACACCGTAAACCAAACCACCCAACTATGGCCCTCAAAGCAGGAGACAAAGCCCCCTTATTCACCCTACACGCCAGCGACACCAATGAAGTTAGCCTAAGCGATTATGCGGGTAAAAACGTTGTAGTTCTTTTCTTCCCCTTAGCCTTCACCGGCGTTTGCACTGCGGAACTCTGTAGCATGCGTGATGCGCTGGCCGATTTTAACGGCATGAATACCGACGTGGTGGCCATTAGTGTAGACAGTCCTTTCACGCTTGCAAAATTCAAGGAGTCCGAGAAATTGAATTTCCCATTACTGAGCGACTTTAACAAAGAAGTTAGCCGCCAGTATGGATCTTTGTACGACACCTTTGTCTTTGGAATGGAGGGTGTTTCTAAGCGTTCTGCCTTTGTTGTTGACACAGAAGGCATAATCCGTTACGCAGAAGTGCTGGAATCTGCCGGTGATTTACCTAACTTTACCGCAGTAAAGGAAACTTTGAGCTCACTCTGATCGTTTTCTCCCAAAAGATTGCCCGCCAGTATGTTATACGCCCACGCTCCCCAGGAAGATGTCTTACTCGAAGAAGAAATTGAAGTCGGTTCCGGTGAACCCGCTGACCTGATTGTGTACAATGATGATCATAATACCTTCGATTGGGTTATGAAAAGCTTCGAGGAAATCCTCGGCCACACTTCTCAACAAAGTGAGCAACTGGCGATGCTTATCCATTTCAAGGGCAAAGCTACCGTCAAATCCGCTGCAATGGCGGAGTTGCGGCCTAAGCGTGAAGCACTTATAGATCGTGGGCTTTCGGCGGTTATTGAAGGAAGATAATGCAGTCAGATGGTCAAACAGTTAAGTAGTCAGATAGTACCGTTAAATAAGTACACATGAAGACTTGCCTAAATGACTACCTGACTACTTGACTGTTTGACTACCTGACTCCCCCCCAATGGCCATTTTTCGCCTCGACCCCCGTTTTCCCGAACTTTTCCCTGATCCTCTACAGACCAACACAGACTCACCAGCATGTTTTGGTGGAGGACTGAGTCCGGAGTGGCTGTTCAATGCCTACCACCTAGGTTACTTCCCTTGGTTCAGTGACAACGAGCCCATTTTTTGGTGGCATCCTGACCCACGTTTTGTCCTCTTCCCCGACAAACTGAAAGTGAGCAAGAGTATGCGCCCTTACTTCAACCAAAAAAAGTATACGGTACGTTACGACACTCAATTTCGGACGGTAATGGAAAATTGTCGTGACACTTACCGCCCTGGCCAGTGGGGAAGCTGGATCACAGATGAACTGACCGAAGGCTACGTAGGACTCCACGAAATGGGTTTGGCGCACAGTGTAGAAGTGTACGAAAACGACGAACTAGTGGGAGGGCTCTATGGCTTGGCACTAGGTAAAGTATTCTTCGGAGAAAGTATGTTTCATCACCGCCCAAACGCCAGCAAGTTTGCCTTCATTACGCTCGTTCGCCGCTTACATAGCGAGGGCTTTCGGGTGATCGATTGTCAACAGGAAACTGGTCACCTTAAATCATTGGGAGGAGAATCTGTTTCTCGACAAGCGTTCTTAAACATGATTGGCCCGATACAAGAAGAAGGTTCGGTTCGGGGAAAGTGGAGCTGAACTTTATGCCCTAGCGTTCTTCTTCAAAATCAAGCAATGGTAAAAGGCCCCGATCAATACTATCCGTCCGTAAAGAATCAAGCAATAAGCTATCTCGAAGAAGCGTATCGAACCGAATTTCGAAGGGAAACAATGGCCGTAAGGGAAGAGGTTCTGATAGCTCCTTCACGGGGGGCGCCCCTGGGCGCCTGGGGCGTGGTGGCCGGCCTTCAATCCTGCGCATTCGCCTTGCACGATCGATAAGTAACGAATCCGCCCGGCGAATGGCTTCTTCAAGGACATATTTTTGGCAGTCGCGTTCCAGGTTACGGCTAAGATCTGCTACTCGGATTCGGTATTTTTCAAATACGAGTGCTTCGGAATCTACATCATCAGGCGTACAAGCAGTAGCCATTACAAGTGCAATAAATAACAGAGTAAGTGGGTGGTACTTCAGCTTCATCGCCGCTGATTTTGAGGGATTCGGGCACGGAGGCGCGCTTCTTCTTCCAGCATTCGCTGGACAATGCTGTCCGTAGCTACGGCTACGCGGTCAGCAAAGTCGGCATCGCAGATGCTGTCATAAAGTGGCCGAATACTGTCCATATCCTTCCCGACGAGATCGTCAATCCGTTCACGCTCGTCCATTGTAAGGCGAATGTTGATATTATCATCTGCTCCTGAGGAGCAAGCCACGAAGGTGGACAATAAAGATATGAGCAATACAAGTAATCGCATGGGAGCAAAGATAGGCGGCTTCGGCATATATCCACTTTGCTTTTAGCTAGTGTTGCCTTGTAAAAGCCGAAGCCGTCTATCTTTGCGCCATGGAACCACTACGCATAGGTATTTCAATAGGAGACGTAAACGGCGTTGGCCCCGAAGTTGTCATCAAAGCTCTCACCCGTGATGGCATTCTGGAGGCATTCACGCCCGTGATCTACGCTTCTGTAGAAGCCATGGACCAGTACGAGCCTGCGGATGACGCCCCGGAGTTTGCCTACGAGATCGTGGAAAAAGCAGAAGAAGCAGAAGAGGGTTTCATCAACCTGATCGAGTGCCTTCCGGCGGGGCTCGAGTTCAGCCCCGGAGAGGCAACCGAAGCGGGCGGCCGCGCTGCGGCCGCATCCCTCGCCCGAGCCGTAGCTGAATTAAAAGATGGCCAGCTGGATGCACTTGTCACCGCCCCAATCAATAAATCCGTCATGCCAACGGATGCCTTCCCCTACCCCGGTCACACCGAGATGCTGACTAAAGAACTCGGGGCGGACGAAAGCCTCATGTTTCTCGTCACCGATGACCTCCGCGTTGGTGTAGTCACCAATCACATCCCCGTTGCAGAAGTAGCCAAGTCCGTGACCAGGGAAGCCATCCTGAAGAAACTTAAAATCATGGATGAGAGCCTGCGGGCCGACTTTGGCATCAACCGGCCAGTCATTGCCGTGCTCTCGCTTAATCCTCATGGTGGAGACCAGGGCCGCATCGGGAAAGAAGACATCGAAGTAGTCCGCCCTGCCGTAGAAACGGCCAAGAAGAAAGGCATCCTCGCCATGGGCCCCTTCCCCGCCGACGGTTTCTTCGGTTCCGGAAAGCAGAATACTTACGATGCCGTACTGGCGATGTATCACGACCAGGGCCTAATTCCTTTCAAAGCACTCAGCTTCGGTAAGGGCGTCAACTTTACCGCCGGACTACCAGGAATCCGGACAAGCCCAGACCACGGCACCGCCTATGACATCGTGGGCAAAGACCAGGCCGATCCCGCTTCCTTCATTTCCGCACTCTTCGTTGCTCGTGAGGCTTTTTACAACCGCGAGCAACATACTGAAGACAGCGCCAACCCGCTCACCAGCCGGATGCACCTCGTCTATAAGCGTAAGCCAAAGGGCGGCGGAGGTAAAGGTGGTGGCAAGTCTGGTAGCTCTCGCAAAGGCGGTGGTAAACCTGGTGGTAAATCCGGCGGTGGACGGAAAGGCGGCTCAGGTAAAAAGTAAGTCAGGAAAGGGCTGTAATAGCCAACTATTTCGGGACTGGGTTCTTTGAATAGGTGTATCCCTGGAGCGAGCTGCCTCCGGCAGCGAGACCGGTGTGAGCCACCTCCGGTGGCGAATATCTCTTTGCCGGAGGCAAATCGTACCGGTCTCGCTGCCGGAGACAGCTCGCTCCAAACCCCTCTCCTTATGCGCAAGTACCGCCTACCCGTCCTGATTGTTTTTTCTTTCTTCGCAGCAGCAGCTGTATACGGCTGTTTCAACCTTAAGTTCAGTTTCGACTTTAGTCAGTTCTTCCCACGGGGCGACGATGACCTGGCCTTCTTCCTCGAATTTGTTGAAGAGTTTGAAGGCGATGACAATTTCCTGCTCGTCGCCCTGGACCGCGAGGAAGGTGTTTTTGACTCTACCTTCCTAGCCAACGCCCACGACTTTGCGCTTAAAGCCAGGGACCTGAAGTACATCGACGGGGTTCAATCTTTAACCACCTTCTCTTATCCTCTCAAAACGCCCTTTGCGGTTACGACCATTCCGGCCATCCACCGCAAGGACCCAAGCCGGTACCAACAAGACAGCCTGCGAATCATGCAGGACGAGCGCTTCGTTAACACCCTCATCAACGAAAAAGGCACCTCTTTAGTCGTACTTCTCAAAACCGAAAGTCTCATTAACCTTACCGGCGAAGGCGAAGGCCCTTCCAGTATCGATAAAAGCCGGGAGCTGATGGCCGGGGTAGAAGACTTGATGGGAGCTTATAACTTCGAGGAGCACCACTACCTGGGGTCCGCCTTTTTCCAACGTGAAATGGTAGACATGCAGGTTCGGGAAGTTGCTGTTTCAGCAGTGGTCTCCGGTTTTCTGGTGTTTTTCATCATGTTTTTACTGTTCCGCAGGCCACTAGGCATCATCGTTTCGTTGGTCAGTATCGGGCTGGGGCTGATACTCTTCTTGGGCACACTCGGGCTGATGGGACGGGAGTTAAACGCCATTGCTGCACTCTACCCTGTGCTGATGATCATTGTGGGGACTTCGGACGTAAT
Source organism: uncultured Lewinella sp. (assembly GCA_964410795.1). Lineage (GTDB taxonomy): Bacteria > Bacteroidota > Bacteroidia > Chitinophagales > Saprospiraceae > Neolewinella. The sequence continues at coordinate 1,423 of CAYPIM010000244.1, read as the reverse complement.
CCACATCATGTCTAAGTACATTGATGAGTTGCGGGCGGGCAAAGACAAGGAAACAGCTATTCGGATCACCATCAAGGAAATCGGCATGGCCACCCTGCTTACCTCAATGACTACGGCGGTAGGCTTCGCCACCTTGCTCACCAGCCGGATCAACCCCATCCGCGACTTTGGCATCAATGCAGCCCTCGGCGTTATGATCGCCTTCGTAACCGTCATCTTCTTCACCACTTCTCTGCTTTCTTACCTCAGCGTAGACCAGATTGTGAAGATCGGCCGCCAGCAAGCTTTTTGGGACAAGCTACTCGCCCGTGCCTACAATTTCACCCGCCTGAGCCCCGGCAAGATCAAGATCGGTGCGGCGGTTGCAGCGGTGCTGTGCGCCATCGGCATCAGCATGGTCACTACCAACAACCGCATCACCTCAGCCTTACCCAGGGGGAAGAAGATCACCGCCGACTTCCTATTTTTTGAAAAAGAGTTGGCTGGTTTCCGCCCCTTCGAGATGGCCGTCACCGCAAAAGATACCGGAAAGATTACCGATTTCGCCGTGATGCAAGAAATCGGGAAGATCGAGGATCATGTGAAGCGATTCGACGCCGTGCGGAGCACGGCCAGCATCACGGCCGTTTACCGCAGCATCAACCAGATGTTCAATAATAACCGGCCGGATGCTTACGTGTTACCGAAAGATGAACGGACCTACGCAAAGTACCAACGTCTCGCCCGGCAGGTTCCTTCCGCTAACCTAAACATCCTGATGAGCAAGGACGAGAAAAAAGCCCGCATCACCAGCCGCCTGAACGACCTCGGCGCGGACAGTACCCAGGCCTTCCTGGCGCGTACCGATGCCTGGGTTAATGCCAACATAGATACCTCCCTCGTAGAGATTCGAAGTACAGGAACGGGCGTAATTATTGATAAAAATTCGGAGTACATCCGGGAAAACCTTCTGCAAGGACTTGGCCTTGCCATCCTCATCGTTTGCGTACTGATGGGCCTGTTGTTCAAGAGTTGGAAAATGCTATTTGTTAGCCTTGTGCCCAATATTCTGCCGCTACTATTTGCCGGTGCAGTGCTTGGCTTTACGGGCATCGAGCTGGAAGCCGGGGTCAGCATTGTGTTCGCCATCATCTTCGGCATTGCGGTAGATGACACCATCCACTTCCTGGCCAAATACCGCCTGGCACGGGGCAAAGGCCTCAACGTAGAGGATGCCATAAGCCTCACCTTTAAGGAAGCAGGCAAGGCGATTGTGCTCACCTCCATCGTTTTGTTTTTTGGCTTCCTGGTAATGCTGTTCAGTATTCATCCGCCAAGCGTCACCATCGGACTCCTCATCAGCCTTACGCTGGCCAGTGCCGTGGTTTCTGATTTGATGTTGATTCCGCTTATGCTGCGGTGGCTGGATCGGGAGTGAGTAGTC
>CAYPIM010000243.1:0-7901 GCA_964410795.1 uncultured Lewinella sp. | reverse complement strand
ACTGCTTAAGCTACAATATTAGCCGTTAAAAAAAAGTTAACCTCAAGTAGGAGCGTAGTTAATTAGGCAATACATTTATTTTTTTGTACTTTTACATACGTTCAAGTTGTGTTATTCAATTTTCTAGCGATTTATCAACCCATTTTTTAATTAGATCGTTAGAGTGTGTTTTATCTGTAACAAGCCCAAACGTTACTTTTTTGCGTACGTGTCGTCACAGATATACTATTAGTTTTTTGCTACTACATATCATCCCAATTTTTTAAAATCTGTTATGAAATCTGTTCTCTCAAGAATTGGCATTTTTTGCCTGTTCGCAACACTAACATTTTCTTCCCCGATCCTCTCTGGAGGAACGATTCCCACTAATGGGGAGCGTATAAACGTTTCTATATCTGACAGAAGTTGGGTATCTGAATACGTAGCCAATGATGCAGGATGCGGCGCAAGAAATATTCTCACCCTCCAAGCAGTGGTGAAAGGCAGTGGTACCGTGGAAGTAAGCGGAACGGCCATTCCTGGCCGTGATTTCACCCTACTCAACCCAGATTATTCAACCGAAGACAATCAGGAAAACGTACAAGACTTTCTACTACACATTTTCGATGACGCTGTACTGGAAGGTGATGAAACCATCATTCTGAATTTCCCTAGTGGCTTACGACACACCATTACGATCAACGACAACGAGTCTTCAGTAATCGTTGGTAATGGCTACCACTTGCCGGCAAACAGTTGGCCCTTCTACAGGTCAAGCACACCAATTGCTACCGAATCGGTAACTGTAGAGGCCTCCCTTGGCCCTTTAGAAACAGTTTACTTCATGTCTCGCGATGGCAACGGAGTAATGGGAAAAATCACCAACTTCAGCAACCACGACTTTGGCTGCGTAACGGTTGAGAACATGAAGGCCGACGATTCAAACTCCTACACTGCATTCCGTGGGTGCTTACCCCGGATATTTTCCGTCACCCCTACTAACCCTAATTCACGCGCCAGATATCAAGTAACTTGGTACCTCACTGACAAAGAGCTCTCTGATTACGCGAGCACCAACGTGATGGAAGAAAGCGAAATGCGTATTTTTAAAGAAGTAGGTACAAAACGGGCAAGCCCTCTAACCGGAAGCCCCGCCGAAGTAGCATGGGTTGCTGGAGGAAAAGCACTTACCGCAACTTTCAAAGGCAACTTCGGAAGATTTGGTATTGGCTTTAAAACCATGCAAAACAGTAGTTATGGGTTCCAGGAAGAAAAATTTCAAGGGACACAACTGCGGCCGGTAAACCCCTACCTTCACAAACTACGGACCCCCACTAATAAAACGACTACGGAGTCAACTGCCAGCCGACAGGTAGTAGGCCACAACAAGTAGTATAAAGTCAATTTCTATATACTTAAAGAGCGCCTCCTGTTTTGGGGGGCGCTTTTTTTATACAGAACTCCTTTAAGATTTCCGTTAACAGCTGGTATGCTTAGCCTCTTGCGGCAATCAGTTCAGCCGTAATTTTTGCGGAGAGCAGGCAAAGCGGAACACCACCACCAGGATGTACACTGCCCCCAAGAAAATACAGTCCATCAATTTTGCTACTAAAATTGGGATGACGCAAAAACGCAGCCATCGTGTTGTTGCTGCTTGTGCCGTAAAGCGCGCCCTGATGTGAGCCGGTAAGGCGCTCAATTTCCGGAGGAGTAACGATACGTTCTTCAACGATCAGCTTTTCAAGCACGGCGTTTTTTTCCCCGAGCACCGAATCGAATTCGGATGTCTGATTTTCCTCTAAGGAAGTTAGTGGCTCGGCAGCGGGTGCAAGGAGTTGTTTTTGTAGCATCGCCAGTACCCTTTGGCGAAGTTTTGGAATCAGGAGATTCCAGTCCTGCCCTGTATGCGCCGGAGCATTCACCATCACGAACCAATTCTCCCCTTTGGCGGGAGCGTCTTCCTTCACGATCTTACTGCTGATGTTTACGTAGACCGTCACGTCTTCCGCTAACCTTCCTGCCTCTAATTCAGCAAATTCCGTACGATAGTCTTTGCTGAAGAAAATATTATGTACACCCAGTTCCGGGAACTTACGTTCCACAGCCCAGTAAAAAATTACCGCGCTGGTGCTTTTCTGTTGACGCAGCGTACGCTTAGGTCTTTTAGCTCCGGGCAACAGTTTATCATAGGCAAGCCAGACGTCCATATTACAAACAACCGTATCGGCTCCGTAAAACTCGCCACCAGACCTCACCCCTTCCACTTTTCTACCCTTGCCTTTTTGCCGAACGATCTCATCCACCCGCTCACCAAAGCGGTACTCTACGCCCAGTCGTTTGCCGAGTTCGTAAACCGACTGGCTAATGTCAAACATACCTCCCTTCGGGAGGTATGCTCCGAAGTGATGTTCAAAGTGCGGGATCATCGTCAGGAGTCCTGGCGCCTTATATGGGTTAGAACCATTGTAGGTCGCGAAACGGTTGAAGAGCTGGACCAGTTTCGGATGCTTCAGCTTGCGCTCGTGTACAGCGTTCATGTTTGTAAACAGGTCTAGAGTAGGGATGCGAAGCATAGCGCTGGCTACTTTGGGGTCTAGCCAGGTAGCGGCCTTTTGCAGCGGTTTTTCTAGAAAGGTTCTCCCGGTCAGTTCGTACTTACGGGCGGCATCTGCCATGAAGTCCGCTACTCGTTTTTCGGGTACTCCAAAGGTAATAGCGGCCGCTTTGGCCAGCTCTTCCGGATCACCAGGAGCAGAGAAGCGGGTCCCATCCGCCCACCAGTAGTGGCACACTTTGGGGAGGCGTATATAGCGGAAGTGATCGGCGGGATCTTCGCCCGCCAGCCGAAACAGATCATCAACATACTGCGGCATGGTGAACAAGGACGGGCCAAAATCGAAACGATAATCTCCGAGACTGAACTGGCTTAGTTTACCGCCAGGCCCTTCGTTAGACTCAAAGACGGTAACCTTGTGGCCCGCTACCGCCAGACGAACGGCTGCGGCAAGGCCAGCTATTCCGGCGCCGATGATAATGGTGGATGGGGTAGTGCTCATTTTCAATGATGGTTCGGATAGGGAAGGTCAATTGGGAGAGAAAGGTTCAAGGGCTTTAGTCAAAACGGACTTTGACCGTGCATTTGGTTATAACCACCATTCCGACTAAATCAGGAACACTCCGAGAGGACGCTGTATCTTGGGCCCTAAGCCAACAGTATGAATACAAGCTCTATCTCCTTAATCAAGCGCGCCCAGTCATTTACAACACGAACTGCCGTTATCTCCAAAGGTACATCTTACACCTACGAACAGTTACTGGATCACTCCGCAACCGTGGCCACTGCCCTGCTCGATGGCACTAAGGATTTACAAGAAGCCAGAGTGGCTTTTCTCGTACCTCCGTCTTTTTACTACGTTGGGTGCCAGTGGGGCATCTGGCGATCGGGTGGGGTAGCCGTTCCGCTCTGCACGGCCCATCCGCTTCCCGCTCTCCGCTATGTACTTGAAGATGCGGACGTGCATACACTCATGATACACGAAGACTACCAAGACTTGCTGGTGCCTACCGCCCGTGAGCTAGGAATAAGGGTCATCAGTATTGAGGACCTTGACGGCAGGCCTAACGATGCCTCTTTACCTCACATTGCACCTGCGCGCCGCGCCCAAATCCTCTACACCTCCGGTACCACAAGCCTTCCGAAAGGCGTAGTAACCACCCACGCTAATATCGAATTTCAGATAAAAACCCTGGTGGAAGCCTGGGAATGGAGTGCCGACGATCACATCCTGAACGTGCTGCCACTACACCACGTCCACGGCATCATCAACGTACTAAGTTGTGCGCTCTGGAGTGGTGCCTGCTGCGAATTTCTGCCCGTTTTCAAGGCCGATATAGTTTGGGAAAAACTGGCCGGTGGCAAGCTAACCCGCTTCATGGCCGTACCGACGATCTACTACAAACTCATCAACAACTGGGAAAAGTCTAACCCAGAAGACCAGGCTCGTCTAAGCGCCGGTACGCGTAAGCTCAATCTGATGATATCCGGTTCCGCCGCCCTGCCTGTCCCTACCCTGGAACGCTGGCGAGAACTCACGGGACACACCCTCTTGGAGCGCTACGGGATGACCGAGATTGGGATGGGCCTCTCCAACAGCTTCCGGGGCGAGCGCCGCCCCGGCCACGTTGGGCTGCCGCTGCCCGGCGTAGAAATGCGCCTCGCCGACGGCGAAAACAATACCATCGAAGCAGCCAACGTGCCCGGCGAAATTCAAATCAAGGGGCCAAGTGTATTCTTGGAATACTGGCAAAAACCAGAGGCAACAGCGAAGTCGTTCACTGCTGATGGTTGGTTTCATACCGGAGACGTAGCGGAACTCAACGACGGCCTATACCGGATCCTCGGTCGCGACTCGGTCGACATCATCAAGTCCGGAGGTTACAAAATTTCCGCCCTCGAGATCGAAGCCGTCCTGCTCCGCCACCCCGCCGTAGCACAGTGCGCAGTGGTTGGCATCCCCGATCAGGAATGGGGAGAAATTGTCTCCGCCGCTCTGGTATCTCCGGAAAAAGACGTAGACTTCAGCGCGATAACGGCCTGGCTCCGCGAACGCATTCCGGCCTACCGCCTGCCCCGGCGCTGGCTACAACTGGAAAAACTGCCAAGCAATACCATCGGTAAGGTGACTAAGAACGAACTCAAAAAATTATTCTAGCATGGACTTCTGGACAGCCTTTCCCTACTGGGGCATCTTACTGCTGGTGGGCATCAACGCCCTACTCGTTGTGAGCCGCCGCATCGATGTGGAAGAACGGGAAGGAGAAGAATTAGACCACTAAAGGCCACCGGGCAATATGGAATACCTACAAGAAAACTTCTTCACCATCTTCCTTACCCTTCTCTACGTAGGGGGCTGCCTTTACGTCGGTTGGTACTTCAAGAAACAGGCTTCCAGTGGCGTTGCAGATTACTACGTCGCGAAGCGAAAGATTCCTGGCTGGGTGATTTCCCTGGCCTTCTTTTCTACCTCGGCAAGCACAAATACGTACATCGGACAGGCCGGCAAGTCGTTCCAGTACGGGCTAAGCTGGGCCTGGATGGGCTTGATCTGGACGGTGTTTTGCATCATCTCCTGGCAGCTGCTTGGTCCACGCATGCGCTCGCATACGGCCCGGTTGCAGTCGTTCACCATTCCGGACTATTTTCATCTGCGGTACCAGAGCGATATGGCAAAATTCATCCGGGTACTATCGGCCTTCATCATCCTGTTTGCTACCGTCTGGTACATGGTTGGCATCGCAAAGGGCTGCGCAGTGGTCTTAGAAACGGTACTCGAAGTACCCTACCTCTGGGGCGCAGCGGCCATCCTTTTCATCACCTGCGCTTACACCATCTGGGGCGGGATGTATTCGGTGCTGTGGACGGACGCGCTGCAGGGCATCATCATGTTCGGCGTTGCCATCCTGATGCTGGCCCTGCCCTTCATTTTTGTGGGCGGCGTAGAACCGATGATGGCCGCCATTTCCGACACAACGCACACGACGAAAGCCGGAGAGCCGATGGGCAACGGACTGGTTACTTTCGGTAGCCTCGTTTCCTTCCTCTACATTCTCGGTATTGGACTCAGCATCGGGATGAAGCAGATTTCGGAACCGAAGAACCTGATTCGTTTTTACTCGGTCGACAACGCGAAGAGTATGCGCTTTGCGATGATCTGGACGCCGGTATTTCTGGGTATTTCCCTGGTTTGTGTAATGGGCCTTGGCGCGCTGGTGCACGGCATGGCGACGGCGGAAGAAGCGGCTGTACTTATTCAGGACACGGATAAGGTAGTCGGTTTCATGCTGGATAAGTTCGACAACAAATTTGTGAGTGGTATTTGCGTAGCTGGGCTATTTGCGGCGGGCATGTCTTCGTTGGCTTCGGTGATCATCATCATCGGCACGGCGCTGGTGAAAGATATTTGGCACGTCGTCAGTCCGTTGCCAGAGGAACGCCTGGTACCACTCACGAAATGGGCAATGTTTGGGTACTGCATCGTCACTTTCGGGTTGGTTTGGGTACTTTCCATCTATCCCGTAGGCGGCATTGTGGAACTAACGGCCTTTGCCGGAGCGGTCTTTGCGGCCAGCTTCTTCCCGGGCATTTTCGGAGGGCTTTACTTGCGTTGGGGGACCGACGCCGGGGCGCTAGCGAGCATGATTGTCGGCATGGTGGCTAACGTTGTTTGGCGCCTGTTTTTCCGCTTCAATTATGCCGGGCTTGAGGACATACACGAGATAATCCCGGCCTTTTTGCTGTCTTTACTTACGTACATCGTCGTTAGTCGGCTTACGAAACATCGGGTCCCGGAAGCAGGACATCTTGAGTTGGTGTTTGGCAAGGAATAAGGCGGGGGCGGGTATGTACACATCTTTGCAACAGCATAAAGCCCTCTCCCCAAACCGCCTTCGGCTAGGGAGGGGAGCAAATAACGCTGCGGCTATGCCTTCGCTTGATTGTAGTAACTATCATTCTTGGCATTTATTGATTGTGTTTATTGGTGCTAACAACTTTGCTTGAAAACACATTGTATTTTCATAAGCTCCCTTCCCCGTGAGACCGCCGAGGGCCTCTTCGGAGTTACCGTTTTGCTGTAGGAAAGGCGCGAACGCAGGTGCAAAGGGCAGTTTTAAAAGAACGTCGGAAGCCTAAAGGGAAGATTACATCATAACTTTACCCGTTCGCTGCTGTTAAGCCCTCCAACGAGCGGCAGCAACTACATTACTACTGTACTAAAAATGCTTTACCTCCACATCCCTTTCTGCAAACAAGCCTGCAGCTACTGCAACTTCCACTTCAGCACCAGCATGAAGACCAGGGAGGCGGTGCTGGACGGTATTTGCCGAGAGCTGGAACTGCGCCGGGCGGAACTATCCGCAGGCCCCGTACCTTCCGTTTACTTTGGTGGTGGCACGCCTTCGCTGCTTACGGAGGTGGAGCTGGAGCGGATATTTGAAGTCTTGCGAAGCAAGAAATATTTGGTCTCGACCTCCAACACCTCCAACGCCAGCTATCGCGGAGCGATTCCCCCCCGGATAAGCCCGGACGAAGTCCGGGGCTCTCACCGTCCGGCGGTCCCCACTATCCGTTCACCCGAAATAACCCTAGAAGCCAACCCCGACGACCTCGACGAAGCCACCATCCAAACCCTGGCCAATTCTCCGGTAAACCGCCTCAGCATCGGCATCCAGTCTTTCTTCGAGGAAGATCTTCGTTTCATGAACCGCGCTCATAATGCGGAGGAAGCCCGAGCCGCCGTAGAAAAAGTAAACCGGGCGGGTTTCGACGACGTCAGCATCGACCTCATCTACGGCGGACAAACCACCACCGATGAGATGTGGGCGGAAAACCTCCGCATCGCCACCGACCTCGGCGTTACCCACATCTCTGCCTACGCCCTGACCGTAGAACCAAAGACCGCCCTTGGGGTAAACGTAGCCAAGGGCAAAGTACCCGACACTGACGATGCGAAGTTCAACCGCCACTTCAATATGCTGGTGGATCACCTGACCAGCTACGGCTACCGCCATTACGAAGTCTCCAATTTCTGCTTGTCCGGCCACGAAAGCCGCCACAACTCCGGCTACTGGAGCGGCCAAACCTACCTCGGCATCGGCCCCGGAGCCCACGGCTTCGATGGCCTGCGGATAAGGAAGTGGAACGTTGCCAACAACGCCGCCTACGCCAAAGCCCTGGCGGAGATTTCCACCGACGCAGACTACGCCGCCGCCAACGGCTTCCTCTACGAGACCGAAACCCTCACCGACGCAGACCGCTACAACGAATACATCATGACCGGCCTACGGCGCGACGTCGGCGTTTCCGTCGCCGAATTGGAGCGGTTATTTGGTGCAGAGAAAGCCCGCTACTTCGTGAACAGCCA
>CAYPIM010000242.1:0-8093 GCA_964410795.1 uncultured Lewinella sp. | reverse complement strand
AGATAAAGACTATCTGGCAAGGGTGATCATTTTAGTTACCAACCGCTGGCCATCTTCCAGTCTTAGCACGTACTGGCCTACCGGTAAGTTGGCCACGTCTAGCCGTAGTCGGTTAAATTCGTTTTCTACAGCATGCGTTTTCACCGTTTGCCCCAGCGCGTTGATCATAGATGCACGGGCGGAGCGAAAGCGCTCGGGTAAGTCTACATTGAGCACTGCAGAAGTGGGGTTCGGGTAAGCAGAAACCTCCGCTGCCAGCGCCGGATCCAGGATTGAAGTAGCGCAGGTCGCGGTCCGATCAACGGTAATGAAAATATCATCACCAGAATGAATACTACAGCCGGTCGAAGTTGTATTCCTTCTGGTTTCTCCCAACGCGGGCACCAACTCACCGTCAAAATGAAGGCCATATACCCGTACTTTATCGGTACCACTATTTTCAAAATCATAGATATCGGTCGTAATGATTTCCTGCACAATCTCGTTGGTGTCGGTGAGTAGAAAAACGTAGTGCTCCCCAACGGCAACGTCGATGTTATTCTGCAGAAAAACGGTATCTATGGCTCCGTCGGTAGAACATAAATCAATCTGGGTGACCCAATCATACGTGGCTACGAGGCTCTCCAGGCATTCGAAGCCCGCTTCACATCCATCCTTGGCAACCGTAAGAAAATCAGTAGCCGAAGAATGAATGAAACAGCCGACGGCTGTGGTTTGTAGTCGATTGGCCCCAATCACGGCACTGAGCTCACCGTCAAAGTGAATGCCGTAAATCCGTTGTTCTTCGGAGCTTGAACCTTCAAAGTCAAAGAAATCCTCCATCACTACCTCCTGAACAACTTCGTTGGTATCCGTGATCAGGTAGGCATAGTGCTCCCCGGCGGCGGTACCGAGACTGTTTTGTAGGTTGACCTGGTCGGCGGTACCGTCCGTCGAGCAAATGGAGAGAGCAGTCGCTCCTCCTTCCGCAGAAGTAGTATTTTCAAGGCATTCAAAACCGCCGCCCATTCCGGTTGGCTCTCCGAAAACACCGTCGGCCCAGGGCGCCATGAAAGACTGACAATAGAAAAATACCCGGCTATATTGTTCCAGTGTTACATCTGCCGGGACATCAAAAGTTCTCGCTCCGGAGAAATGGTTTATGCTGGATAAATCAACAATCTCTACCCCTCCGGCTGTAGTAGCTCCGTCAGAAAGGAAAATACGAACGTCCGGCCCGGCTGGCGTACTAAAGTCTTCGGATAGACGAAGCTTAAGGCTCCCGTCGTCAAATTCTTCCAGGATGGCCTTTCCGTCGATGGAATAATCAAGCGGCCGTAGGTCAGCGACGCGCTCACGCGTAAGTTCCTGAGCGGAGAGGGTAATGGTACCCAAAAAGAGTAATGATAAAAGGTATAAAGTTCTCATGGTGGTGGTTTTTATCCGAAACACTGTGAATCTAAAAATCCCTCAAAGGTGCGTCTACCTTTTCCAAAAATCCAGAATAAAACCATACTACTTATCTCCGGTAAGACATTTGGCCTAAAAAGCCTTCCTTTGGCAACAGCAACATTAATGTATTTACCACTGTTGGTCTTCCTGATCAACTGATGAATTTTTAAATGCCAACACTCCCTCAGCCTCTTGCTACCATACTGGATAATCCGGCCGCCCACATTGGTGGGACGGACGCAACAATTGATCTAAATTTAGGCCGAACCCTGCTCAACGAAATCCTTGCCGCGCGGCCAGCAGACACGCCAGTAGAGGAATTATTACTCGACCCCGAGGCGGGAAATCTTGTTAATCTTCACCTTCAGGTTCAGGCGCCAGTGATCGGGAACGTTCGGCGGCGGCTTACCCTACGGCCCGGTCCTGCGGTCTCTTTCCCCGATCAACCATGGTTAAAAATCGATATAACTGCAGGCTTTAAGCTCTTCGACAAGCCCATCATCAAACTGATGCAGGGGCAAATTGCGGACAAGCTCCCAAGAGGTATCGAACTTACTTCGGATTATCTACGTCTGCATGTGCCTGCTTTGCTTACCTCGGCAGGCTACCAAAAGCTTGTCCCGCTGATCAAGCAGCTACAAGTAACTTCCGAAGCCAACCGGCTGGTGGTACACTTGCAGATTGTTTCCTAAAGCTGCATATAATGCGGCCTTTTGCTCGTCCAATAGTAAGCAAGTGAACCGCTGCCAAGGGTATTGGTGAAAGCCCTAATTCTATCACATCTATCAATCTAGTTATGCATCCAGTACAAAAGCACCTCTTCGATACTAATTTTAAAGATCTTGCTGGCAGCAAGATAGAAGGCACCATTGCCATCAGCGACGAGCTCATCAATATGGGCATTATGGACTTCCTCAACGGACTGAAGTCTGGAGCAGAGAGCGGTGATTCTGAAAAACCTTCCCCTGCACCTGCGGCCGCGCCAGATACACCTGACCCTAAAGCATTACTAGCCTTGCTTGATGTGGAGACACTAAAATTCAGGACAGCAGAGGGCAAAGCAATACTTGACGTAAAGGTTTCGCTGAAGCCTTAGCCTTGCTTTATTCTCTTTCCTTAGCCCTGATCCAGCGCCCAGGCTTCGCGCAATAATTTTTGTAATATTTCTACGTCAATTTCTTCTGGCGTCAGAAAAACATGGCTGCCAATAGATTTACGGTTGCCAAACTCAAGATAGCCGCCGTGGTCTAGTTTTCGGGCTTGGTTAAAGCCCAACGTCACCCCCCTACCCTGCTGCTTACCGCCCCAGGTGATGCTGGCTGGCCAAACGTAGCAAACTGCCTTTTTCCCGAAGTAAAAGGGCGCACCGTAAGATTTTTTCTCCCGGCAACCGGGTAGACTTTCCAAGATCAGTTCCCTTAAAATACCGGCGATCAGTCGTTCATTTTCGGGCAGACTATCGTAAAGCTCATCAATGTTATCAGGAGTATTTGCCTTCATGGGGGCAAGGTAATTATTTGGGCGCGGCCGCAGGTGCAAAGAAGGTTTTAACGCATCGTCTCGTCCTGAAGACCAAACTTACCGTGCCGATTTTGGAATCTTCGATGCTCACACCGTAACCAATAAAGGCGGCTGCCGGGTTCTGTCCGACAGCCGCCTTTGCGGTGCGCAAACGCCTCCTGACGCTTGCTATATTTTGAAACAATGGTAAATTCTAGCGTTCGCCGTACTTATCCAGACGGTAAGCAGCCTTCAGCTTCTCCTTGCGGCGCAGTACGCTCGGCTTGGTGAATTCGCGGCGGTTACGCAGCTCACGGATGACGCGGGTATTGATAGATTTACGCTTGTACCGCTTCAGAGCGCGGTCGATGTTTTCTCCTTCACGGACGTTGATGATCAGCATTTAGATAGATCTGTTTTTGAAATGGAGTGCAAAGATAAGTCTTTCAGTACTATCCACCAACCTCCGCTGAGAAAAGAATCTTGCAAAGTGCATTTATCCTTGACTAAATAAACCTACGCCTTAGCCAAAGTAATCCCGAAGGTGCTTCCCAGCCCTGGCGAACTCCGGACGTTAATCGTTTGCTGGTGCGCCTCAATGATGTGCTTTACGATGGCCAGCCCGAGGCCAGAGCCTCCTTTCTGACGGCTACGGCTTTTGTCTACCCGGTAAAAGCGGTCAAAAACATGCGGTAGGTGCTTTTCCGGAATGCCAATTCCATTGTCCGCCACTTCACAGAGAATGTAGGACTCCATATCGTAAAAACCGATACGGGTAGCTCCACCAACGTTGCCATACTTCAAGCTGTTAGTAACAAGGTTGACGAGTACCTGACGGATACTTTCACGATCAGCCATCACCATAAAACCAAGGTCTGCTCCAGCCTTGAACACTAGCTCTACCCTCGATTCTTTACTCTTCATCTCCACCTCTTCAAACACCTCCGTGGCCAGTTCCTTAATATCAAAGGGTTCTACATCAAGAATAAGTTCACCGCTTTCGAGCCTACTAATTGCTCCTAGGTCCTCTACGATGGTTTGCAGGCGCTCTACGTTTTTTGCTGCTTTCTTAAGGAAGTTCATAGCGATCTTCTCGTCGTGATATCCACCTTCAAGCAATGTATGGAGATAGCCTTGAATATTAAAAATTGGTGTTTTTAGCTCATGGCTGATGTCCCCAACGTAGCGCCGGCGGTATTCGGCAAACCGTTCATACTGATCTATTTGCTGTTGCTGTTTCTCGGCCCATTCTTCTACTTCTTGCTCAACATCATCAATGATGGGCTGGTCAAGATCGATACCATCGCGCTTGATATCGGTAGATACCTTTTGTTGATGGATCGTTTTATAGATCAATTTAATCTTCCGATAGATGTACCTATCCAAATAAGTAAGTACAACAAGGTAAGCAAAGGCAATACTGCTCAGTGGTGCCAATAAGATAAGCCACCACGAGATCGAAGACATAGAAATAGCCTTAACCAGGAGTAGTAATCCGAGGATGGCCGCCCCAATAACAACGGCTGCGCGAAAGGCAATTTGACGAGGTGTACTGTTTTTCTGCAATTTAAAATTGGTTTAAAAGACAAATTTGTAACCAATGCCCTTGATCGTTTTGATGTAATGATCTCCGAGTTTCTCCCGAAGCTTCCGGATGTGCACATCTATGGTACGGTTGCCTACAATTACGTCGGCTCCCCAAACACGGTTAAATATCTCGTCTCGACTGAACACCTTGCCCGGCTTGGAAGCCAGCAAAGTAAGTAAGTCAAATTCTTTCTTTGCTAACTCAATACGCTCTTCCCCACGGCGGACGACAATCTGCTCCAGGTCAATTTCAATATCTCCGATCTTAATCAATGTAGGAGCCTCTTCCTCCTTACGTACACCACGCCGAAGCAGTGCTTTCACGCGGCTGAGAAATACACGCGGGCGGATTGGTTTCGTGATATAATCATCTCCTCCAGTGTCTAAGGCGGCTATCTGGCTGTAGTCTTCTTCGCGAGCGGTCAAGAAAGTAATGACCGTATTGTCAAATTCCTTATTGGCTCTTAGCTGTCGGCAAACCTCTACCCCATCCATAATGGGCATCATGATGTCCAGAATAATCAAATCTGGTTTGAACTCATTAGCACTCTTTAATCCAGCCTCTCCGTTTTCAGCGGTTGCAACCTCGTACCCTTCTTTTCGGAGATTATATTCAAGAATCTCGAGGATATCGGGCTCGTCGTCAACTAGGAGTATCTTAGCTTGGTTCATAAAGTATAACTTTTGAGGGCAGGCCGATCCGTTTTACGCCAGGCTTGCATTATAGTAACAGGAGTCGCAAAATTAAGTTAATCGCACCACCCGTCCGTTAACTCAGGATTAAACCGGTGTAAAGCACAACTATGAAGACAATATACTTCATTCGCCACGCGAAATCAAGCTGGGAAGATGCCTTTCTAGATGATCATGACCGGCCTTTAAACAAGAGAGGCCTAAGAGACAGTCCCGTGATGGCCCGGCGTTTGCTGGGCATTGATGTTTCACCCGATGGCATTTTGTGCTCCACAGCCAAACGTGCTCGTCAAACTGCCGACTATTTTAAGGAAGTTCTTACGGTAGACAATGCAATCTACCTTCGGGAACTGTACCATGCATGGCCAGCGACTATAGAAGCTCAGGTACAAAACCTGCCAGACGAGTGGGAAACCGTACTCGCATTTGGCCATAACCCAGGGTATACTGACCTGGCCAATAAATTACAAAATGACCTTTATATAGGAAACCTACCTACCTGTGGCATCGTTGGCGCTCGTTCTAACGTTAAAGATTGGAAAGACTTCACCCTGGCCAACGCACAACGCATAGCCTACCTTTACCCCAAACAAACGGAATGATCCGCTTTTACCTACTCGCATTCATCCTATCGCTTACTGCATGTACATCACCCGGCGCAGGTGAATGTCCCGTAGACCTGGACATGATGTCTCCTTTAATGACCGATCTACACATTGCGGAAGCCCTTTCCAATGAGGTTCCCGTCCAGGTTCGGGATTCAATGCAGAAGGTATACTTCAACAAAGTCCTGGAGGATTATCAGCTAAGTCGTACAGATTTTGACAGCTTAATGTGGATCGTCCGCCAGGAACCTATATGGGTGGATTCACTTTATGCGCGCATAGGTGTAGCACTCGCACGAATTGAGGCTGAGATGTAGTAGCTAGCTTACTAACTCAAATTACAGCTCAAAAACGCCAGTCGTTTGACAATACGTAGGCATTGGTGATCCTACTAATAACAAAACTGTCTAGTTAACTCACCAACTCAATCCTCCGGAATCACCCCCGAAACATTAACCCACAGATCAGCACGGTACTCCGAAGGCGTCCGGCCTACAAATTTGCGAAAAGCTCGGTTGAACTGGCTCTGAGAGTTAAACCCACTGTCGTAGGCAACTTCAGTAATTGCGGAGTGGTCATCCCCCAACAGCTTACAGGCATAAACAATCCGGAAGTTTGTGAGGTAGTTAATGAAGGTATTCCCCGTTACTTTCTTAAAGTAACGGCAGAAAGAAGGTACAGTCATTCCCGCCACCTGCGCAACTTCCGTCAGCGGAATATCCCGACGAAAATTATCACTTATAAACTGCTGGATGTCGTTGAATCTATCGTAGCCATGCGTAGCAACCTGGAGGTGGAAGCCATCCGCATTCAAAGATTCGTATTCTTCACTTAAGGCCAGTTCTTGCAAAAGATCTATAAGGGTAAGCATTCGCTTAAGCGGCGCCTGATCGATCAAACCCTCCATACGAGCGCCAATCACCGTTCGGGTATAACCGTTGAACGAAAGACCATTGCGCGCACGATCAAAAAGGTTGCTGATGTTCCGCATTTCGGGAAGGTTCAGAAAGTCTGCAGCAGGAAAGTCCGTCGCGAACTGAACCACTGTTTCAGACTTGTTGCCGGTAAAACGATCGGTGAACCCCCAATGCGGAAGGTTAGAGCCAATCAGAATTAGCTCACCGTCCGTATAATGAGATATATGACTACCAACGTGGCGGCGGCCGTGGCCTCCCCTAACGTATACCAGCTCAAGCTCAGGGTGGTAGTGCCAATTGGGTGTCTTGTTCGCACGCGCTTTAGGATCAGCATAATGCTTAACCAGAAAGGAGTTCCCCGGAATGGGGACAACTTGTTCACGGACGGGATGTTGGGTGACTTCCATAAGTTCTGACTCTAATGAGAAGAAAAAAGAGTTCGCTTGCTTTTTAGACGAAGCAGTTTAGCATAGTAACGTCTAAAGCTTTGAATTGATGCTAAGATCGCGAAAATTCGCAGTTAAATCTTTGTAAACAAGCATAGATTAACCAAGACTATGCATGGATTAACCGGAAGTTAAAAATTGCTTGAAATCCGACAATATCCGCAACGATTCATTTCAGAAACCGCCCGATATTTGCCTTAACAAAGGGAGTCGGACATGCAATGACTGACAAATCAAATCCCCTAAACGATGAAATTATTCACCACCATACTCCTTCTGGTTTTTTCTGTGGCTACCGCCGCGGCGGCCATTGAACCGCAGGACATAACCGTCCAGCGCGATGTGACCAGTGGTACCCTCATCTTCCGAAGCACCATAGCAATGCCGCAAGCCGCTGCGTTTGAGCTGACCGATGCTTTAGGCAACGTTATTCATCTTGACTCTGTAGCAAAAGGCGCTTTTTTAAACAAGCGCTTTAAGGCAGCAGTATTTACGGCCAACACTTATAAGGTCGTTATCTCTGATAAGATTGGCCAGACTATTCTTCCGTTAAAAGTAAACACTAAAGGCGCTGTTGTAAATGCTGACAAAGTGAAACACCTGGTTTACCCAACCATGAATTTCCACGCAGATCGTACCATGGTTGTTGCTTACGACAACAAAAGCGGACAGCGGGTAGACATCAAGATCGCTAACGCTAAGGGCCAGACGGTATTCTCCGACAAGGTATCCGGGGTAGAAGGTGTTCGCCGCGCTTACCAATTAGACAAACTCCAATCCGGAGACTACAAACTCATCGTCTCTTCCCGAGACGTAAAAAACCACACCACAGCATTTGCGCTGCGGTAGTAAGAATTTTGCATGATCGACTTTAAGTTTCCGCCCCTTCCGATTTGTTCGGAAGGGGCTTTTTT
>CAYPIM010000241.1:0-8164 GCA_964410795.1 uncultured Lewinella sp. | reverse complement strand
GCGCAAGCTGCTCCCCCATTTCCCATTCCCCCACCCCATCCCTACCTTCGTGCCCTGCCCTTTCTCCCTCCCCCTTTACTCCATTCCCCCATGAAACTCGCCATCTTCGTTTCCGGCGGCGGCTCCAACGCCCGCACCATCATTGATCGTTTCCAGGCCCACCCGGAGTATGGGGTGGAGGTCGTACTGCTGGTCAGCAATAAAGCAAAGGCTGGCGCACTAATGATGGCCGCCGAGCGCGACATTCCAACCCTGGTGGTGAAGCGCAACTCTTTTTACGAATCCGAAGAACTGCTGGCGGACCTCGATGCCTTCGAGGTAGACTTCATCGCCCTGGCGGGTTTCCTCTGGCTTATCCCACCATATCTCGTGCAAGCCTACCCTAATCGGATGCTGAACATCCACCCCGCCCTGCTCCCAGCTTACGGCGGGAAGGGGATGTACGGTGCCAACGTACACCGGGCCGTGAAGGCCAACGGAGAACTGGAGAGCGGCATCACCATCCACTACGTCAACGAAGCATATGACGAGGGCGATTACGTTTTCCAGGCCGCCGTCCGGCTCGATCCTGAAGACAGCCCTGAGCAAATCGCCACCAGGGTTCTCCGGTTGGAGCACGGCAACTACTGGCGTGTACTACGTCGCCTTGCTGCGTCTACCGAAAAATAAGCCCAGCCCCAGACCCACAATGGCCAGTAACCACGGCCACCAGCAAATACCATTTCCACCCAGCTCAAGCGGAACCTCCGGCCCGTAATACACCAGGCCCGCCCAGTAGTAAGGATGCCCGAAAACGGGGTTGGTAACATCCTCTAGGTACCGTTCTCCGGCTGCGCTGAGCGCAGCCGATGGCCCTGTTCCCGCCACCAAACCATTGTACATTCCGTTGAGCAACTCCGCCGTTGTTCCGTCGTTGATGGACCAGAGGCTCATCGTGATTCCTGGCGCTCCGCGCCGGGCAAAGGCCCGGCCAAGACTTGCCACACCTTCTCCGTGGAGGGTTTCCCCCAGCCCGGTTTCACAGGCACCAATCACGACCAGGTCTGCCTGAAAGTTGTGCCCGGCCAGTTGTTCACTAGTGTAGCGAGACTGGCCTCCATCATGAAGAAGAAAACTTCCCCCGTCTTCCAGGTAAGCGTGGGTACCCAGATGAAGCAAGCTATAGGCATCCGCATGGTCCCTAAATGCCTGGGCATTAGCGGCGGTGTTAACCAGGGTATCGGTCGGGAAAAGCCCGGCAAGATGGCGCAGTGTTCGTAGCGTTGCGGGAAGCTCGAGTTGACGAGGAATAACATCATTTGCTTCCAACCGGGCCACCGGTGCAAGGGCAAGTGCACGGCCGTTGCCCCGCCCTCTTTGCTTCCGGGCAAAATCGATCAGCTGCACGGAGAAAGCATAGTTGACGTCGTTCGAACTCGCTAGCCAGGGCCATTTCTTTAGCGCGGACGCAGGTGCAGGGTTTTGGACAAGCAACGCTCCAAAGGGCAGGAGGTAAAGGTCTCCGTCGGGGATGATGGTAAGTGCTCGCCCGTTGGGGATATCAAGCGGGGCGATTAATTGATCGTAGAGGAGACGGGCATTTTCAGGAGCAAACTCGGCATCAGGCGAAAGGAGTTGGTTGCGGAAGGCTTTAAGCGCCGCTCTCCACGCTGAGGGCGGAGCCAGTTCCACAAATTCCAGGCCACGGTCTTCTGCCCAAACCAGGGCAACTGTTTGGTCTTCACTCACGAAGTACTCTACGAGTATGCGGTCGCCAATGATCTGATTCAGCAAAGCGGGATCTGGCGGAGGGCTACCAATCCGAGCAGCGGCGTAGGCTGGATGCGCGGCAAAAACACTGTCTTGCAAGCGGCGAAATTGTTGCCGTTCTGCCGTTCCACTACCGGAACGACGCGTTATGGCCGCAACCGAGTTAAGTCTGTCTTGAACAGCATCCGGCAAGTCTTCTCCCGCACGCACAGCGCTTAATTCATCCAGCAACAGCCGAGCGCGGGACTTTTCCATAAAGTAAAACATAGAGACGGGATCACCCGCTGCTTTTGCGACATCGATGGCTTCTTCGTAGAGGTTTCGCGCATCGGCCCGCCAGTAATTGCGGGTATCTTCCAGGAGTTGATTTTGGCGCATCATATCTAGTAGCTCGTCAGCCCGGCGGTAAGTAGCCAGGGCGAGTTCATAATGCTCACTTTCTCCCCGATCCGCAATTGCCCGGTGTGCCCGGGCCTTATCGTTAAGGTACAGCAGGAGATCCAGGTGCCCTTCTGTCATTTGTTCAGGGGAAGGGTTAACGGTGGGGTCTGCGGGAGAAAAGTCTGGCAAGCGCCACCGAAGTGCTTTACTTGCGTAAACCAGCGCGGAGTCTGGCTTCCCCAGGGAAAGCATTAAGGTGGAGATGTTGTCGTAGTCAGTTGCGACATCACTTTCAGGCGGGCTTAGTGTGCTTACTTCTTCCGCTGCCAGGGCGCTGCGGTAGTAAGAGAGGGCCTTGTTTAGGTCTCCCATCTTTCGGTACGTCAGGCCAATGTTCGTCAGAATCGGCGCACGTTCCCAGCCCTCCACGTCAAGTTTGTCCGCCAGGGCCGACGCTTTATTCAGTTGTTTCAGCGCTGCGGAATAGTTTCCGGCATCACAGTACGCCCATCCACTTTGGTAGAGCGCCTGCATAATTTCCGGATCAGTATCGTCAAAATCTGAGAACAAAGCGATGGCTTCATCAAGCAGTCGGACCGCCGTTTCAGCTCCCTCCGTGCTGTTTTTTTTAAGCTGTAACCGACCAGCCTCTTTCTTCAACATCCCGGCCAGGTAATCATCCTCACTGAATGGAGGTAAAGCAGCCGCTGCGGTAAAAGCCTCTTCCCCCGCCGGGAAGCGCCCCATATTTCCGTAATTAGAAGCCAATTGATAAAGCGCCACGCCTTCCTTCCGGTTCGGGCCCCGGTCCAGCACCATCGTATAGTAGTCGTTGGCTTCTTTATAATCCCCCATTGTACTGAGGTAACTCCCCACATTAAACGCAGAGACCAGCAGGGCGTCCATATGCACCTGTTCATCCGTCTGACGCAACGCCAAGGCGCGTTTCGTGGCGGCAACCGCCAGCGGATAAACGCCTCCGGCGTAAGCCCGGCGCCCCGCCTGGTGCAGGAGATAAGATTTCCTGGTGACGGAGTCGTCAGGAAAATCCTCTGCGAGCTGGAGCAAGGAGTCGTACTCCGTTTTAGCCAGCGGATCTTCCCACACTTCCTGGGCGGCAAGCATCGTAATACACAGCAGGAATCCTCCCAGGAGGGCTGTTCTTAGCAAAGCGGTTTTCATAGGTGATGACTTTTCCCCGGCGGCTTCCGGCAGGGAAAGTTAATTAGGATCTTGGAAAATCACGGGGTTACATTAAAAAAGAAAGGCAGGGACGGGATAAAACCCTGCCCCTGCCCCCCGCCAACGGCATCATTCTTGTTCGCTATGCGAACGAAAAGAGCGTTTTGGGAAAGTATTAAATATGGGTAGAGGGTAAGCACTCTCCCTGCCTACCATTCACTCTGCCTACGGCAGATTAATCCAGATAAATACACGATAGGGTATCGTCGTACCTAAGTAATTAATAGTGCCGCCAGTTCCCTGCGCATTTATCTCGGTGAGCAAAGTCGTCCGGAGTTGCATTGGGGTATGGCCGGGGTGAAGGTGTTTGTAGTGAGCCGCTAAAGCTGTAGCAAAAGGAGCTGCAACGGAAGTGCCCGTTTTGCGTCCAAGGTTATTCGGTGCGTTGAAATAACTAGGCACCAAGGCCGTAATATTCGTTCCCACTGATGCCACAAAGTCCATACCCGGCACCAACGGAGCAGAGCGGAAGTTCGTTCCGCGCCAGAGGCTCGTTCCACCGCCTGTCTGGGACGCGGAGACAAAAAGGATGCTGGGCAACGGGTTCGCCTCCAGGGCAAATTCGCTGGGGTAATGTTTTGTTACAGACAGCTCTTTTCTAAAGTTGCCAGCGGAGGTGACCGTTGCCACTCCTTCGCCTTGAGCGTAGGCAAAAGCTTTGTGGAGAATGGCATCCCGTTCCCCGTAGAAGCCCCAACTGGCGTTGATGACGTCGGCTCCGTTGTAAGCAGCATAAGCCACCGCGCAGGAGGCATGGAAGGTGGTGCCAACGCCAGCCTGGTCCAGCATTTTCACCGCCATGAAGCGGTAGTTCACGTTGTTGACATGACGATGAAGCTGGGTCGCTATTCCGCTGGCGATGTGGGTGCCATGAGAATGATCGTCGAGCGGAGCGTTGTCGTCATTAATGAAATCCCAACCGAAGAGATCATCATCAAGACAAAATTCATCGGAAGAACTATTGGGCGCTGGATTCTCCCAAAGATACAGCGGACCACGACCGTTGGTCGTTTGCGGGTGCTGAAAGTAAGGATCAATGCCAGTATCCAGTACGGCGATGGTAACCGGGCGGGCGGGTTTACCACTCGGGACGACCGCAAAATTTGGGGGCAGGTTGTTAAACGGCGAGTTGCTCTTCAACTGGTTCAGGCCGGGGATGATGTAGTAATTTGGCTCCACTTCCTCCTGGCCAATAGCCTGAGAAACTTTCTGGCTTCCGCCCTTTCCCTTTTCTTCGCCGCCCAGTTGGGTGACGTGGATATTGTATATACGGAACTTATCAGAGCAGCCACATTCTCCGAGTACGGTCACATTCTTGCGGCCGTATATTTTTTTCAGCTTTGCCAAGTCTGCGGAAAAGTCACTGACAGCGCTGCCTCCTTCATACCGAAGGGTAAACTGCCCCCGCGCCCAAGCTGCGTTACCAGCCCGACCTGCAGGGTAGCCAAGCGCCCTGAGTTTGGCCTTCATTTTATTATAAATCTCCCGGTAATTCTCATTGGTAATCGGGGGGTCGTTCTGGGCTGGGACAGACTGTGCCGCCAGCGTACCTAAGCAACAAAACAGGATTAGGGAAAAGAGATAGAAGCGCATGGTAAAGTGTGTTTAAAGATCAGAGGGAATAGAGCGCAGCAGGCCTTTGGCTTTGCTGCTGAAGGCTGAATTTTCGTCGTTCGCAATAGCGGCCAGTGCCTGCCTGGCCTCAGCAAGTCGGCCAAGGCGGACCTGTGCTAGTGCGCGATACCAAGCTGCCGGAGGGCCGGTAGCCGGATCATTGATTAGCGCTTCTAGTTCGGCCATTGCAGCTTCCGGCTGATTGGCAGCCAGGAGACTAATTCCGTAGTAGAGGCGGATTTTTTCAGTTTTGGGCTTGCTTACTTCCTCACCCGGGCTTGGTGGCGCGGACGCAGGTTCCGTGGGCGTTGGAAGAGCCGTGAGGTAACGGCCGAACCCGTCTGCTGCAGCGACGTAGTCTCTGCGGTCATAAGCGAGGCTTGCTTCATCAAGCGCGGAAGATGTGGTTGGCTCATTGCTGCCCATCGTTCGGCCACTCAGATCGTTAGCGTAGGGGCTGAAAGCTTCAGCATAGAGGTTTTCCGGGCTGAGGGTATTCTGTTGGGTAATCCACCAACTTCCAGCCGCAACAAGTAAAAGTATAGCCGCAGCAGCAGCGTAGTAGCGGCCCAGGCGACGAACCTTTGTCTTCGTTCTGCCTTCCAACGGAACTTCCTTTGCACCTGCGTGCTCGCCACTTTCTTCCTTTGCGGATACAGAGAAATCAGTTTTTGCCTGCGTCTCGCCAAACCTGGCGGCAAACATTCCGTCCAGCTCGCTCATCAGTTCCCGGGCTTCCGCTTCTGAACCAAGTTCTTCACGTCCACGGGCTGCGTGCCGAGCGAATTCATCGTCCTCCTTTTTTGGCGGATCGCCTTTTAGCCAGCCTTGTCTGTTTGGATCACTCATGGTCCATGTTTTCTAGTTTGATGCGCAGGTTACGCCGGCCATTCTGAAGGTAACTCTTTACTTTTTTCAGGTCGTAACCGGTTTGTTCACAGACCTGCTTATAAGACAGGCCTTTGAGATAAAACAACCGAACGCAAGTAGCTTGCTCCGGAGAGAGCGTGGCAAGGGCCTCGGGCAACTGCGTCAGGCGAATTTCACTTAAAGGACGTTCGCCCTCTTCGAATTCCATAACGGAGCCTTCAGTAATTTTCTGCGCTTTCTCTCTTTCTCTTATTTTTTTACGCAGCAGATCTATACAATGGTTCCGGCTTGTATAGAAAAGCCAGGCACGAAAGCTTTCAATCGGCTGATTGCAGACCTTTAGTGTAACCTTCTCAAATACATCCATTGTGGCATCGCGAGCGGCCTCACGGTCCTTCAGGTAATCTAAGCAGAGGCCGACCACAAGGTGGCCGTAGCGCTCGTAAAGAATGCCGAGTGCCCGCCTTTCTTCTTGTTGGCAGAAAGCAGTTACCAGCTCAATATCTGTAGCTGAGTCCATAGTATAAGGTTACCGTTTTCGCTTGATCGGATGATACGGCAGAGGGACCGGAGCGCCCAAAAAGCATGTTGTCACCGACGAATTTAAGATTTTTTTCGTCGCCGTTATGGAATTCGGAGACGCCAACCGTCCCTACCCCGAATTCATTCATCGCTGGAAGCTTCGTTTTCAGCTCATTTAAAACTCATCCCACCATGCTTTTTCGTTTTCTTTTCTCCCTTTTACTCGTCGGTTCGCTCTCGGTTACCGCATCGGCCCAGTCCGGTTCCAATCCTTGCGCTGAACTGGCCAAAAAGCACCTTTCCACACTAGACAAACACCTCGACCTTGACTACCGTCAGATGAAGTGCCTAAAGGAAAAGGCCGTGACCTTTTGTAATAAGAACCGCCAGAACCCACCCACCAGCAAAGCCCAGCGGGAAAAGCGCCTGGCCGCCTTCCGCAAAGCCATTCTGTCTTGCCTTGATGCCAAACAGCGCAAGAAGGTAGTATCTCACTACCGCGACCAACGCGACAAGAAGAACCGCCGCAATCTACTCCAGGCCTTTATGGACGAGTTCGGTGACGAAGTCATCATCATCCGCAAGAAAAAGTCGTAGTCCTGTGCGCAAGATTTTTTTAATATTGATCGTATGTAGTTCCTTCCTCGGCCTTCGGGCCCAGGAAGACTACACCGACGATGTAGACTACGAGACGACAGAAGAAACCTCTGTCTCACCCATACAAGCCCAACTGGACAAGGTTTCAGCAAAGCTTCAACTCACCGATGAACAAATTCCGGAAGTAGAAGCGCTCTTGCTGAATTATTTCCAGCGCCTGAAAGATGATCCGCCGGCCTCCCCCCAAGACAAGGGCGCACGCCGCCGGGCACTACGCGCCTCTGTAGGCAAGATACTCACCCCCGAACAGCGGCAACGAATGCGACAAGGTAAAGCCAAAAGTGGAGCCCGCAAGCAAGCTGGAAAGCAAAAAAACACACCGCAACGAAACAACAGCACCTGGCTCGATCGCCTGATCGACGATGTTGCCGCTCCCCTTCTGGAACAACGTCAACGCAAGCGGCGCGGACAGGGCAAAGGATAACCTCCACTGGCTCATCACCCCTGATGAACCTGCACCTTTCCGACACGACGCTTCATCACCCATCTTAAATAACAACGCTCAACTAATATCATTATGCGTTTTATCATCTCCTCCCTTTTCCTTCTTCTTTTCTGTGCCTCCGTTAGCGCGCAGAGCTGCAAATCGGCCCCTTCTGTTGTCTCCGACATCAACCGGAAGATCTCCAGAGTCCTGAAAACTAAAGGCTGTAACGCCTCCAATTTCCCTAGCTGCCTCTCTAACCCATCCACTTACCTGCACCTTACCAAAGAGATGGTAAAGTACTGGAACTCACGTAGCAGCAGCTGGGCTACCATCGGCCCTCGCCGGCTAAATTTCGGCAACTACGAAAACGGTCGCATCGTCAGCACCGGCGGCCGGATGTACATCTCTTGTGTTCCTTCCAACAAATCATCCATGGTAGTAGACATCAAGGAGCTGGCGGGCAAAGGCAAAACCAGTTACGTTATCTGTAAAGTAGACAAGAATGGCCGCTACACTAAGCTCAAGACCGGTTGGTTCAACGAAATCAATTCTCAAAAGAGCAATAAACGGGAAACCCGTCAGCACACCATCAGAGGTGTAAAGGGTCACCTGATCAGTATTCACTTCGACGGCAAGTCCGTAGGCAATACCTTCCAGTACAAAGTACGCGTGAGGTAGGATAGAAAGCTAGAAACTAGAAAC
>CAYPIM010000240.1:0-8212 GCA_964410795.1 uncultured Lewinella sp. | reverse complement strand
AGTCCTCCTTCTTACCGCTTTCGCGCAGGAAGGTGTTGGAGAAGTTGGCGTGCATGCCGGAACCGTTCCAGTCGCCCTTCACTGGCTTACACTCGTAGTTGATGGCGATTCCGTACTGCTCGGCTACGCGCTCGAGGAAGTAGCGGGCTAACCAGATCTGGTCACCTGCTTCTTTGGCCCCCTTGTCGAAGGTTTGGAACTCCCACTGTCCGGGAGCTACTTCGCCGTTGATGCCTTCTACGATGAGACCAGCGTCGAGGCAAAGGTCAAGGTGCTCCTCGATGATTTCGCGGCCGTAGGCGTTCTTGGCGCCAACGGAACAGTAGTAAGGGCCCTGGGGGGCGGGGTCGGTGCCATCAGCGGGGAAGCCGAGGGGTTTGTCGGTCTCGGGGTCCCAGAGGAAGTACTCCTGCTCGAAGCCGAACCAGAAGTCGCGGTCTTCATCGTCGATAGTGGCGCGGGCGTTGGTTGCGTGCGGGGTACCGTCGGCGCTGAGTACTTCGCAGAGCACTACGTAGCCGTTCTTGCGCCCGGGGTCGGTAACGATGGAAACTGGCTTAAGCAGACAGTCGGAGCTGCCGCCGGAAGCCTGGTTGGTGGAAGAACCATCGAAGGACCACATCTCGCAGTCTTCCAGCTTACCGCTGAAGTCTTCAATGATTTTGGTTTTACAGCGAATTTGCTGCATGGGCTCGGTTCCGTCGAGCCAAATGTATTCGAGTTTGTGCTTGGTAGCCATTAAAAAAGGAATTTGTGAGGTTAAATCAGAAATTTATGTGAATTTAGGCGAGCTCCCGAATTTCGACAAAGCTTCTTCGGGGCAACACGCTGCTTTAAATTAGGCGCGGTCGCAAGTGCAAGATAAGGATTGAAAGGAGCAAGGATCCCACGGTGTCTCTTAAAGTAGTTGTGTTTATATCCTTGCTCTTCAAACTTTTGCTTGCACCTGCGTTAGCGCCTGCTATTATATTTTAGAAACTATAGACGCCAGCGAGAATAAAGGAAGCGATGCTGTCGTCTTCGTCCATACCGCCAAAGTCGATAATACCACCGCTGTAGGTATTGGCAAAATCGCTGCTGCTGTCAAAACGTACTTCAGGGATGAGTACGAAGCTATCACCTAGGGTAATGTTGCCACTTGCAGTAACTGCAAATACGCTACGGCCGTCCATAGTAATGCCTTCAGGAGCTTTCTCAGTGAAAGACTCACCTCTTAAATTAAGGCTGAAATTGTCAGAAAGGCCAGCAGTAAGGTAAACCGCAAAACCGGTGAATCCGTCACCACTAGCATCTCCTAATGACGTACTTTTGTCAGATGCGTTCAATCCTAACATGAAGCTTTCACTGATTTGGTAAGTAGCCGTGAGGTCAACTTGGAAAGTGGTTGCGTCATCACCCGCCTCGTTAACGTCTTTAGCGTCTGTCCCCGTCAGGAAATTCAGGTAAGCAGCCAGGCCGCCTGTTTCTGCGCTAAGCTGTGCACCATAGTAGTAGCCGGGTTCATTGAAGCGGCTGTCGGTGTTGTTGAAGACACCAACCATAGCACCAAAGCCTTCCGCGAGAGCGAAGTCTGCCTTAAGGCCGGTATGAAAGAATGGTCCGTAGCTAAAGAGGTAGCTGGTAGAGTAGTTTACGTTTACCGGCGCGTCAATTACTTCGTAACCAACGAAAGTACCAAACTGGCCCATCGTGAAGGTAACGGCGTCACTCGGAGAGTAAGTAACGTACAGCTGCTGGAGGTTCGGGAAGGCACCGTTGGCATCGTTGGCGCGGGGGCCAAAACCGACTTGGCCGACAAAGCCAACCTTACCTACAGACTTTTCCATAAGAAGGTTAACCATACCTACAGCAAAACCTCCGTCTTCGGTGGTGAAACTAGTCGGATAAGCGAGAGAATTATCAGCAGCATCTTTTGTGAAGGTGTTCTGGAAGTAAGCATCAACGAAGCCGCTCATCTTGAGCGCGTCATCGTCTTCTTCTTCTTCTTCAGCTTCTTCGGTCGCCGGAGCCTCTACCGGGTCAGTAGTGGGCACCTCGGTGTTTACCTGGGCAAAAACATTGGTGGAAGTGAGCAGCAGGACTGCGAAAGTAAATTGAAATAAAGTTTTCATGTGGTAGTTATAATAGTCCGTAATGGAAAGTGAAAGTAAAATGGTTACTTCCGGATACGGCCTGACCCCGTGGTACTTGGGTGAATGCTTTCACCTTCTTACCTTCGTGGTTCCACCGGTTAGGTGGATTTAAGATTCTTAGTTGGGGGCGGTTTAGTCCGTTTCCGGCGGGCCCGTTTGACGTTGCAGCGTCGGCGGGCCTTTTTCAGTTGTCAGTTGTCGGTTGTCGGTTGCTCAACTGGCAACCGACAACTGACAACTGGTTTAACCTTCGGAGGTAAGCTGGAAGACACCGTCTTCCTTGCCGTCCGTGTAAGCGTGCATATCGTGCTCGCCGATGTCGAGGCCTTTAGTTTCTTCTTCTGCATCGACACGGATGCCCATGATGGCCTTGAGTGCTCCCATGATACCGAAGGCAGCGATGAAAGAGAACGCACCAATGGAAAGGGTACCAATAAGCTGGGTGACGAAGCTATGATCAGGGTTGGTAGAAAAGATACCAACGGCAAGTGTACCCCAGATACCGCAAACACCGTGTACGGAGGTTGCACCAACGGGATCGTCAAGCTTAAGCGTTTTGTCGAAGAAGACAATACTGAGGGGAATAATAACACCTGCAATAGCACCAACTGCGATGGCTCCCATGCCGGTGAAGCTATCAGCGCCGGCGGTAACACCAACGAGACCGCCAAGAATACCGTTGAGCACCATTGAGAGATCGTAAGACTTGAACATAATGTAAGCCACGAAAAAGGCTGCAACACCACCAGCCGCAGCAGCCAGGGAAGTAGTGACAAAGACAAGAGATACGCCGTTAGGGTCAGCGCTCAGGACGGAGCCCCCGTTGAAACCATACCAACCGAACCAAAGGAGGAATACACCAATAGCAGCAAGTGGCATGCTGTGCCCTGGGATAGCCGTTACACGGCCGTCTTTACGGTACTTGCCCTTACGCGCTCCGAGTAGGATGATACAGGCCAAGGCAGCAAAACCACCAGCAGCATGTACAAGAGTAGAGCCGGCAAAGTCGTAGAAGCCTAGTTCAGCGAGCCATCCTCCGCCCCAGTGCCACATTCCGGTAATTGGGTAGCTGATAGCAACAAAGATGGTAGCAAAGATTAGAAAAGGGACAAGTTTGATTCTTTCAGCAACTGCACCTGAGACGATGGTTGCACAAGTAGCGGCAAACATACCCTGGAAGATGAAATCAGAATAGCCTGTGTAGGCACTTCCGCCTTCTGCAGCGGCGGCGTACTGAGTTACCTCGTCGATAACGGGTACCGCACTTCCTGCCCAATCCAGAGGAGAAAAGAACTTACCGACGAAACCTCCTTCGTAACCCTCACCAGGGTACATCAGGTTAAAGCCGATAATGTAGTAAGTTAGCAGACCAATACAAATGATCATAGCATTCTTAAAAAGGATATTGACAACGTTCTTTTTTTGAACGAAACCAGCTTCGAGGCTGGCAAAACCCAAGTGCATTAGGAAAACGAAACAAGTCGCCACTAAAATCCAAAGGTTATTTACTGTAAATAATGCTTCCATAGCAAAATCTTATTTTTGTAAGTGAGTGTAATTTAAAGTTTGTGTTGGGCTCCCCAGACGGGGAGCGCTTTGATGGAAAGTAAATCTCCATCCGCTGCCTGGTTCCGGGCGCAGTTACAATCTGGTCTTACAAGGTTGGGGGCTGGGGGGGGGAGTGTGAAAGCTGAATTGGTGCTTTCTCTGTGGCGAAAGTGGTTAAATCTCGCTCTGTATGTAGTAGATAATTAGCTTAGTAGTAAATTAAATCAGATAGCGCTTTCGTTCTCTTCTCCGGTCCGGATGCGCACAATACGCTCAATATCAAATACGGAGATTTTACCATCACCTACCTTACCGGTACGACCCGCAGAGGTGATTACATTAATGATTGCATCAACTTTGTCAGATGATACGAGTAAATCTAGCTGGAGCCGCGCGATGTAGTCTGCGTCGTACACACTGCCTCGGTAAGTAAGTTGTTCACCGCGTTGGAGGCCAAAACCCTTTACCTCAGAAAGGGTAAAGAACTTAACATCGATTTCTGCCAAGGCATCTCGTACGGCCTCAAAACGGGAGAGGCGAATGATAGCTTCAATTTTCTTCATGAATCTTATTTGTTTTGTAGCTCCGTGGTTAGTGGAAATATAAACGTGAAGTGATTAATGGATAGCTATCTGGTTAGAGCTTGTAGAAGCTGGAGAATTAAGCCCCCTTTCTTCTGAAAGCAAAGGTGCATTGGTTTGGCTGTCCCGGAGTAGTCACTTAATATTGCAACACGTTATCGCCAACTGACGGAATAAGTCTATTTTATACTGATTAACAGCATTTTAAAGTTCCACTCTTACGTATGCCCACTGCAATAAAGCATCAACTATTTCGGCTAATTAAGTCTTTAACCAAAGCCGAGAAGCGTAATTTCAAGCTTTTCGCTACCAGAGCTGGAGCAACCCCTGACAACAAATTTATCCGGTTGTTTGACGTCATTGACAAGAGTAAACAACCAGATGACGAGTTGCTCCTTAAGCGCATCGGAATAACTTCTGGGAAGTTGAGCAACTTAAAACGACACCTTTACCAACAGGTCCTTACCAGCCTCCGTCTGATTTACATCAGCAAGGAAATTGACATTGAACTTCGGGAGCAGATAGATTTCACCCGAATCCTATACGGCAAAGGCCACTACCTTGATGCTTTGCGTTTATTGGAACGGGCAAAAGACATTGCGGTAAAGCACAATCAAGACATTCTCCACCTCGAAATCCTGGAGTTCCAGAAGTTAATTGAAGCAAGGCACGTAACGCTATCAAGACAGGTCAGCAACAAGATGGAACTACTGTTAAAAGAATCCGATGAGCGCAACGAAAGCGTGGTGAATACCAGTAGAATATTTAGCCTAAACATCCAACTTCACGGCCTCTACATTGAGCATGGTCACAGCAGAACACAACAAGAAAGGTCACAAAATCATGACTTCTGGTCAACTACTCAAAAGGAAATTGTAGGAAGAGGTTCTTCGGATTACACCTTTAATCAGAAGGTGAACCTTGCCCAGGCGACCATGTGGTTTCATTACATACAACTAAACTTCTCCGTCGCACTGGAAGCTGCTCTGGAAGCTGCCACCTGGTTTTCCTTAAAGAAACAGATGACCGTAAAAGATCCAGACCTCTACCTCCGGTGTCTTTACTACGTAACCATGTTTGGTTTTTTGACCGGTGAGGAAACCACCGTGCAACGCCACCTCGTTTTCATGGGCAAATTTCTCAAGAACGATAAAATTCTTCTAAACCAGAACACCCGCCATCTCGGAGATGTATATTATTCCCTCTCCTATTTCAACCTGTTGTTCATGAGGCGGGAACACGATCAAGCTTACAGCTTCGGGCAAGAATTATTAGACAAACACAAATGTGGAAAATTTACTCCAAATTCTCACCGTTGGGCTCTTTTTCTATATAAATGTGCTGGGGCTTGTTTTCTGACCGGTCGTTATGACGAAGCCTTGGACTACTTGAATGATATCATCAACATGCGCAGTGGCATTTTTCGGGAAGACCTGCTTATCAACACCCGCTTGCTTCATGCAATTTGTAATTTTGAACTGGCCAATTACTCCCTGGTAGATTATCATCTAAAATCTCTGAATCGATTACTGAACCGAAGCAGAGAAACGGCAGCAATACACAAGATCACCGTGTCTGGCCTACGGCGTCTGCTGAGAACGCCAATTAGTGAACATAAAGCTGTTTATGAAGTACTTAGGGAAGAGATATCAGCTTTAACGGACCGTCCTTTTGAATGTAAGGCTTTGGTTTACCTTGATTTGAGTTGGTGGCTTGCTAGTAAAGTCCAATAAAGCTACCTTTTCAAAGTGTGGTAAAATAGCTATATATTAGAGCTTCTTAAATATCTTCGTTCGTTTCAATTTTCAAATAAAACCATCATGAAAAAGACTTACACTGTTTTGGTCCTTCTAGTAGGAGTTGTCACTTTGACGGCTTTTTTCGGCAGCTCCGGTGGCAGAGCCGGTGGAGCTGGCTCAGGCAACACCGGTGCCCCCGGTGATGGCGTGACCTGTGGCGTATGCCACGTCAGCGGTGCCAGCAACTACGGTGTACCTACCATATCCGTTTCCGTCGCTACGACCTTGGGAGGTGCTGCAATCACTGAGTATATGCCGGGGCAGGAGTATTTTGTCACCACTACAGTATCAGCTCCTATGGGATCTCCAGGAGGTTACGGCTTCCAGTCTGTGTATCTTGATAATATGAACGCCAATACTGGCACCCTCACCGCGATAGCGGGCGAACCTACCACACAAATAGCTGCTGCTGGCAGCAGGAATTACGCCGAACATTCCGGGATTGATGCCGACGGGGTATTTCGCTTTAAGTGGACCGCTCCGGCCCAAAGTACCGGCCCGGTCACCATCTATACCGTTGGCAACGCTGTCAATGCCACCGGAGGTACAGGAGGTGACTCTGGCACCCCCACCCCTACCGTTATCACCCTCACCGAACAGGCCTTACCCGTTGAACTCACTAACATTCAGGCTCGAACAGAAAAATCTGAGGTGGAAATTACCTGGACTACAGCTACGGAAGACAACGTCTCTCACTTTGAGGTAGAGCGAAGTATTGAAGGCGAAGAAGAAAACTTCAACCTAATTGGCCAAGTTTCCGCCCAAGGCTTCTCTCAATCAGTGCAGAATTACCAACATTCAGACGAAACTGCCACCGCCGGACTTAATTATTACCGTCTGAAGATGGTGGACCTTGATGGCACTTACGCCTACAGCCCCGTAGTATCTGCCACTGCTGAGGTCCAGAATGTCCGCTTAGGAGCCTACCCAAACCCCACCCAAGCTATTGTTCAGTTCAGCAATAATGTAGCTCAGGAAACAGCCCTCCTCCTACGCGATGGTTTCGGCCGCCAGCTCTGGTCGGGCAAAGCCGCGGATGGGCTCGACCTAAGTTCCTACCCTTCTGGTGTATATCTATTAGAAGGCGTTATTGACGGCAAGCGGACGATTGAGCGGGTCGTAAAACAGTAGTAGTTAAAATTATTACAGCATCTTTGTCATAGTTTTGTAACCGGCCATTGCTTGGTTACCCCCATCTTTGTTTATCGCTCCTTTAAACCAACTAGAATATGTATTCATCCAATCTCCGCTACCTGGCGGCTTTACTCCCTTTAGTCGCTGCCGTATTATTCCTTGGCAATTCCGGTGGCCCGGCAGCTAACGGCAACTTTAAGACCGGTGCGCCCAGCGCCGGCGGCGGCACAGAACAAACCTGTAGTCAGTGCCACAGCTCCGGCAGCTTCGGAGAACCCGTCATCAATGTCTCGTTTGCGCAGGATGGTATGCCCGTAGAACTAACGGAATACACCCCCGGTGAAACTTACCGCGTGACCGTTGCCATTGGCTACGGAGCTACCGCACCGGCTGCCTACGGATTCAGCTCACAGTTCCTGAATATCGCTAACTCTCCCGCCACTCCCGTGGGCGTACCCGGAAACCCTGATGCCGCCACGCAGATTACGAATGGTGACGCCGACCGTAAGTACATTGAGCACAACACTCCTAACGTAGACAGTACTTTCTCATTTGACTGGACGGCCCCCGAGGCTGGCGAAGGCACGGTGAGTTACTACGTATCGGGCAACCTCGTCAACCGTGCAGCGGGTACTGGCGGAGACAACGGAAGTACTGCGCCTACCATCATTACGCTGGAAGAAGGTGCACCATCTGCTACACGTAATTTCGCCGCAATTCCGCATACCCTCTTTCCGAACCCAACCAGCGGTGCAGCAAGCCTAACCGTAACTCCGCCAACCGCAGGAGAGTACACCCTCAGTCTCATCGGGCTTGATGGCCGCACCATCAACAGCAAAATCGTCGACCTTGCTACGGGAACCACTACCCTACCGGTATCTTCCGAAGACCTGAAGCCCGGTATTTACGTGGTTCAGCTCATGAACGTTGATAGCCGTCTGGTGAGCCGTTTGGTCATTCAGTAGCAGGTATCAATCCATACTGACATGCGTCATTCCAAGCACGAAGTACAGCGCAG
>CAYPIM010000239.1:0-8264 GCA_964410795.1 uncultured Lewinella sp. | reverse complement strand
TGAATAGACATACTCTTACTGTCAATTAAAACGTATTCCTTAAGCGAGTCTATACTCATGTATGCGTCCCATTTTATGCTTTTATCCCGGCGCTCAGTGCTCAGAGACAGTACTTCTATAATCAGTTCAGGGTTGAGCATTCGGGCTATTCCACCTTCTTCAAATTCAGGTTCTTTACAGGTTGCGCTGATGTCTGGAAAGAAATACGAATTGGTCTTTTGTACACTTATCGCGGTTTCAGAGGATTTTACGTGGCACCCTGATTGTTTTGTCCTCAAAGCAACAAAAGTGTTGTCAACAATTTCGGCGTGATTTCGGCTTCCTCCAGCCATCATTGTTATTGTCCCCAGGTGAAGCTCAAGCTTGTGCAAACTTCCCTTTACAATCTCAAGGTACTCTTCTGGGCTATATTTTCTATTCTCAAGTTTTAAAGCTTCCATATTCAAATAACATTTGTATTGCCAACAAGGTTAAATTTACACCCAAATCCCCAACTGTGTCTGATTATATTCGCTCCCGTAACCTTACTACCGCCGAAGTTTCCTGGTTCGCGCCTATTTGCAACGGCGATGACCGCTACCTTGGCGTTCGCGATCCGTTTTATAAGAGTTCTTACCGAAATGCTGCTCAAATTGCCCGTACGGCGGATGAGTTGGGCTACCGAAACATGCTCCTGCCGAGCAGCTACCAGGTAGGGCAGGATACATTGACTTTTGCCGCCGCAATTGCACCGCAACTGCGGCAAATGAACTTGCTCACTGCTATTCGTTGTGGGGAGGTACACCCTCCCATGTTGGCCCGCGCGCTGGCTACGCTAGACCATATGCTGTTGGGCAAACTGACCGTCAATATCATCAGCAGCAACCTGCCGGGTACCAATCTGGAGAGTGCGGTGCGTTACCGGAAAAGCCGCGAGGTGATCGAGATTCTGAAGCAATGCTGGACGCAGGAGCACCTCAACTTCAAGGGTGAATTTTATGACCTTGATTTACCTACGGAGCCGGTGAAACCTTTCCAGCAGAACGGTGGCCCCTTACTCTATTTTGGTGGGTACAGTCCGGATGGGGTAGACCTCTGCGCCGAACACTGCGACGTTTACCTGATGTGGCCAGAAACAGAAGATAAAATTCAGGCGCACATCGATAAGGTGGGCGCGGCCGCAGGTGCAAAGTATGATCGTTCGTTGGATTTCGGTCTCCGCGTCCATGTCATTGTCCGCGAGACGGAAGCTGAAGCCATCGCCGCCAGTCAGGCTTTGATGAGCAATATTGACGAAGAATCTGGAGCAGAACTGAGAAACCGGGCCCTCGACGCAAAATCCTATGGCGTAAGCAAGCAAGCAGCTCTCCGCGAACAATCCGACAAAGATGGTTTCGTAGAAGACCACCTCTGGACCGGCATCGGTCGTGCCCGCTCCGGCTGCGGAGCAGCCATTGTGGGCGATCCCGATCAGGTGTACAACAAGCTGATGCGCTACCACGCTATGGGCATCCGCAGTTTCATTTTGTCAGGTTACCCACACCTGGAAGAATGTGAATTGTTTGCGCGCTATGTACTGCCTCGTTTGGAAACCTGCTCTTTACCCGAAGTGCTGGGGCGGCGGCCTGCTGGCCCGGCGCCGTCACCTTTATCCGCAGGCCCTCGGCGGTAATTAGCGTTTGCCGTAATGCCGGTAATCAGAGTTCAGTTCTAGTTGGTCTTCTAAAGAGGTGAAGCAAAGTCGGATAAAGACATTGCGTAATTGAAGAAATAGGCATAATGGTCAGATCAAAATTAATTTTTAAACGGTAACCCGGGGGGCGATAAGATGCGTTCCGGGTTTACTGTTTAGAGAGAGCTTCTGAGTATAGGGTGTCCCGTTTGCCGGATGCCCGCCACCACATATAACCTCACCCCAAACCCCTCTCTAACAAGCCTCGCCTCCGGCTCGGCGGAGAGGGGCTTTTAAGGGGGTAAACGCTTCGCGTTTTATGGCTGAAATCCGTATCGCTACTAATCCTGCAAACGGAACACCCTACTTCTAAGTAACCTCTCCTACTGAGATGACCTGTATTTATTTTATTCGTTTCCGCAGGATGGCGCAGTTTTCCGGATATTTACCGCACGGACCAACCAACACCAATCAATGAAACGGATTTTCACGCTCGGCCTTTTCACTCTTCTTCACTTTGCTCTTCTGCAAGCGCAAACCTCGGACCTGCGTGCGCGCCTCCTCCAACTGCCCGGTGTTTCCATCCAAAGCATAAGCCCAGATACTGGTGATGGTGAGGTCTACGAACTCAGCGTCCGACAACCGCTGGACCACGCCGATACCCTGCGGGGCTTTTTCCACCAAAAGGTGTACTTGAACCACCTTGATTATGACCGTCCGGCAGTGATCATCACCGAAGGTTATAACCGTAACCGACCCCGGACTTATGAGCTGACTAAGTTACTCAAAGCCAATCAGGTGCAGGTAGAGCATCGTTACTTCGGGAAGAGCATGCCAGACTCGCTTGATTATAGTTTCCTGAACCTTCGTCAGGCCGCGTCGGATCTTCATCATGTCCGACAATTGCTTGCAGGACTTTACCCAGAGAAATGGTTGAGTACCGGCATAAGCAAAGGCGGTGCTACTACGATTTTCTACCGCTATTTTTATCCGGACGACGTTACGGTCAGCGTACCCTACGTAGCCCCGATCAACCGTGCCTACGAAGAACCCCGCCTTTATACTTTTCTGGACACTATTGGTGACGCTGCTTGCCGGGCCGAAATCAAGACCTTCCAACGGAGGATTTTGACGGAAAGGGCCGAAATTCTTCCATTGCTTAAGTTTTACAGTCTTGGTGCACGTACCCAATACACTTACCTGACATTGGAGGAGGCCTTTGAATACGCTGTACTGGAGTATCCCTTCTCTTTTTGGCAGTACGGCCAGGATTGTGCCGGTATTCCGGATGCTGATGCTCCGCTGCACGAAGCCCTCATTTACCTGCTGGAGGTCTCCGGCATAGATTTCTTTAGCGATGCCTCGGTGGAACAGTACGTTTCGCATTACTACCAGTCTGCTACCGAAATGGGGTATTATGGCTACCGAACCGCCGAATTTAAAGACCTGATTAAAGCCTTGCCTACGGATCGTAATCCGATGGCATTGTTCTTTCCAAATGAGATGAATGATCCTTTTGACGGCCAGCTCCTAAAGGACGTAAATAATTGGCTAGACGGGACGCAGGCCAAGCAAATTGCCTACATCTACGGCGGGGTAGACACCTGGACCGGCAGCGCCGTACCCGAAAACGATGGTGTTGATTCAGAATGGTTTGTACTTGAAGGAAAACATCATGGCAATGCCCGTATAACGGGGATGACGGATGCGGAGCTTAAGCATTTTATTGCTACGCTGGAGCGCTGGCTGGAAATGGAGATAGACTAAAAACTTATTGGTCGCCAAAGTTTGAAATTAGCACAAAGCAAGGCAGCTCGCTGCCGCTCGTAACCTCACCCCCGGCCCCTTTCGCTTCGCGGCTTCTACAGGACCTGCTTCGCGTTCCTTACGAGGTCCAGAGGAGAGGGGAGACGTGGCAGCTCGCTACGCTCGTAAAATCGATGTGCTAAAATCAAACTTCGTTGACCACTAGAAAAAGCGCCGTACCGTCTCTACGATGTAGGCCAGGGTGGCTTCGTCAAACTCCGAATGCATTGGCAAGGAGATGACTTCCTTGCAGAGCATGTCCGTAACCGGAAGAAAATCGATGTTGTTCGCGGCTGTGCCGCGGAAAGCTTCCTGATTGTAGAGCG
Organism: uncultured Lewinella sp.; assembly: GCA_964410795.1. GTDB lineage: Bacteria > Bacteroidota > Bacteroidia > Chitinophagales > Saprospiraceae > Neolewinella. The sequence continues at coordinate 4,481 of CAYPIM010000239.1, read as the reverse complement.
GAACTGGGTAGTAGATCATGCTAGGGATACCTGCTGCTTTGAGGTGTTCCTGCAGCGCGCCCCGGCGACCACCGTCAATCCGAAGGGTGTACTGGTGAAATACGTGGGTACTGTTTTCCTGGCGAGTTGGGGTTAGCAGTCCGTCAAGTCCCTGCAGGTGAGCATCGTAGTAGTCTGCTGCCTGGCGGCGGCGGTCACAGTAACCTTCCAGGCGGGGTAGTTTACAGTTGAGCACGGCGGCTTGGATCGAATCAAGCCGGCTGTTGCAACCTACAATATCGTGGTAGTAGCGGCGGCTTTGGCCGTGGTTGGCAACCTTACGAATCTCTACGGAGAGTTCTTTGCTGTTGGTGTTTATGGCACCACCGTCTCCGTAAGCTCCCAGGTTCTTGCTGGGGTAGAAGCTGGTGCAGCCGATGTCTCCGATCGTACCGGTACGAACAGCGCGCCCGTCCGAAAAGGTGTAGGTAGCTCCGATGGACTGTGCGTTATCTTCTACGACGTGCAGGCTGTGTTTTTTCGCAAGGGCAATGATGGGCTCCATATCGCAGCTCTGCCCAAACATATGGACGGGAATAATGGCCTTGGTCTTTGGTGTGATGACCGCTTCAATATCTTCCGCGCGCACATTGAAGGTGCGGGGGTCTACGTCTACCATCACGGGACTGAGGCGGAGTAGAGCAATGATTTCTGCGGAAGCAACGTAGGTGAAAGCCGGTACGATTACCTCGTCACCAGGCTCTAACCCCAAGGCCATGAGTGCGATCTGGAGGGCATCTGTGCCGTTGGCACAGGGGATTACGTGCTTTGCTCCCAGGAAGCTCTCGAGGCCGGCCTGAAACTGCTTAACGGCCGGGCCATTGATGAATGCTCCACTCCGGACAACATCAATTATGGCCTTGTCTACCTCTTCCTGCATTGCCGCATACTGGGCTTTGAGGTCAACCATCTGGATGTTGGTTACGGGAGGGAGTTGTGCGCTGCCGTCTTTTGCGGTGGGGGTGGCCATAGTCGTGGGTTAATTTTATGGCGCAAAGGTAGTATTTCAGTACGCTTTAAAAATCTTCATATGGTAAAAAAGAAGGAGGCCAAACGTGAATAACCTTCTTTAACCTTACTTATACACTAGTTGTGGGCATTACCCGGTTAAACTTTCTCTAGTCCATCCGTCGACAAAGCTTCTTGCTTCGTAGAATCTTGTTTGACCAGACCTTATTACTATCTTTATTTGTTTCACATCAAAAAAATATCCCCACCATGTCTAAACCACGTATGACTCCCTTCAGCCGCTTATTGCTTTTTTTGCTGATCTTTATCCCTACCGCTTACATTGGCGCTAGTTACTATAATGGCGAAGACCCAGTTGCAAACATAAAAGGCATGTTGGGCATGGAAAACAGTCCGCAAACTGAGCAACCAGCTGAAAGCAGACCGACTAAGTCAACTACCAGCGAACGCGCTACCTTTGAAAACGTCCAGGACCTGCGCGACGAGATTACACAGCTGAAGATAGACCTGGCCGTTACCGAAGAGAAACTAGCCCGCTGTAAGGCGGATAACGTAGAGTAAGCACTGACACCTGATTCCAGACTCCCCCTCTCCCACAGGCTTCGCTTAAGGCTCAGCGGAGAGGGAGCCTGACTCCTGACCTATGGAACGATTCAAACAATCTATACACGAATTTTTCTACACCCTTCTGGCCTTCCCCCGTGCCTGGCGCTTTATGATTAAGCATCGACTGTGGGAGGGCTTGCGGCAGTACGGCTGGGTTGCTCGTTCAATGGTTGTGATTGGTATTTTTGGAGCAGCTTACGTAATTTTTGAGGCGATAGACTGGTTTGGCAGCCATGCTGATGCACCACTAGCGGCAATGATGAGCAACGAAAGCCTGGTCATACTCTGGTTTACGGAACTAATGGACTCATTCTCCGAGGGTCTACTAAACTGGGTGACACTCGTTTTGCTGGAGGTGGTGATCTATCATTTTATGCGACGAACGCTTAAGATCATCCTGAAAAAAAACGTTGAAAACGCGCATACTTTCAAGCCCTTTCTGGACGCTCAGATCCGGATGATTTTTGTGTCAGGTATAGCTGTGATTGCGGAAGCGGTCATCCTGAACGTAGTGGAAATATTCCATGACGGTTTGTTGTTCTGGGCTTTTTCCCTTTTCGTTCGCGCAACCATGCTGGGGTACGTAATCGCTGACAATTACAACGAGCAATTTGGTCTGTCCATTGACCAGAGCCGGAGAAACCTCTATCGAGATTATATTGGTATTTGTTTTGGCTTGGGGCTTCCGCTGTTGTTGATGCTCAAGATCCCGTTGTTCGGAACCGTTCTCGGCCCCTTAGTAACCTCCGTAACGGCAGCCATCGTGTTGCGAGAAAAGAGTGACCTCCACATCGTCGGCTACCAGATGAACGAAGAAGAGCTTGCAAAAGCAGAAAAAAAGGCCGCTAGAGAAGCCCGCAAGCTGGAACGGAAAGAGAAGAGGAAAAGGAAACGGACTGTGAATTAGTTGGGTATGTCCCGTAAATTGATGCTTAACCCCGTAGCCACACTACTGGACATTTTGCTTCGCGGCTTCTTCGGGTTTGAATTTCTTCCTCTCCCCCCGCCCTCTCCCACACGTCTCGCCTAAGGCTCGACGGAGAGGGCGCCGAAGATGTCTACCGGTAGGGGCAATCGCTTAGTTTTAAGATACGTTTTATCGTACGACAGCCTTTAGGCTATGGTTTCCCGTGCTTTAGCTCGGTTATTTAATTTTGAGAAACTTTTCTTAAAGGCTTTGACGTTTACCCAGCGCCATATATCTTTGCGTCCGCTCAAGGTTATAACTTACCTTGCGTCGCTCTAAGCGGGGGATTAGCTCAGTTGGCTAGAGCGCTTGCATGGCATGCAAGAGGTCACCAGTTCGACTCTGGTATTCTCCACAAGGCTTTTAGACTAAGAACTGCTACTAAGATACAAAAAGTCGCAAAGAAAAGTCGCAAAAAGTCGCAAATACGGCCCCTCGATCAACTTTGATCGGGGGGTCTTGCTTTTTGTGGAGGAATGATGGATCGAGTTAATTTTTCCCTTTGATGTCATCGATAAAACCTTGATGTCCCTTCAGTTCTTCCTGAAGCTCATCGTTCACGGCTAGTAGTTGTTGAACTTGCTCCTGACTCTGATTGAGTAGATTGTAAAGCCTCCTCTGGTTGTCTTGGTCATACTGAGACTGTGCATCAAGGTTGAAAGCCTTGTTGGTCGTTAGCATTCGGTCTTGTCGCATCATCCATAGCATTGTTCTTTCTCTTTCACTGAGCTTAGTAGCATTAGGGAAATTACGCTGTACGAATGCTTCGTACTTCTTTTTGGTCAAGTTCTCTGCTGCTCGTTGACGGTCACTTTCGTCTCGATGGTCAAGCGTTCATGGTGATGGCATGGAAGTATTCGTACCTAAAGTTTGAGTATAGCCGTTTGGGGTATTGCCGTCAAGTTTTGTATCTTACGTGAGCGACGGAGGTCAGGAAGCTTTATTCCTTTCCCTTATCTCCAATGGTTCAATCAACACGTTACAAGTACAAAAAAAGACCAGCTCGTACAAGGAACGGTCTCTCATTTGGTGAATGGTTGTTACTAGCGGTTGCTTTGGTTTATCTCCTGCTCTATTTCCGTCAAGAAGTACCAATGAGCTACTCTGAACCGGAATACGCGCCAGTGATACAGACAACAACTTCTCGTCAACTTCCACGCCAACTAGAACTGTAATCTTTAACAACTGAACTTTTATATCTTAACGACTATCTGGTCCATTGCAAGGACCGAAAGTGCTTTTCTTCCGACTCCGTCGCTTTATAATATGAAGTATAATCTTAAACATAAGTAACATTATTGAATACCTGTTTGTTTATCAGTGACTTATGGGGCCTTTATAAATTCAACTAATCTCTATAATAGAGATTCCTTTCGCGGGCCGAGACGTTCTTCCAACCGGACAAAACCCCTTCCCCAATCTGGTCCAACGGCTTGAACAAAAAATACTCATGCAAATGCTTAAACAGCGAAATAGACTGTAGCTTCAAAATCGTCCTCTCCATGATCGATTCGTACTCAAATACCCACAGCACTCTATAACCCGTTGAGAAGTTTAGTTTTTCATTTAGACTTCCCCTTAACAACGCCTTGGCGTGATTGATACACTTGTCTACAGCCTTTGCGGTGTCCTTTCCGTTCTCTAATTCTAGGACGTAGTATTCTTGCTGCTTTGGGGTTTGAAACGAAAAGATCAGGTCTGCTTTCACCGTTTGGGTTTCGGTGTAATGAAAAGCCGTTTTTGATTTGAGATTCTTGTCTACTCTATTGTTACCTGTTGTGTCGAAGTAACGGTCACAGAATAACATTTCAAGCCCTTCAGCTTGGGACGAAAGATCAATTTCTATCTGGATGGAGATGATACTTGTGCGGTGTTTTTGATCTTGAGTATCAGTCAATAT
>CAYPIM010000238.1:0-8272 GCA_964410795.1 uncultured Lewinella sp. | reverse complement strand
GTCAGATAGTCAGATAGTCAGATAGTCAGATAGTCAGATAGTCAGATAGTCAAGTTCGGCCTCGTCTGGCAACGGGCCAAATTTACACTGAATTCTTTTTCGCTTTTTGAAAACAATTCCACCTTCACGAGCGAAGCGAGCATCCATTCGCGGCAGCTACTATCTGACTACTTGACTATCTGACTGCTTGACTCTAATTAGCTACTTCCGAAAGGAACTTGATCCGAACGAGCTTAATTTCCTCGATGGTAACGTCTTCTTCTTTCAGGGTCTGGAAGGCAATATCCGGATCATCTGTTTCGGCTCCCATGAAATAATCCACGGTTTCCTCCAGGCTGTATTCGTCTACTTCGTCTTCGATGTAGTAATCGATATTGAGTTTCGTTCCGGAGTGAACGATGGAGACCATCTCTTCCATCAGTTCGTCCATGCTGAGCTGATTGCCAGAGGCAATATCTTCCAACGGAATCTTGCGATCTACAGCCTGGATGATGTTGACCTTTTTCTTCGACTTATTGGCCACCTGTTTCACCACAAAGTCATTCGGGCGGTGAACGTCGTTCTCCTCCACGTATTTCTCAATCAGTATTAGGAAGGGCGTAGCGTAGCGCTTGGCCTTACCAATGGAGACACCATTGATATTCTTCATTTCATCCAACGTAATCGGGTAGCGGGTAGCCATCTCATGAAGAGACGGATCCTGGAAGATTACAAAAGGAGGTAAATCCAGGCGTTTCGATTCTTTCTTGCGCAGGTCTTTCAGGGCCAGAAGCAGGGCCTTATCGAGCACCACAGCGCGAGCGTCGTCCGCAGCATCTTTCATGTCTGCAGCAAGTTCCTTCTCGAAGTCATGATCGATCGGAATTTCGAAGCTCTTCGGTTTTTTCAGGAAGGCGTGCCCCTGGTCGGTCATCTTGATCGTGCCGTAGCTCTCGATGTCTTTACGGACCATGTTATTAAGCAGCGCTTGGCGGAAGACCGAGCTCCACATCACCTCATCTTCACCTTTCCCTACGCCAAAGCCGGCGCGGGCGGTAAAGCGGTAATCTTTCATCTGCTTAGTTTCCTTACCCAACACAAACTCGATAAGGGTCTTCAGCGGATAGTTTTCGTCTAATTCTATTACCGCTTTGAGGGCTGCGACCAATTTATCTTTTGCTTCAATGCGCTCTTTCGGATGCCGGCAGTTGTCGCACATCTTATCACAGTTCTTCTCGTCGTACTCTTCGCCAAAGTAGTGGAGAAGGAACCGGCGGCGGCAGGCTGTAGTTTCAGAATAAGCCATCACCTCCTGCATGAGTTGAGCGCCCATTTCGCGCTCCATCAACGGCTTATCGCGTAAGAATTTCTCTAGTTTAAGGATGTCTTTGTAGGCGTAGAAAGCCACACAGCTTCCCCCCATACCATCACGGCCGGCGCGGCCGGTTTCCTGGTAATAGTTTTCAATCGACTTCGGAATGTCGTAGTGAATAACGAAGCGGACGTCCGGCTTATCAATCCCCATGCCGAAGGCGATGGTGGCGCAGATGACGTCCACATCTTCCATCAGGAATTCATCCTGGGTGCGGGAGCGGGTTTTGGGGTCAAGTCCGGCGTGGTAAGGCGCGGCTTTCACTCCATTTACGCGCAGGGTTTCAGCAATCTCTTCGGCAGACTTTCGGCTTTGCACATAAACGATCCCACTCTCTCCGGGCATCGTTTTCACGACCTGAATGATCTGCTTAAAAGTATATTCTTTCTTCCCCTTGGGCCGGACTTCGTAATAAAGGTTATCCCGGTTAAAGCTGGAAACGAAGGTAGCGTGATCGTCCCCCATCCGCAGGTTCTTCACGATGTCAGACTGCACTTTCGGCGTAGCCGTTGCCGTCAGCGCAATGATTGGAATCTGGTGGCCAATTTCATCGAGCATTTCGCGGATTCGGCGGTATTCCGGGCGGAAGTCATGCCCCCATTCAGAGATACAGTGCGCCTCGTCGATGGCAACAAAGGAAATATTAGACGCACGGAAGAATTCAATATTCTCCTCTTTCGTCAGTGTTTCCGGAGCGACAAAAAGTAGTTTGGTTTGCCCGCTCGTGATGTCTTCCTTCACCTGGCGCATCTGCGTTTTGGAGAGCGAAGAATTAAGGAAGTGAGCAACAGCATCGTTGGTTCCGTAAGAACGAATACTGTCGACCTGGTTCTTCATCAGGGCAATAAGGGGAGAGATTACCAAGGCACAACCATCCATCATCAGGCCAGGAAGCTGGTAGCAAAGACTTTTGCCGCCTCCTGTGGGCATAATAACAAAGGTGTCACGGCCTTCAAATAAGGCTTCAATTATAGCTTTTTGATTACCCTTAAAGGAATCAAATCCGAAGTGGTCAAACAATGCTTGTTCGAGGGGACTGGCTACTGGTTTTGCGGTCATTTTTATCTTCGCTTTGCTCCGAATTTTACTTACGTTAGTTGCATGCCGGTAAAACATTAACTAAAAGCCGGAAGACTTTTAGAAACGGCGTCGGATTGTTTTAAACTCAGGGCAATACCTTTACGGCATCACCGGATGAAAGATTTGTCAAAATACTAGATGGGCAAAGTACTAGGCGGTGTCGGAAAGGCCCGAAAGCTGTTCCGGCTGTTAAAATAGGGGATTAAAGTGAAAATTCTTCTAATTAGACCACGAAAATTTACCGAAGTCACTGTCTACGAAGCCGGGAGCTTCGCTAAGAGCGCTCAAAAATACACTTTTACGTGAAAAATACAAGTCAGATCATCAGAGTTGCGCGTAATACGCTCCAAATTGAGGCTCAAACATTGCTTTCACTGGTAGATACCATTGGAGAAGACTTCGTTGTTTGTGTAAATAAAATCCAGGAGTCTTCTGGTCGGCTAGTTGTAAGTGGAATTGGGAAAACGGCGGTAGTTGCCAAAAAGATTGTAGCTACATTAAATTCTACGGGCACACCTGCGCTTTTTTTACACGCTGCAGACGCAATCCATGGAGACATCGGGATGGTCCGCCCGGAAGACATTGTTCTTTGCCTCAGTAAGAGTGGGGAAACAGCAGAGTTAAAAATGTTGGCGCTGCTCGTTCGTCAGTCGGGCAATCCATTGATTGCGATGGTTAGCCGTAAAGATTGTAGCCTTGCGCAACTGGCTGATCAGGTGCTGCTTACGCCCGTTGCCCGCGAAGCGGACCCCAACGACCTTGCCCCTACGGCCAGCACCACGGCCCAGATGGCCATGGGAGATGCCCTGGCTACCGCCTTACTAGCCCTGCGCGGCTTTGAGCCCGAAGATTTCGCCCGTTTTCATCCAGGAGGCTCATTGGGCAAACAACTCTACCTGCGGGTCTCTGACTTGTACGTTAAAAACATGGTACCGGCCGTAGATACCGACAGTCCTTTAAGGGAGATATTGCTTGAAATGACCAGCAAACGCCTCGGTGCAACCGCCGTGCTTTTCCCTGGCTCCCGGCTACTGGCAGGCATCATCACCGACGGAGATCTCAGAAGGATGCTCACCGGAAATCCGGACTTAGAAGTACTCACCGCAGCAGAAATCATGTCTACAAATCCTAAGACTGTAGACCACGATACCCTGGCCATTAAAGCCTTGCAGATGCTCCGCGCTAATAATATTAGCCAACTGGTGGTAACTGGCAGGGCCGGAGAATATCTCGGCTTTGTGCATTTGCACGATCTCATCCGGGAAGGGCTGGTTTAGGAGTCGAGATTCAGGAGTCGGGGGTAATTGCTTGGTTGGGTTCATTGTTTGCAAACCGAACAGGTGGCGCGGCCGCAGGTGCAGGGTGAGGTTTAAGGGAACTAGGCCTGGAAGGATTCGACCAAGTCTAAAACGCCCCTTGTACCTGCGGCCCCGCCCTGATGCTTTTTAAAACCGCAACCTCTTCCTTACGTAATGGGTTATTACCTTTGCATTTGCAAAGCATATGGTAAAAATAGCCGACATCGAACTCGGGGAATTCCCCCTCCTGCTCGCTCCTATGGAGGACGTGAGTGATCCTCCCTTCCGTGCCCTCTGCAAAGAGCAAGGATGCGACATGATGTATACTGAATTCATCAGTGTTGAAGGCTTGATTCGAGACGCAACTAAGAGCGTTGAGAAACTCGACATCTATGACTACGAGCGCCCCATCGGCATCCAGATCTTCGGGGCGAACATCGAGAGCATGGTCAAGGCGGCCGACATCGTTGAAGAGGCTAAACCCGAAGTGCTCGACATCAACTTCGGCTGCCCGGTAAAGAAAGTTGTTTGTAAAGGGGCTGGTGCAGGTATTCTGCAGGACATCCCAAAGATGGTCGAATTAACCAAGGCCATCGTTGACCGGACGAACCTGCCCGTCACCGTCAAAACCCGCCTCGGCTGGGACGACAATACGAAGTACATCGAAGAAGTCGCCGAACGCCTGCAAGACATCGGCATCAAAGCGCTGTCCATTCACGGCCGTACCCGCAAGCAGATGTACAAAGGCGAGGCCGACTGGACGCTGATCGGGGCCATCAAAGACAACCCCCGCATTTCTATCCCGATCTTCGGTAACGGAGACATTGACTCTCCGAAAAAAGCCGAAGCCTACCGCAACCGCTACGGCGTAGACGGCATCATGATTGGCCGCGCCGCCATCGGTAACCCCTGGATTTTCCGCGAAATCAAGCATTACTTTGCTACCGGTGAGTTGCTTCCACCGCCCAACATCGACGAGCGCGTTGATGCAGCGCGTGATCACCTCCGCCGCAGCATCGACTGGAAAGGCGCCAAGCTCGGCATTTTGGAAATGCGCCGCCATTACACCAACTACTTCCGCGGTCTGCCGGGGGTAAAAGAATACCGTAAAACATTGGTTTCGGAATACGAGCCAGAGACGCTTTTTGGTGTGCTCGAAGAAATGCGCACAATCTATGCCGGAGTCGACACCTTACTGGTGTAGAGCAGACAAACATTATGGCGTAATCGTTAAACCGATTTAAAAAACCTGGGCGGCTTTAAAGTAATTGCCTTTGGCCGCGTCTACCCCTTTGAATGAAAGATGAAAACCCCAAAAGCGAATGGGGCGAAGCTTATAAAAAGTACAATACCGAATTATTAGCCTTCGTCCGAGACCGCATCCCGGCAGACGAAGCCGACGACCTCCTACAGGAGGCCTGGGCCAGCTACCTTACTACCCTTCAAAACAGCAACATCAACCAGCCACGTGCCTGGCTGTACCGCGTGATTCGAAACCGGATCACCGACTTCTACCGTCGTCGTTCCGGAAGGCTGGCTTTTCAGGACCTGACGGAAGATTTTGATGTAGAAATTGAAGAAGACTACGCCGAGTCTGACCCGGACGACTTGTGGGCCGACGTAGAAGACGCCTTCGAACTGCTCCCGCCCAACCAGCGGGAAGTATTCGTCCGCAACGAGCTTGACGGAGAAACCCTCCGCGAGATTGCTACGGACCTTGGCCTTCCACTAAAAACCGTTATTTCCCGTAAAGGTTACGCTCGGACACGGCTGCGTGCACTATTGCAAACTACTTATGACAATTATTTCGGGTACGATTAAAGTAATCTCTATAGTACCCCGTCTACTAAAGCAAATCAAAACAACTTAAATATGCGTAAGCAACATAAACGTGGTGGTAAAGGCCACCCTGGTCGTTCACATCGTCATGGAGGCCCACGCGGCCATCGGCGCCCCGGAGGCCACCAGATGGGCGGCCCTGGTCGTCGGCGGCCAAAGCACAATGTGCCGGTCAATATCGAAGAAACCGCGACTGGTTTCATCGCGCGGGTTTACTGCGTCGGTTTCGCTAAGGAGAACGTAAAAATTCACCTCATCGACAACATGATCTACATTAGCGGAAACCGCCAACCAGAAGAAGAATTCCCCAACTGGCTACTTCAAGAGTTTCCCATTAAATCTTTTGAGCGCTGGTTCGAACTTAGTGAGCACGTTGATCGGGAATCAATCACCGCAACTTTCGAAGAAGGCGTTCTGGTGATCAACGCTCCTAAAACAGCATCGGCCCAGACTCCTGAGCGGGAAGTCACCATTAGTTAGCACCTATTCATAAGGCCATTACGGCTTAATGATAGAAAATAGAAAAGCCCGGTTCACGTTTGTGAACCGGGCTTTCTGTGTGAGGTCGGTAGCGGACTTGAACCGCTGTAACAGGTTTTGCAGACCAGTGCCTAACCGCTCGGCCAACCGACCATCGGGCCGCAAAAATAGGACGATAGTAACCGTAGGGCCAAACTTTCGTCTAGCTTTTTTTGCGATGGTTTGATAACGTTGTGATTAACAGGGAAGTTGCGATAGGGATATTTATTGTTAGGTCCTATTGCGGGTGTATAAGTGTACTTATACACCTAAAAAACCTCACCGCAACAGATTCACCGTCCCAGTGCGAGGTCGAACAACTCCTTCTTTAGCCTGATAGCGCAGGGTAAATACGTATACACCGATTGGCATTCGCTGCCCGTTAAACATTCCGTCCCAACCTGCAGATGGATCATTTGTTTCGAAGAGCAATGCTCCCCAACGATCAAAGATGAGCAGTTCGTAATCCGCTTCCACCGGAAGCGGAGAGAAAAATGGCCGGAAGACATCATTAATTCCGTCGCCGTTTGGGCTAAAGGCATTGGGCAAAAACACCTCAGGTACGGGTGTTACACAAGCACGGTTGGAGCTAAAGACGAAGGTTTCCGTCGGGGCAGCACCTGCGGGTTGGAAACGGGCGCGAACTTTATAGCATACCTCTCCCCCACCCTGCACGGGGCTATTATCTAAAAAACTCAAATCAGTTAGTCCACTGGCAAGTGGAACGAGCATCATCCCGGCATCCGCGCGAAAAACGTCGTAGGTAATATCACCATCCAGGCCATTGATCAGTGGCGTCCAGTTCAGTTGGTTTTGGCCGGGAAAGAATTCGTTAGCGGTGAGGTATACCGGTTCTACGGCGTTGGTGGTTATCTCTCGCATACAATCATCGGTGAAGCGAAAAGCAACCGTTTCTCCGCTTACCAGAGGATCAGCCAGTGGCCCCATCAACGTTACTTGGCCCCCGGCCGCATTGAGGTCTAACGGAAGGGAACCGTTTTGCTCCAGCAAATTATTCCTCCGGGTGAAAAGGTAATTCGCATCGGCCAGCATCGGTAGCAAGACATTGTTGTCATACTGGAAGAGCAGGTTCCCATCATCGTCTACTTCTACGCCGTAGAGATCGATTTGCCGGGCAGGCTGGTTGATCATCACAGAAGTACAGAAGACGATGGAGCGTGCTCGGCCGCTGTTTTCGGCAATTGCGGCTTCCAGATAAAAACAGAGGTCATCTCCGTCGTTCGCGTCGCGGTAGGCGATGGTCGTTGCGGCTGGACCAACGGTTCCGGAGGAGACAAAAGCACCGCCGTTCGTTGAGACGAATAATTCTAATGCTGTTGCCGGCAGGTAGCCACTAAGACTTGCCAAATCAGGCAATAGGGTAATCTCGCTGGTACAGCCCGAGCCGCCCGTCCCCGTCAGGTCCATTCCGGAAACAATGGCGCCCTGTGGGCTATCATTTCCACAAGGATCAATGGCAACGATGCGAAACTCCCGCCCGGAGGGGTCGGGGTCCGTGGCGGAGAAAGAGAAGCGGTAGTTCGTCACATTGCCCACCGTGTCCAGCGGAATGAAGGCGGTGGGCGTCACCTCAAGGATGATGTAGCCCGTCACCTCTGGCGAAGAAGACGGTCGCCATTCCAGTTCAATTTCGTTGCCTTCAATGCTGAGGTAACGTACTACGGGGCTGCGGGGAATGAAGCTGTCCAGCGTATCGCTGTTCATCGCCGCCTGGCCCGGGCAATTGTAGCGGTAGCGGAGGAAATAGTAGCGGAGCTCTCCGGCGGGATTGGGATCGGAGAACATTGTTTCCGTAGCATCCATCACTTCGGTGAGCAGGGTAAAGGGGCCTTCCGGAGCAGTAGCGGAGAAGATTTCGGTGGCTTCGTAGGGGCCGCAGCCGGAGGCTGCGTTGACCCAATTCAGGATCACTGCGCCGGATTCGGAGCGGGTGCACTGCAGGTCAGGAGCAGCTATTTGGGCGCTCAACGCGGGTGCAAAGCTGAGGATTAAAAAACAGAGTAGGAAACGCAAATCGTAATGTTTCTGGGAAAAATGTTCGTGGGAAAAAATCGGAGATATACCGGATAGAACGCAGGGAAGCTTTAGTCGTTGCCTTCGGAGCTTACTTTATCTTCATAGATTGATAGATGTGATAGAAGGTAGATTGATAGAACTCCGCACG
>CAYPIM010000237.1:0-8339 GCA_964410795.1 uncultured Lewinella sp. | reverse complement strand
GGCGACCTGACGGTCTATTTATTTCAACAAATGCCTATATAACTCAAATTCTTACCCAGGCAGCAGGCGATATTGCCCAAGTAGAAATCTTGCTCGGTATTCCTGCCGGAGGCTGGCAAGGGCAAGGTGGAATTTACCGGATAGATATCAGCAATCCCGAGAATTTCAATTTGAGACTACCTAGCGGTAACGAGGATGGCGCAAATGCATTATGGCTACCAGGAGGAAGAACCTCCGGAGGTGTACTTGAAGCCGTAACTGACCAAATACCTCAAGCAAATATTACTGGAACTCAAGTCATTGACTAATTAAATATCCAAGAAGACATTCATCAAGTCGTCCTTAAAAAGGAATTAGGCTCGCTTTTACGTGGTGGCTCCCCTCACGAGTTAGGTAATAAGCATGTTCTCATGCCAACAGATCCGACCATCGTCCTCTAAAATATTCTATGCATTGTTCAACATATCAATAATTGATGAGCCCTATTTTTCTTTTGAATTTTTCTCAAAGTAAGGTCTTAAACTGAAGTGAAGTACCATGTAGAGCTAGCCTAAAGACCAATAGTTTTATTCACATTCTTCTCGTGTTTACCACCCGGAAGTGTGTATTTAAACTGAACAGGATAATCATCATCCGTTATATTAAACATTGCGCTGTTTGATTCCATCATCGCCAGATTTATTAAAGCGGAAGGAATTTGACAAAATTCGCCAACTCCCCCCTCTTCAATTATGACGTTAGCAATATTTTCAGCTGCATGATAACTCGGACCGAAGGGACAATTACAATCGCAATTAAACTCACCGTCAAATGCGTTGATTATCGCTAATGCATCCGGCGAAAAACACCCAATTCCCGAATCCATAGCCCCTCCACTGGATAGCATATATGCCACGGTACGCGTAAGTGATACTTTAGCGTAGGTAGCTAATAAATTACCTAAATCACTGGTTTCTTTGGCAAAACCAAGATATAGTTTGCCTCCGCTAGTGGCGCCAGATAGCGTACCTGTCTCAAAGTGCCCTTCTCCAACCTCATCCGGTATATTGTTTTCGTCATAGAATTGGAATGCATTAGCGTCATAGAGAATTTCAAGATCAAGACCATTCCAGTGATCGCCATCACAGACTATGGTCCCGTTAAAGTTGAACGGTAATTTATCATAGATTTTTGCCTTAATGGTAGAGGAAGCCAGAAAGGTTTCGGTTTCCATCACCCTTATGGTGACCAGTCCTCCTTCTGTTTGGCCATTGCCCGTGATTTCTATTTGGTCCACAAACTCTCCCCAATAAGGAAAAACAGCAGTATAGTCCGCGCTACTGGTGTTTAAATTGTTATAAATCTGGTTGATTTTGTCGGAAAACGTATCATGATAACTCGACCTGAAGTAAAGCGTATGGATAATAGTTCCGGTAAAAGACATAACTCTTGGTATTGTCTCGCTCGAGCTATTAGGGCCTCCTACTCCTCCTGAAGGGCTTGAAGTTGTCGTTCCACCACCACCGCCAGTTCCGGATGAGTAGTCTTGTACAAGTTGAAGTTTCCAAATTTTGCTGTTAGGCAACACGGGTTGCGCCCAGTTATACTCGTTGGCGCTTTCATTGAACGTTACCGATCGAGTAATGGGGGCACTATCGTCTGAGCGGGTGTAAACCGCTGTGATATTATCCGTCAGTGTGGGCTGAGTACGTTTCACCTTTAGGTAACCATTTAAGTATTCCTGCGGATAAAAATTGCCCATTCCTGCTACCGGATAGCTATAAGCAATGTTGTCAAATTCTAGACTGTCGGGAGGCGTTCCAGTAGTAAATTGATGAACCAACTCTTCGTTTTTTACTAGGTTCCAGCCTCCACCGTTTACGGGCCTGCTTTCTAGCTTAACACTTGCTTTGATTTCATATTCTGTCTCTCCATCCAAATAATCATCAGGAACAAACTGAATTAAATAGGCTCCATCTTCTTTGATAACGGTACCAGGTATATTATTTCCCCCGCTTACCTTTTTAAGCTGAGTTTCCGTCCAACTGACGCGATAAATTTTAGCGCCCAGTTCGTTCTCTTCATCAAGAGGCAAGGTCAAATAGGCCGTTGGTATGGTGCTTACGGCAACGTTTTCTGAATCCTCATCGGGGGTTAGCCCGGAAAGAATGTCAACGTTAGCGAAAGGATCTTCTCCACCTCGGCCAACGATCACACAGTTTTGGCCAAACTCGGCATCAATAGAAAAGTCATCTCTAATCAAGCCTCCCAAAACACTGTAGTATCCTGCTAGCGTCCCCCGAGCCCACGTCGGGTTAGGCCCTTTCATTTGTAAGACGGCGGCAATACCAGCACTAAGAATTTCCACCCTCCCACTAAAGATAAATAAATTCACTTCTATCCCAATACTACCGGTTACATAAGCCCAAGCCTGCCCAGCAGCATACCAACCATTGATGCCGATAGCTGGCGCATCGAGCCCACCACCAAGACAAATCGCATCACCGTATCTACGGATATTTATGTCAAAACCAATGCCAGCAGTTACTTCAAAGTAAAAGATTAAGAATTGGCCACCGGCTTCTAAGTCAAGACTCGCTCCAAACGCAAAACCGGAGGCGTTTTCATATTGTGCAAAATCGCGGGACATGTCAATGTCTCCGGTGATCTCGGTAACATTGCGTGGCAAACGAGGTATGGGAGGAACCAGCTTGCCAATACAGAAATAACTAGTAAAGGCGACATTAAACGGGCCAACGCCAACTTGAAGTGCGATCCGTTTGCCGGGCGATGGATGGCCAATGTGAACATACCAGGTTTCCGTACTGAACTCTAGACTTACCCCTCCGGCGTAGCCCAGGCCGGAGGCAATGTATTCTCCGCTATTGGTGCCTGGACCACTGTTTTCTGGCACTTCACCTTCGGGTTGTCCACCCTGAATAATACCTCCCGCTACGTTCACAAAAACATCAGCTGAGGCCTTAAACCCTTTATAATCCGCCGTATGCGTATAAGACATATGAACAAATATTCCTATCCCTTCATCAATCATGTAATCGTTGGTGTAATTGACCGGAGCCATGACCATGATGTTCCCATCAATCCTGGCCTGCCAACCACCATTATCGTTGACAATCAGTTCCAGGCGGGCGTTGACGCTGAAGGCGTCTGGGTTCGCCCCGGCTATTACCACCTGAAGGAAAGCACCAAATTTATTGCCCGTGTTTACCTCATAAGAAACACCGGATGTACTTATCCCTACGATCCCATTTAAAGGTGAGCTCCCCGTCCCATCCCAAGTTTCGTATTCATCAACAGCATTACGGGCATCGATTCTGGCATCATCGTTAACGGGCTCAACAAAGGATTGTATGGCACCGTCGGTACGAGACATATTGGTGTACAAGCCCCCTCCAATGGCCATTAGCTTCAGCCCTGTAGGGCCTATAGGAATACCTGCACCAAGCCGGGCAATAACATCGACAAAAAAGTATTTATTGATCCCGTCCGGTGCTGTACCGAACTGAGCCACCGCCGCGATGCCGATATCCCCTCCTACCATTGTCAGGAAAAGTTCTCCGCTACCGTAGAAGCCAGTCCCCCATTCCGGATCGTTTTCGTAAAAAGCAATAGCAGCCTTTAGCGACCAGGAATCAGTTGATGCTTCAGCCTGGATGGCGTTAACCTTGATGCGTTTAAAACGCCATTTTTGCCGGCCATCATCGTCATTTAAATAGCCAAGAATCTGGAAAGCGCCCGCAACGTCTAAATCAAGATCTGTATCCAGATTGAAATAAGCCTGAAAACTAAGCGCCACATCTCGCCCATCAGTATTTTGACTATTGGGATCAAGGGCCATTTCAATGTGCTCAAAGCCTAAGGAGAACGCGCCAAACTGGGCGGTAATGGATTCCGGAAAGTCCCATGTTCCCGGAGAAAAGTATTGTGGCTGACTGCTTAGAATAAGGCTATCAAAGCTGAGAGAATCCATCGTTAGACCAAAATTATCGTTGATCTGAGCGTCAATTGAAATGCTGCCATATAAGACGGCGGCAGCCTGGAACTGATCGTCGATATAATTCAGCAAGAGTTTACTGTTGGCTTCAATGACAACTTCCGCTTTCCAAAGATCTGCACAATAGTCGGTCTGGCTTTCGACGGTGAAGTAAATGTCTCCTCCGGCGATGAATAATGCATCGTAAAGTAGGCAATCATTAGGATCAAGCGTACTTGGGGGGACGTCTGCTGCACTGCCCCCACAATTCGCCGCTGCACTGGCCAGAAGCGGTATATTAATCTTCCCCTCAATCCCAGCTTCTTCAAATTGATTTGCCGTAATCTTCAGGTCTACCCGGTCTACAGAGAAAGCCCAACCATCGGCAGATTTTTCACCAAGCGGTAGTATGTCCTCTGCAAAAAGATGGACGGTGATGCCCATCTTGTCAATGATAAGATAGGGAGCTCCTACTACTATTGGCGGATTGTTGTCTTTAGATAGTTTTTCGGGCAATTTTATTTCCAGTCCTGCCAGGTAAAAGCCTTGCCAGGTTGGAGCTAAGGCGCCAGGCCCGTTGCCGTGGAGAGATACATAATTGGGAGGCACTTCCATGCCCGTCGGATTCACAACGTCGCTTAGGTCTATCGCCATGATACCAATGGAGACTTCCACCTGTTCCTTCCCTTTGAAAACAAAGGGCATTGGGACCTGCATCTCGGCCAGAAAATCAAAGCCATTCTGTGCATCAATGTCAATCGTGAAATCCGCCTGTACGCGCTGACCGGAGTAAATGGCCTCTGAAGTAGTTGCAGCGTTTATTTTATCATCGGTCAAAGGCTCACCGTCAACAACAGGTATCACCCAGTTACGAGAAAACAGCACGGAAGCGTTGATGCGGCCCGCCACAAAGCCATCACAATTGATCTTCACAAAAGTCCCCCCAAGCTCTCCGCCGTCATCTGCTCGAAGGATAAGCCGACTACGGCCAGCGTTGAAATCAATGCCCCAGTCAGCGATCAGTTCAAGTTCTATTTCACCAACGAAACCACCTTGGCGCGACCACCCTACTCCCTTGGCCAAAAAGATGGGATCCTGATCTGTATCCGGCAGGTCAAGGCTAAGATAAATATCGACTTCCGCGGCACTAGGCGTCAAGCGCGCTTCGGCAATTGCGATAAAAACCTCGGTATTACCCACCGTTTGCTTGATCCCAAGCGGGAGAGCCGCTAACTGAGCATCCACCAGGTTTTGCAACTGGCGAGTCTCTTCACGGACCATGTTTAGGATGGCACGGGCGGAATCCACTTTGCTTTTTACCTGATTCGTAAATGCAGCAACTTTGCGCAAGTCATCCCCCGTAGGACTAAGTACTGGTGGAGCAGTAAATACATTGGCCAGAGACGCACGCTCTTCAGCTGTTGGCGGAGATGTGGGTAGAATAGGTACATCCGGAACAAGGTCATATGCTTCCAGAAAGGCAGTAAGATCTGCTTCCATCGGAACGGGCTTACCAGGACCAGAAGTGGCGTTCAAGCCTACAGAAAGTAGGCAACAGTATAGCAGGATTATAAAAAAACGCATGTAGAGAACTCAGTAGGTGTTTGTAATAATACGATAATCTACGTTGTGATACTTACACCAAGCCCGGATTTCGGCAAGAGTCCTGATGTAATCCGAAAGTAAGCAGGCTGCCTCGTACCCAATAGGCTTTTAAATGATAGGTTCCAGATATTTAACAGTCCGGGCAGTGTAGTCAATTCAGGCATAGGTTTCAGCGCTGGAGGTTTACAGGCATGGTTCAATTTTGAAAGTGAAGTCAGTCTATTTACCTCCATTTTAAAGTTAAAGTACGATTTAATCACCTGATTTCCGTAAACCCGCTCCACCCCCCGTCCCAAAAAACGGCTGTCATCTTATACCGGTAAACCTTTCTATTTTCCACATTCCGGTCAATATAAGTGAGGGTCCCATTGCTTACGCGAAAATCGGGTGTGTTGCCGTTTAGGAGGCGGTACTTCATCATTGGCCCGGAGCCAACGGAGCGATATAGCTGAAAGCCCTGAAGGCCAACGGTGGCAGGATACGACCAGGTAATGATCGGAATATTGGAATTCTCCTCCGCTCGGATGACGCGGAAGTTCTCAATTGGTGCGCGCTCCCCGGTATCGGTGCGTTGAGAGGGATACGGGATGCTGCTACTGGTGAGACCAGCATCATCTACTGCGTAAAGGCGATAATCGTAGGTGATCCCTAATTGCCCAGACTCGTCCGACCAATCGAAGATTTCAGTATTGGGGAGCTTTAGTGTATCCAGAGTGATCCAATTGTTATCTCCTTCGGGGCTGCGCTGAACTAGATGGTAAACTACGTCATCCGAACTACTGGGAGCTAAGCGTAAGGTCACACTTTCCTGGGTACTGCTGACCGATTTTATAACGGGCTCCGTTGGTGGGCGGAAGTCGGGGCGAGTAAGTTCCAATGCTTCACTGAACTGGCTGTAATTACCCTGATAGTCCACGGCTTTGACCTTAAACCACACCTCTTCGGCACGGGTATCCATGGTCACTTTCCAGTCGTAAGTTGTATCAATGGTATGCTTACGGGTGATCTGTGGGAAGTGGCCAGCAGGGCGGTTAGCGAAGTAAACACGGTAGCCTTTAACGTCTTTTTCCTGGTTTTCCGCCCATTGCAGGCGGACATTGCCGAGGGAATCAATGCTACCAGACAGGCCTGTCGGTGGTGAGGGCGGATCACGGTCAAAAATCGTCATCAGTTTTACCGGGCTGCCGAAGGGAACACCCCGATCGTCATAGGCAACAACCATATAGAAGTAGTCGGTTTCCGGGTTCGTTTCGATCCAGCTGCGCTCGGTTGCAGGAATTTTTTCGCTTCGGGGGGTAAAGCCCTGGAAGCCTACCGGACTACGCTGCACCTCGAAATAAGCAATTTTGTTCTGGGAGCCAACGGGGATCTGCCAACTAATACGGTAATTATCCTCAAGGTCTTCGGTCATCTCCGAAATCCGGGGCATCATAGTCGCGAGATCGGGTTCCGGGAGCACTTTAACTACTTCGCTGTACGGCCCCTGACGGGCAAAGGGCGTCACCCCGGCGAAGCGGTACTGGAATTCAATATCAGCCACAACCACAGGAAAGGTATCGTTGAAATACTGCAGCGTATCGTAGTTCGATTCGTTCAGAATTTGTACCAAGGGGAGCTTATTGAGGCGGAAGAAGGTTCGCCCGCCATTATCGCTTCGTTCTACATTGTAACTGGAGTAATAACCATCTGTTTTTGCACGGTTCCAGGCGAGGACAACGGATTTAGTCTTGATCTCAGGCAGGACGGAGACAGCAGCAGGAGGAATTATTCTGGCACTTCTACTGATCGTTCTTATACTGCTTGCTTTGCCGTTACTAATGGTGTAGGTATAAACCTCTCCTTCCTTTACCTCAGTATCCAAATAGCCTAATGCGCCATGAATAGCGGCGGGGAAATCATGGTCTGCGGCAAAAAGGGCAATTCCGTGTTGCTGCCCCAATACTTCCGGAGCTTTAGGAGCGTCCTTCTGGCCATAAATCATTCCGGCAAGCGCAAGCGCAAAATTACTAGTATCCACCAATGGCTCCCAACTAAGTTCGGGCTTGGGTAAAGCATTCTCCAGCAAAGTAAGCTGAGTGGCGGCGCTTTCAGCAGGGGTTAATCGACGACGGCCTATCCCCACTGTTTCTCGCATTAGCGTATAGCCGTTTTGCAAACCAACGGGCCAATCTTCCGGTTTGAATGGAGCCCACCGCAATTCTATTCCTTCGTCACGGGGGTTGGCCAGTAGGTAGAGGTCTTGCGCTGGGTTAAGGGGCGGAAAATTTTGGGCGCGGAGCGCAGGTGCAAGGAAAGCTATCAGGGCTAAGGTCATTAGCAGTACAAAGGTTGAACGCCTAAAGGTCATCCATATCCCTTCAACAGACATTGCACCTGCGGCCCCGCCCAACTTCTTGTAAAGCAGCTCAGTACCCCTTTCAATCGTAATTGCTTTTTTGCTCAAAATTTCAATAGCTATTTACCTCCATTTATGTTAAAGTGCGGCTTAGTCACCTGATCTCCGTAAACTCACTCCATCCCCCATCCCAGAAAACAGCCAACATCTTATACCGGTAAACCGTACTGTTGTTGACACTCCGATCAACGTAAGTGAAGGAGCCGTTGCCGCCACGTAAATCTGGCGTATTGCCGTTCAGGAGGCGGTATTTCATCATTGGTCCGGAGCCAACAGAGCGGTAAAGCTGAAAGCCCTGGAGGCCTACGTTAGTGGAATAAGACCAGGTGATGATTGGAATATTGGAATTTTCCTCCGTCCTGGAGA